>NZ_CP109162.1:4800000-5123074 GCF_035920445.1 Nocardia sp. NBC_01730 | reverse complement strand
CTGCGTATCGAGCTCGGTGAGATCGAGTCGGCGTTGACGGCGTCGGACTCCGTGGCGCAGGCGGTTGTGGTGGTGCGTCCGGATGATCGTCTCGGCGATCAGCTGGTCGCCTACCTGGTCGCGGACCCGGGCCGCGTGGTCGATATCGAGTCGGTGAAGGCCGCGCTGGGCGGACAACTACCCGCGTATATGGTGCCGTCGGCCTATCTGGTGCTCGATGAGTTCCCGCTCAATGTATCGGGCAAGTTGGACCGTAAAGCGTTGCCTGCCCCGAGTTTCGAGGCCAGAGTATTTCGTGCGCCGGTCACACCGGTACAGGAGATCGTCGCCGAAACCTTCGCCGAGGTACTCGGTGTCGAACGAGTCGGCTTGGATGACGACTTCTTCGAACTCGGCGGCAACTCCTTGGTCGCTACCCAGGTGGCGGCCAGGCTCGGCGAGGCGCTGGACACCCAGGTGCCGGTGCGCGCGCTGTTCGAGGCCGCCACCGTCGTCGCGCTGGCGGCGAAGGTGGAATCGGCCGTGGGACAGGGCGGCCGAGCGCCGCTGGTTCCGCAGGAGCGCCCCGAGCTGGTTCCGCTGTCGCTCGCCCAGCAGCGGATGTGGTTCCTCAACCGGTTCGACAACCGCACCGCGGTGAACAACATCCCGATCGCCATCCGGCTGACCGGTGACCTCGACGTGGCCGCGCTCAGCGCGGCGATCGGCGACGTGCTCGCGCGACACGAAGCGCTGCGCAGCGTCTACCCCGAGGTGGAGGGCACCGGCTACCAGCGCGTTCTGCCCGCCGCGGCGGCGGCGGTCGAGCTGGTCACCGAACCCGTCGCCGCCGACGAGCTGCCCGCGCGGATCGTCGAACTCGCGAGCGTCCACTTCGACGTGACCAGCGAGATCCCGTTCCGGGCGAGCCTGCTCGCGGTGTCGCAGACCGACCACGTCGTGGTGCTGGTCATGCACCACATCAGCGCGGACGGCTTCTCGCTGCGCCCGCTGCTGCGCGATGTGGTGCTCGCCTACACCGAGCGCACCCGCGGCGAGGTTCCCTCGTGGACCCCGCTCGAGGTGCAGTACGCCGACTACGCGCTGTGGCAGCGTGACGTGCTCGGCGCCGAGGACGACGCGGAATCGGTCGCGGCACAGCAGATCGGGTACTGGACCGAGCAGCTGCGCGACCTGCCCGACCAGATCGAGCTGCCCGCCGACCGCCCCCGCCCGATGGTCGCCTCCAATGCCGGTGGCACGCACAACTTCTCGGTCGACGCCGCATTGCACGGCGCGCTGGCCGAGCTCGCCCGCGCGCGCGGTGTGACGCTGTTCATGGTGGTGCACGCCGCGCTCGCCGCCTGGGCGGGAAGGCTGTCCAACAGCACCGACATCGCGATCGGCACGCCGATCGCCGGCCGTGGCGAACGTGCGCTCGACGACGTCGTCGGCATGTTCGTCAACACACTGGTGCTGCGCAGCGAGGTCGATCCTGCGGCCCCCTTCGGCGCGCTGCTGGACCAGGTGCGCCGCACCGACCTCGCCGCTTTCGCCAACGCCGACGTGCCGTTCGAGCGGCTGATGGACGTGCTCAGCCCGACGCGCTCGCAGGCACATCATCCGCTGTTCCAGGTCGCGCTGACCTTCGAGGCCGCCTCGGCGTCCGACATCGGCACCGTCGCGATGCCCGGTCTGGACCTCGAAGTCGTCGAATTCGACCCGGGCACAGCCAAATTCGACGTTCAGCTCACCGTCGGCGAGGCCACCGACGGTGGTCTTTCGCTGTCGTGGAACTACGCCACCGAACTGTTCGATCCGGAAACGGTTGCCTGCTTCGCCGACCGTTTCGTGCGCATCCTGCGCGGCGTCGCCGACGATCCGGAGATCGCCATCGGCGACATCGATCTGCTCGGCGAGACCGAGCGCCTTGACGTCTCGCAGCGCTGGGTGTCCTCCGGCGCCGTCGAGGTTCGTACGGGTATGTTCGCCGATCGGGACACCACGCTGGTGTCGCTGTTCGACGCGGCGGCCGTCGCGCACCCGGACCGTATCGCGGCCCGCTTCGGTGTGGAGGAACTGACCTACGCCGAGCTGGACCAGCGCGCGAATGTCCTGGCGCGCAGGCTGATCAAGGACGGTGCGGGACCGGAGTCGCTGGTCGCGGTGATCCTGCCGCGCTCGCTGGACCTGGTGGTCGCGCTGCTGGCCGTGGTGAAGACCGGCGCCGGGTACGTGCCGGTCGATCCGACCTACCCGGCCGACCGCATTGCCTATGTGCTCGCGGATTCCCAGCCGACCAGCGTGATCCTCGATTCCACGGTCCAGGTGACCGTGACCGTTCCGGCGCACCTGCCCACCGTCGTGCTGGATGGCTTCGCCGTGGAAACCGGCAACGTCGAGGATGCCGAGGACGCGCCGATCACGGACGCCGACCGGCGCGCCGCGCTCATGCCGGACCATGTCGCGTACGTGATCTACACCTCCGGCTCGACCGGCCGCCCGAAGGGCGTCGCCGTCGCGCACCGGAACGTGGTACGGCTGTTCGCGAACACCGACCGCGACTTCGGATTCGGACCCGACGATGTGTGGACGCTGTTCCACAGCTACGCCTTCGACTTCTCGGTGTGGGAGCTGTGGGGTCCGCTGTTGTTCGGCGGCACCCTGGTGGTGGTCGACTACTACACTTCGCGCTCGCCTGAGCATTTTTTGGAACTGCTGCGCGCTGAACAGGTCACGGTGCTCAACCAGACCCCGTCCGCGTTCTACCAGCTGGCGGAGGCGGACCGGAATGCCGCGCCCGATGCCGCGCCGCTGGCGCTGCGCTACGTGGTGTTCGGCGGCGAGGCGCTGGAGCTGCGCAGGCTGTCGGATTGGGTCGCGCGCCACGGCGCCGGATCCGTCGGCCGCTCCGCGGGCTCAGCGGCCGAGGCGCCGGTGCTGGTCAATATGTACGGCATCACGGAGACCACGGTGCACGTGTCCTATCGCGCGCTGGACGCCGCGACCATCGCGGCCGCCTCCGGCAGCGTGGTCGGCCGCGCCATCGCCGGTCTGCGGGTGTACGTGCTGGACAGCAGGCTGCGGCCGGTCCCAGTCGGCGTTGCGGGCGAAATATACGTGGCGGGACCGCAATTGGCCCGCGGCTACCTCGGCCGCCCCGATCTGTCGGCCACCCGCTTCGTGGCCGACCCGATGACGGACGTGGCGGGCTCGCGGCTCTACCGCTCCGGCGACCTCGCGCGCTGGAACCGTTTCGGCGAACTGGAGTACCTGGGTCGGGCCGACGACCAGGTGAAGGTGCGCGGTTTCCGCATCGAGCTCGGCGAGATCGAGTCGGCGATCCTCGCTCAACCCGGCGTCGCCCAGGCGGCGGTCATCGTGCGTGAGGACCAACCCGGTGTTCAGCGGATCGTGGCCTACGTGGTCGCCGAACCCGGCGTGGAGCCGGTGCTCGACGAGGTCCGCGACGGCGCCGCCGAGGAGCTGCCGTCCTACATGGTGCCCTCGGCCATGGTGCGGCTGGAATGGATTCCGCTGACCGTCAACGGAAAGCTGGACCGCCGTGCGCTGCCCGCGCCCGCGGCACAGACTCGTTCCTTCCGCGCACCGGTCAACCCGGTGCAGGAGACCATAGCGGCGGTGTTCGCCGAAGTGCTCGGCCTGGAGCGGGTCGGCCTCGACGACTCGTTCTTCGCGCTCGGCGGCGACAGCATCGTCTCTATCCAGCTCGTCTCGCGGGCCAAGGCGCGCGGTGTGGTGTTCACGCCGCGCGACGTCTTCGAGCAGCGCACGGTCGCGGGCCTGGCCGCCGTCGCCGAAACCGTCGAGACGGCCGAGGCTTCGGCCGCGACGCTCGCCGAGCTGCCCGGCGGCGGTGTCGGCACGATGCCGTTGACGCCGATCGTGCGGTTCATGGCGGAGCGGCGCGGTGCGTTCGGTCGGTTCAACCAGACCTTCGCGCTGGAACTACCGGTCGGCATCGACCGCGCGGGCATCGCCGCGACGGTCGGCGCAGTCATCGACCGGCACGACATGCTGCGGGCGAGCCTGTACCGCGACGGCGGCGACTGGATCGTCGAAACCGCCGCACCGGGCAGCGTCGAGGTGGACGCGCTGATCGACCGTACCGAGTTCGACGCGGGCGTCGCGGACGCCGAGCTGGTCGAGATCGCTTCAGCCGCACTGGATGCGTCATTGGACCGGCTCGACCCGGCTGCGGGTGTGGTGATCCGGTTCGTCTGGCTCGACCCCTCGTCCGCCGACCGTGCCGGACGACTGATCGTCCTCGCGCACCATCTCGTGGTGGACGGCGTCTCGTGGCGCATCCTGGTGCCGGACTTCGTCATGGCCTGGGGCCAGCGCACCGCGGGCCAGACGCTCGAGTTGGTCGCACCGGCCACGTCGATGCGCGCATGGGCGCACGCGCTGGAGCGCGCGGCGTACAGCACGGAGCGGGTGGCCGAACTCGACTACTGGCGTTCGGTGGTCGCCGCGGCGGATCCGCTGCTGACCGAGCGTCCGATGGACCCGGCGATCGACACCTCCGGCGTCGTCGAGAAGCTTCGGGTCGAGGTGTCCCCCGAGGTCACGAAGGCCCTGCTCACCACGGTTCCGGCGCTGTTCCACGGCGGCGTGAACGACGGCCTGCTCACCGCGCTCGCGCTGGCGACCGCGAAGTGGCGGGCGCGCCGGGCGGGCACCCGCGGCGACGATTCGCTGCTGATCCGCCTGGAGGGCCACGGCCGCGAAGAGGGCATTGTGCCCGGTGCGGACCTGTCGCGCACCGTCGGCTGGTTCACCTCGATCTTCCCGGTCCGCTTCGACTTGTCCGGCATCGACATCGATGCCGCGTCGGGGGGCGGCCCCGCGCTGGGCACGGCGGTCAAGGCAATCAAGGAGCAGCTGCTCGCGGTGCCGGACAAGGGTCTCGGCTATGGTCTGCTGCGCTACTCGAACGCCGAGACCGCGCCCGAGCTGCCGCTCGAACTGCCCGGCCAGGTGAGCTTCAACTACCTCGGCCGCGTCTCGGAGGGCGACGTGCCGAAGTCGCTGCGCGGCTTCGGCTGGATTCCCGCGCTGGAACTCGGCGATCTGGGCAGCGGCTACGACGCGGACATGCCCGCGATGGCGGTGCTGGACGTGAACGCGGTCGTGGTCGGCGACAAGCTGACCGCGAACATCGGCTACCCGTCGACTCTGCTGACCGCCGCGGACGTGCGCGAATTCGGTGAGCTGTGGACCGCCGCGTTGGAAGCGGTTGCCCGACATGCCAATTCGACCGGTGCGGGTGGGCACACCCCGTCGGACTTCGCGCTCGTACGCAGTGGATCGGGGCGGGGGATAACGCAGCGCGACGTCGACGGCTGGGAAGAGCGTTTCCCCGCGCTGGCCGACGTATGGCCGCTCTCGGCGCTGCAGGCGGGTCTGCTCTTCCATGCTCGCCTCGCCGCGAGCTCGGTGGACGTGTACACCGCCCAGGCGGTGCTGACGCTCACCGGACGAGTGGACGCCGCCCGGTTGCGTTCGGCCGCACAGGCGTTGGTGGACCGCTACGAGAACTTGCGCACCGCGTTCGTCACCGACAACGACGGCAACCCGGTGCAGATCGTGCTCGACAGCGTTCGCGTCGAGTGGGCCGAGCATGACCGGATCGCCCACGGCGACGGCGACGACCTGATCGCCGCCGACCGTATGCGGCGTTTCGACCTGACCGCGCCGCCGCTGATCCGCTTCACGTTGATCCAGGTGGCAGACTCTTCGGCAAAAGAAGGGGCCCGCTGGCAGTTCGTGGTGTCCAACCACCACATCCTGCTCGACGGTTGGTCCATGCCGCTGCTCATGCGGGACCTGCTGGTGCTCTACGCGGTGCACTCGGACTCGTCGGCGCTGCCCGCGGTCCGTTCCTACCGGCACTTCCTGGAATGGACTCGGCAGCAAGATCATTCGGTATCGCTGGCCGCGTGGGCGAACGCGCTGCGCGGTGTCGGTGAGCCGACGCTGCTGGCCCGTCCGGATGCCGGTCGCGAGATCACCTCGTTGTCCGGCGAGTACTTCTTCGACCTGGGCGAGAGCGCGACCGCGCGGCTGACCGCGCTGGCCGGATCGCTCGGCGTCACGCCGAACACCGTGCTGCAGACGGCATGGGGCATCCTGCTCGGCCGAATGACCAGCCGTGACGACGTGCTGTTCGGCGCCACCGTCTCCGGGCGTCCCGCGCAGCTGTCCGGCGTGGAAGCGATGGTCGGTCTGTTCATCAACACCGTCCCGGTGCGGGTGCGTTTCGATCCGTCGGAATCCGTGCGGGAGCTGCTGACCAGGACCCAGGGCGAGCAGGCCGACCTGCTCGACCACCACTACGTCGGCCTCGCGGACATCCAGGCGGGCGCAGGCATCGGCGGCCTGTTCGACACGCTCGTGGTGTTCGAGTCCTACCCGGTCGATGCCGAGGGCCTGCAGGCGCAGGCCGCGGATATCGACGGCATGGCGGTGGTCGGTCTGGAGGCGGCCGACGCCACGCACTACCCGCTGACGCTGATCGCGCAGCTGGATTCACGCCTGCGGGTACGTGCGGCCTACCTGCGCGACCTGTTCGACGAGCAGACGGTGCGCCGCATCGCCGACCGCCTGATCCGGGTGCTCACCGCGATCACCACCGAACCCGACGTTGCCGTCGGCGACATCGAGCTGCTCGACACCGCCGAACGCGAGCTCGTGGTGTCCGGCTGGAACGACACGGGATATGAGGTCGATCCGGCTGAATTGCTGGGCCGTTCCTCGAGCTCCACGGCGTTGACCCTGGTCTCGATGTTCTATGCCCAGGTCGCGCGCACACCCGAAGCGACCGCGGTCACGTTCGAGGGGACGAGTCTGTCCCACCCGTCACCCGACCACCACCCCTCATCGAGTCGCTACGAGACGCTGACGTATTCCGAATTCGCCGGCCGGGTGAACCAGCTCGCGCGCTGGCTGATCGCGCGCGGAGTCGGCGCGGAATCGTATGTGGCGCTGGGCATGCGGCGGTCGATCGATCTGGTCGTCGGCATGTACGCCGTCGCCGTCGCGGGCGGCGCGTACGTACCGCTCGATCCAGATCATCCGGCCGAGCGCACGGAATACATTCTCAGTACGGCCGATCCGGTGTGCGTGCTGACTTCCGGCAGCGATCTGGAGAGCGACACCGCGCAGGTACGGATCGACCTGCTCGATCTGAGCGGGCTGTCCGAGGCGACGGTCACCGACGCTGAGCGCCGTGCGCCACTGCGTCCGTCGAACACCGCGTACGTGATCTTCACGTCGGGTTCGACCGGTCGCCCGAAGGGCGTTGCGGTCTCGCACGCGGCCATCGTCAACCGCCTGGTCTGGATGCAGACCGCCTACCAGCTGTCCGCGGACGACGTGGTGTTGCAGAAGACACCATCGACGTTCGACGTGTCGGTGTGGGAGTTCTTCTGGCCCTTGCAGATCGGTGCGCGGCTGGTGGTCGCGAAGCCGGACGGGCATCGCGACCCGGCCTATCTCGCCGAGATCATCAGCGCGGAGCGGGTGAGCGTCACGCACTTCGTGCCATCCATGCTCGCGGTGTTCGTGAGTTCGATCGCGGCGTCCGAAGGGCCCTCCGTGGTTACGGAGGCCGGGCCCGACGCGGCCGACGCGGCTGCGGCGCGGTATGACGCGCTGCGGCTGGTGTTCGCCTCCGGCGAGGCCCTGCCGCCGAAGCCCGCGCACCGTCTGCGCGAGCTGACCGGTGCGGCGTTGCACAATCTGTACGGTCCGACCGAGGCGGCCGTCGACGTCACGTTCCACGAGGTGGTGGACGCGGACGTCGAGACGGTGCCCATCGGAGCTCCGGTGTTCAACACGCAGGTGTATGTGCTGGATTCGCGGTTGCGCCCGGTGCCGGTGGGTGTCGCGGGTGAGCTGTATCTGGCGGGCGTCCAGCTTGCGCGCGGTTACGTCGCGAGGCCGGACCTGACCGGTGACCGGTTCGTCGCCAACCCGTACGGGGAGGCTGGTGCGCGGATGTACCGTACCGGCGATCTGGTGGCCTGGACCACCGGCGCGAGCGCCGAATCAGGCACAGCCGGTGAACTTGTGTATCTGGGCCGCACGGACTTCCAGGTGAAGCTGCGTGGTCTGCGCATCGAGCTCGGCGAGATCGAGTCGGCGCTGGCCGGACTGGACGAGATCGCGCAGGCGGTCGTGGTGGCACGCTCCGACGCGCACACCGGTGACCAGCTCGTCGCGTACGTCGTCGCGGCGCAGGACGCCCCGCTGGACACCGATCTGGTCCGTGCGGACCTGGCGCTTCAGCTGCCGGCGTACATGGTGCCATCGCTGGTGATCGTGCTCGACGAATTCCCGCTCAACGCCTCCGGCAAGCTGGACCGTAAGGCGCTGCCTGCTCCGGTGTTCGAGGCGGCGACATTCCGCGCCCCGACCACGCCGGTCGAGGAGATCGTCGCCACCACCTTCGCCGACGTGCTCGGCCTGGAGCGGGTCGGCCTGGACGACGACTTCTTCGCGCTCGGCGGCAACTCGCTCAGCGCCACCCAGGTCTCGGCCCGGCTCGCCGCCGCGCTGGACACCGATCTCGGCGTCCGTGAGCTTTTCGAGGCCTCCACTGTGGTCGCGCTCGCGGCACGCGCGGAGACCAGGGCGGGTATGGGCGCGCGGGTGGCGCTGACGCCGCAGCCGCGGCCCGAGCTGGTCCCGCTGTCGCTGGCCCAGCAGCGCATGTGGTTCCTCAACCGCTTCGACCCGGAGTCGGCCGTCGACAATATCCCGGCCGCGGTGCGGCTGTCCGGTCTACTCGACCGGCAGGCGCTGCAGATCGCGGTCGCCGACGTGCTGGCCAGGCATGAGTCGCTGCGCACGTTCTACCCGGATGCGGACGGCACTGCCCACCAGCAGACCGTGCCCACCGGCAAGGTCATTCCGGACCTCACACCGATCGACGTCACCGAAGCCGCACTGGCCGAGCGGCTTTCGGAGTTCGTGCTGACCGCGTTCGACGTGACCGTCGAGGTGCCGTTCCGTGCACGGCTGTTCGAGATCAGCCCGACCGAGCATGTGCTCGCGCTGGTGGTGCACCATATCTCGGCCGACGGATTCTCCATGGGCCCTCTCACCCGCGACGTGATGACCGCCTATGGCGCCCGCGTCGACGGCGGCGAGCCCGCGTGGCGGCCGTTGGAGGTCCAGTACGCGGACTTCGCGCTATGGCAGCGCAAGGTGCTCGGCGCCGAGAGCGACCCGAATTCGGTGATATCCGAGCAGATCTCGTTCTGGTCGGACGCGCTGCGTGGGCTGCCCGACCAGCTGGACTTGCCCGCTGACCGCCCACGTCCCGCAGTGGCCTCTGGTCGCGGTGCTACGCACACCTTCGAGATCGACGCCGAAACCCATGGCAGGCTCACTGAACTCGCGCGCACCAGGGGTGTGACGCTGTTCATGGTCGCGCACACCGCGCTTGCTGTCCTACTTTCTCGTTTGTCCGGCGAGGACGACATCGCCATCGGTACCCCGGTCGCAGGCCGTGGCGAGCGCGCCCTCGACGACCTGATCGGCATGTTCGTCAATACCCTCGTGCTGCGGACGCCGATCGAGGGCGCCGCGACGTTCGCCGATCTGCTGCGCGCGGTGCGCGTCAGCGACATCGCGGCGTTCGGGCACGCGGACCTGCCGTTCGAGCGGCTGGTGGAGATCCTCAATCCGCCCCGTTCGCAGGCGCGGCATCCGCTGTTCCAGGTGATGCTGTCGTTCCAGAACACCGGCCGCAATATCCTCGAGCTGCCCGGTCTGACGGTCAGCGCGGTCGACCTGCCCACCGACGTCGCCAAGTTCGACCTGCAGCTGGTGCTCTCGGAGCGCGCAGGCGCGACCAACGGCACCGGTGCGGCCCGGACCGGTATCACCGCCGAGCTGATCTACGCCACCGACCTGTTCGACCGGGCCACCATGGCGGCGTTCGGTCGCCGGTTCGACCGGTTGCTGAAGGCCGTTGCCGCCGAACCGGATCGGGCCGTCGGCGACATCGCGCTGCTGGATGAACGGGAGACCGAGCAGACGCTGCGCGGATGGAACGACACCGCGCAGATCGTGGACACCGACGCGACGCTCGCGTCGATGTTCGCCGAGCAGGTCGCGAGCACGCCGGAAGTGGCGGCGCTGACGTTCGAGGGGACGAGTCTGTCCCACCGGTCGCCCGACCACCACCCCTCATCGAGTCGCTACGAGACGCTGACGTATTCCGAGTTCGCCGCGCGGGTGCGGCGGCTGGCCCGGCACCTGATCGCGCTGGGCGTCGGCCCGGAGACGATGGTCGCTCTGGGGATGCGCCGGTCGGTCGATCTGGTGGTCGGCATCTACGCGGTGGTCGAGGCGGGCGCCGCCTATGTACCCCTCGATCCCGATCATCCGGCCGAACGCGTGCGGCACGTGCTCGACACCGCTGACCCGGTGTGTGTGCTCACCACCTCGCGCGACGGTTTCGACATCGACACGGACACCACCGCGATCGAGATAGATCAGTTGGATCTGTCCGCGTATTCGGATGATCCGGTGACCGATGCCGAGCGGATCATGCCGCTGCGGCCGTCGAATACCGCGTACGTGATCTTCACGTCGGGTTCGACAGGACGGCCGAAGGGTGTGGCCGTCAGCCATGCCGCGATCGTGAACCGCCTGGTCTGGATGCAAACCGAATACGGTCTCGGCCCCTTCGATGTGGTGCTGCAGAAGACCCCGGCGACGTTCGACGTGTCGGTGTGGGAGTTCTTCTGGGCGATGCAGGTCGGCGCGCGGCTGGTGGTGGCGAAGCCGGACGGGCATCGCGATCCGGCCTACCTCGCGCAGGTGATCGCCGAAGAGCAGGTCACAACGGTGCATTTCGTGCCGTCGATGCTGTCGGTATTCGTGGCGGACGATCGGGCGCGCGAGTGCACCAGCCTGCGCAATGTCTTCGCCTCGGGTGAGGCGCTGCCCGCGGTCGCCGCACAGCGGCTGCTGGCGCTGACCCCGGCGTGGTTGCACAACCTGTACGGCCCGACCGAGGCGGCGGTCGACGTCACCTATCACGAGGTGACAGAGGCCGACACGGTATCGGTGCCGATCGGTTCTCCGGTGTTCAACACGCAGGTGTACGTGTTGGATGCGCGGTTGCGTCCGGTTCCGGTGGGTGTCGCGGGTGAGCTCTATCTGGCGGGCGCGCAGTTGGCGCGCGGCTATGTGGCGCGCGCTGACCTGACGGCGGATCGGTTCGTGGCGAACCCGTTCGCGGGGGGTGGGTCCGGGGGCCAAGGCGGAGCGCGGATGTATCGCACGGGTGACCTGGTCACCTGGACGGCGAATGGTGAGCTGGAGTACTTGGGCCGCACCGACTTCCAGGTGAAGCTGCGCGGCCTGCGCATCGAGCTCGGCGACATCGAAACCGCGCTCACCGCACACGATGCGGTCGCGCAGGCGGTCGCCCTGGTGCGCTCCCATGCGCGCACCGGCGACCAGCTGGTCGGCTACGTGGTGCCGACGGCCGGCGCGACAGTGGACATCGAGCAACTGCGGGCGTACCTGTCCGCGCAGCTGCCGTCGTACATGGTGCCCGCCGCGATCATGGTGATCGACGCCATGCCGCTGAACCCCAACGGCAAGCTGGATCGGCGCGCGCTGCCCGAACACACCTACCAGGCACGGGAATTCCGCGCACCGTCCACGACGATCGAGGAGATTGTCGCGAACACCTTCGCCGAGGTGCTCGGCATGGCGGCCGCCGACGGCGAGCGCGCCGTCGGCATCGACGACGACTTCTTCGACCTGGGCGGCAACTCGCTGATCGCCACCCGGGTGGTCGCCCGCCTCGGGGCCGCATTGGACACCACGATCCCGGTGCGGATGCTGTTCGAGGCGCCGACCGTCGCCGCGTTGGCCGCGCGGGTGGAGCCGAACCAAGGTGCCGGACGCCACCGCGAGCTGGTGGCTGGTCCGCGCCCGGAGCGGATTCCGTTGTCGTTGGCTCAGCAGCGGATGTGGTTCCTCAACCGGTTCGATACGGCCTCGTCGGTCAACAACATTCCAGCTGCGATTCGTTTGTCCGGTGATCTGGATGTTGCCGCGCTGCAGCAGGCGGTGGGTGATGTGGTCGCCAGGCATGAGATCTTGCGGACTGTCTATCCGGAGCAGGGCCGGGCGGCGTATCAGGTGATCCTGCCTGTCGAGCAGGCGGTTCCGGACCTGACGCCGGAAACGGTGGCGGCTGGGGATGTCGGTCAGCGGATCGTCGAGGTGGTTTCGGCTGGATTCGACGTGACCACCGAGGTTCCGTTGCGGGCCGAACTGTTCCGCGTCACAGCCGGGGACGCTGTGGTGGGAGCCGACGCTGCCGCTGTGGTGGGAGTCGAGTCCGAGTATGTTCTCGTGTTCGTCGCGCACCATATCAGCGCGGATGGCTGGTCGATGGGGCCGTTGACTCGTGATGTGATGCTGGCTTACGCGGCCCGCTCGGCTGGTGTGGAGCCGGGGTGGGCGCCGCTGGCGGTGCAGTACGCGGACTTCAGTCTCTGGCAGCGTGACGTGCTCGGTTCCGAGGCCGACCCCGACAGCCTGTTCACGCAGCAGGCCGAGTATTGGCGTGCCGCGTTGGCGGGGTTGCCGGATGAGCTCAATCTGCCTGCCGATCGGGCGCGTCCGACGACGCAGTCGTTCGCGGGTGGGCGTGTGGCGTTCCCGATCGATGGTGAGTTGCATCGCCTGTTGACCGAGGTCGCCAGGGAGCAGAACACGACGCTGTTCATGGTCGTGCATGCCGCGTTGGCGTTGTTCCTGGCTCGTATGTCTGGTACCGACGACATCGCTGTCGGTACTCCGGTGGCCGGACGCGGTGAAGCCGAGCTCGATGATGTGATCGGCATGTTCGTCAACACGTTGGTGTTGCGTTCGCATGTGGATGGCGATCTGAGTTTCGGTGAGTTCTTGGCCAGGACGAAGGACGCCGATCTGCAGGCTTTCGCGCATGCGGATCTGCCTTTCGAGCGGTTGGTGGAGTTGCTCAACCCGGAGCGTTCCACGGCGCGGCACCCGCTGTTCCAGGTGGCGTTGTCGTTCGAGAATCTTCCGGAGAGCAGCTTCGAGTTGCCTGGGTTGCGGGTCGATGCGGTCGATTTCGATGTCGATACCGCGAAGTTCGATCTGTCGCTGACCATCAGGGAAGCGGGACCGAACCCGGACGACGCGGGTATGCACGCGGAGTTCTCTTTCGCGCGTGACCTGTTCGACGAAGACACGGTGCGGGTGTTCGCCGAACGGTTCACCAGACTGCTACACGCGATCACCACCCGACCGGAGCAGCCGATCGGCGACCTGCAGCTGCTGGACACGGACGAGTACCAGCTGCTCACGCACATGCACGGCGAGGACGTGATGGCCACCGGTCTGCTGCCGGACCTGCTCGCGCGCGGCGCGCGGCTGGACCCGGAGCAGATCGCGGTCCGCTACCAGGGCAGGTCGATCACCTACCGGGAGCTCGACGAGTACTCCTCGCGCCTGGCGCGGGTGCTCATCGCGCGCGGCGTCGGACCGGAAGGCATAGTGGCGCTGTCGTTCCCGCGCTCTTACGAGATGGTCGCCGCGTTCTGGGCGGTGGCGAAGGCGGGCGGCGCGCATGTGCCGATAGACCCGACCTATCCCGAAGACCGTAAGCGGCACATGGTCAACGACTCCGGCGCGGTCATCGGCATTACCGCGAGCGAGAGCGTGGACCGGCTGCCGCGCAACGTCGAGTGGCTACGGATGGACGATCCGGAGTTCGGCGAGCTGGTCGAGCGCCAGTCCGCCGAGCCTGTGACGGACGCGGACCGGATTTCCGCGCTGTCCATGCGGCACCCGGTGTATGTCATCTACACCTCGGGTTCGACGGGTATGCCCAAGGGCGTCACCGTGACCCACGCGGGTATGGGCGGTCTGGCCGGCGTCGCGACCGGCCTGTACCAGCTCGAGTCGCACCACCGGTTCCTGCACATCTGCTCGCCGAGCTTCGACCCGTCGGTGCTCGAATGGCTGTGTGCCGCCTACATCGGTGCCACGCTGGTGATCGTGCCGTCGACCATCATCGGCGGCTCGGAGCTGGCCGAGCTGCTGCGCACCGAGCGGGTGACGCACACGATCATCACTCCCGCGGTGCTCGGCACGGTCGATCCCGCAGGCATGGAGGCGCTCGAGGTCGCTTCCGTCGGCGGCGACGTCACTACGCCGGAACTGTTGGCCAAGTGGGGGCCGGGCCGTAAGTACTTCAACGCCTACGGCCCGACCGAGACGACGATCATCTCGTCGTACGCCAGCCTCACCCCAGGCAGGCACATCACCATCGGACGTCCGGTGCTCGGCATGTCGGCCCTGGTGCTTGACAACCGGCTGAACCCGGTGCCGCCGGGCGTCGCGGGCGAGCTGTACCTGGCCGGTGGCGCGCTGGCGCGCGGCTACCACAACCGCCCCGACCTCACCGCGGAACGGTTCGTCGCCAACCCGTGGAGCAACGAGGGCGCGCGGATGTACCGCACTGGTGACGTCGTGCGCTGGTTTGCCGAACCCGGTGAGCGGGAGGGCAACGCCGCGGTGCCGTCGGTGCGGTGGGAGCTGGACTACGTCGGCCGCTCGGACTTCCAGGTGAAGATCCGCGGCTTCCGCATCGAGCTCGGCGAAATCGACGCCGTGCTCGGCAAGCACGAGGACGTCGAGTACGCGATCACGCTCGGTCGCCAGACCGCTGCGGGCGCGACGATTCTCGTCTCCTACGTGCTGGCGACGCTCGGCCGCGAGATCGACACGGCGCGGCTGACGGAGTACGCGTCGCGCAGCCTGCCGCCGCACATGGTGCCCACGGCAATCGTGGTGATCGACGAGATCCCGCTGACTCCGGTCGGCAAGCTGGACCGTGAGGCGCTGCCGTCGCCGGTGTTCGAGGCGAAGGTGTTTCGCGCGCCGTCCACGCCGATCGAGGAGATCGTCGCAGGCATCTTCATGGACGTGCTCGGCGTCACCCGGCTCGGCTTGGACGACAACTTCTTCGAACTCGGCGGCAACTCCTTGCTGGCGACCCAGGTGACCGCGCGCCTCAGTGCGGCGCTGGACACCCAGCTGGCGGTCCGTGATCTGTTCGATGCCTCGACGGTGTTCGAACTGGCCGCTCGCGTCGAACGCAACGCCGGATCTGGCAGGGTCCGGCCGCGGCTCGTCGCGGAAGAACGACCGGAACGCGTTCCGCTCTCGTTGGCCCAGCAGCGGTACTGGTTCCTCAACCAGTTCGACACCAGCACTTCCGCGGTGGACAACATTCCGCTCGCGGTGCGTTTGTCGGGTGCACTCGATGTGGCCGCGCTCGGCCAGGCGATCGGTGATGTCTTCGCTCGCCACGAGTTGCTGCGCACCACCTACCCGCGCTCGGTCGATGGTCCGCACCAGGTGATTCACCCGGCGGCCGAGACCGTGCCCGTGCTCGTCCCGGTCGAGGTGGCCGAGGCGGATCTGCTGCAGACGCTGATCGAGTTCGCCCGCATCTCCTTCGATGTCACCGTCGAGGTGCCGCTGTCGGTGGCGCTGTTCCGCATCATCCCGGATGGGCATGGGACGGAGTCCGAAACCGTCGAGCATGTGGTCGCCTTCTCCGTGTACCACATCGCCAGCGACGGGGCGTCCACCGGTCCGCTGGCCCGCGATGTGATGGCGGCCTACTTGGCCCGGGTGAACGGCGAGGTTCCGCAGTGGGAGCCGCTGCCGGTGCAGTACGCCGATTTCGCGGTGTGGCAGCGTACGGTGCTCGGTTCCGAAGAAGACCCGGAGTCGTTGGCCGCCCAGCAGGTCGCCTACTGGAAGTCCACGCTGGCCGGTCTGCCGGAGCAGCTGGAGCTTCCTACAGACCGACCGCGTCCGCCCGCGCAGTCATTCCAGGGCAAGGCGATTCGCTTCGAGATCTCGCCGGACCGGCATCGGCGCCTGCAGGAATTGGCGCGGGCCAACAACGCGTCATTGTTCATGGTGGTGCACGCGGCGTTGGCGGTGCTGCTCGCCCGGTTGTCCGGGACAGACGACATTGCGGTGGGTACACCGATCGCCGGTCGTGGTGAGCGCGAACTCGATGATCTGATCGGTATGTTCGTCAATACTTTGGTGTTCCGCACCGAGGTTGATGGTGGTATGCGATTCAGTGAGCTGCTCGCGGGTGTGCGGGAGCGGGATCTGGAGGGGTTCGCGCACGCGGATGTGCCGTTCGAGCGGCTTGTCGAGGTGCTCAATCCGGTGCGCTCGACCGCGCGCAACCCGCTGTTCCAGGTGAGTCTGTTGTTCCAGAACTTCACCAAGACGACGTTCGAGCTGCCCGGATTGACCGCCAGTCCAGTCGATTTCGATATGCAACTGGCTAAGACCGATCTGGAAGTGACCCTGTACGACCGGTATGCCGAAGACGGCACACCCGCGGAGATCCTCACCGAGTTCGCCTACGCCATTGATTTGTTCGACGAGGCGACTGTGCAGGGGTTCGCGGACCGGTTCGTCATGGTGCTGGATGCGGTCATTGCCGACGTCTCGGTGCCGGTGGGTGAGATCGATCTGCTGGCGCCTGCTGAGCAGGGTCGGATCCTGCACGAATGGAACGATACGAAGCATCCGGTCCACTCCGGGTTGCTGCTGGATGGGTATCGGCGTGCGGTGGCTGCCGATCCGGGCGCGGTAGCGGTGGTGTTCGAGGGTGTCGAACTGACTTATGGTGAGTTCGACGCACGAGTGAACAGGCTTGCGCGGTTGCTGATCTCGCAGGGTGTGGGCGCGGAATCGTTGGTGGGGTTGGCCCTGCGGCGTTCACCCGACCTCGTGGTCGGCATGTATGCGATCGCCGCGGCGGGTGGGGCGTGGGTGCCGCTGGACCCCGACCACCCGGCCGAACGCATCGCACACATCCTGGACACCGCTCAACCGGCCTGTGTCGTGACAACCAGTACGGACGCGGTCACCGTGCCCGGCGATATCACCGTCCTCACGATGGACACACTGGACCTCGACCGATTCGACTCTTCCCCGGTGCGTGCTGGGGAACTACTGCGTCCGGTATCGCCGCAGCATCCGGCGTATGTGATTTTCACGTCGGGGTCGACAGGTCGGCCGAAGGGTGTGGCGGTATCGCATGCGGCGATCAACAACCAGATCGAGTGGATGTTGGCGCAATACCCACTCGGTCGGGGTGATGTGTATCTGCAGAAGACAGCGACAACGTTCGATGTGTCGTTGTGGGGTTATTTCATGCCGTTGCGGGCAGGCGCGAAACTGGTCGTCGCTACGCATGACGGGCACCGCGACCCTGCCTACGTCGCGGACACGATCACCGCGCAACGGGTCACGGTCACCGATTTCGTGCCCTCGATGCTGGCGGTATTCGCCACACAGTTGACCCCGGGGTCGGTTCCGACGCTGCGGGATGTTTTCGTGATCGGTGAAGCGCTGCCACCGGAAACAGTGACAGCCTGGCAGACCGTATCCGGTGCGGTACTGCACAACCTCTACGGTCCGACCGAGGCCGCGGTATCGGTCACCTACTGGCCCGCCGACGGGCGTGACGAGCGGACCGTGCCGATCGGGCGCCCGCAATGGAACACCCAGGTGTATGTGCTGGACTCACGCCTGCGCCCGGTCCCGGCCGGGGTGCCCGGTGAGTTGTATCTGGCCGGTGACCAGCTGGCACGCGGTTATGTGACTCGACCGGATTTGACCGCGGACCGGTTCATCGCCAGCCCGTTCACGGCCGGTGAGCGGATGTACCGCACCGGTGACCTCGTGGTATGGCGCGCACCAGCAGGGGATCTCGCGCACCGGCTGGAATACATCGGGCGCACCGATTTCCAGGTGAAGTTCCGTGGACAACGCATCGAACTCGGCGAGATCGAAACCGCGTTGCTGACACAACCCGGCGTGAGCCAAGCAGTAGCAGTAGTCACCGGATCGAGCCTGGGCGACCAACTGGTGGCTTATGTGGTCGCCGCAGCGGGAGATCGGATCGATCCGGTCGCGCTACGGTCGAGGATCAGCGACATCCTTCCCACCTACATGGTTCCCGCGGCGGTCGTGGAGTTGGACGCGTTCCCGCTGAACACCAGCGGCAAACTCGACCGCAAAGCACTACCCGAGCCGGAGTTCGAAGCGAAGGTGTTCCGTGCACCCTCGACACCGGTCGAAGAGATCGTGGCGGGGGTGTTCGCTGACGTGCTCGGTATCGAGCGGGTCGGCGCGGATGATGACTTCTTCGCTTTGGGTGGCAACTCACTGATCGCTACCCAGGTCACCGCACGCCTTGGTGAGGCGTTGAGCACGCGTGTTCCGGTGCGGTTGCTGTTCGAAGCGGCGACTGTCGCGGCGTTGGCGGTTCGGGTCGAGCGGCAGGCAGGCACCCTCGGGCGGGTGGCGTTGGTCGCTGGTCGCCGCCCGGAGCAGGTCCCGTTGTCGCTGGCTCAGCAGCGGATGTGGTTTCTGAATCAGTTCGATACCCAGTCCACGGCCTACAATCTGCCGATCGCGGTCCGGTTGACCGGCTCGTTGGATGTGTCGGCGCTGCGTGCGGCGATCACGGACCTGGTAGGCAGACACGAGGTTCTGCGTACGGTGTATCCGGCCCTCGACGGGGACCCGATACAGCTGATTTTGTCGCCGGCTCAGGCGGCGTTGCCGTTGACGGTGCGGTCGATCCCCGCGGTGGATGTCGAATCCGCTGTCGTGGGATTGGTTTCGACGCAGTTCGATGTCACCGGTGAGGTGCCGGTACGGGTCGCGCTGTTCGAGATCCAGGACGCCGGGGCAGTCCCGGAATATGTGATCGCGATGGTGGTCCACCACATCGCCGGCGATGGTTGGTCGGTCGGCCCGCTGGTGCGGGATCTGATGACCGCGTATGTCGCACGCTCCTCAGGCGAGTCACCGAACTGGGCTCCGCTACAGGTGCAGTACGCCGACTACAGCATGTGGCAGCGTGAGCTACTGGGCAGCGAGGACGACCCGGGTTCGCTGATGTCGGATCAGGTCACCTACTGGCGGAGGGCACTGGCAGATCTACCCGAACAGCTCGACCTGCCCGCGGATCGGCCACGTCCGGCGACGCAATCCTTCACCGGTGCCACCGTGGAAGTGGATATCGATGCCGAGGCCCACCGTGGGCTGATCGAGGTCGCGCAGTCCCAGAGCGCGACACTGTTCATGGTCGTGCACACCGCGTTGGCGGTGTTGCTGGCCCGGTTGTCGGGCACCACCGATATCGCGATCGGCACACCGATGGCCGGCCGGGGTGAAGCCGCGCTCAACGATCTGATCGGGACATTCATCAACACACTGGTATTCCGCAGCCACATAGATACCGGTGAAGCGTTCACCGATCTGCTCGCACGTCAACGCGAAACCGACATCCAAGCATTCGCGCACGCGGATGTGCCGTTCGAACGACTGGTCGAGGTACTCAACCCGGCACGTTCCACAGCACGCCATCCACTGTTCCAGGTCGGTTTATCGTTCCAGAACCTGGCCGTCACCACACTCGAACTGCCAGGGCTGACAGTGTCGGGAGTGGACTTCGACACCGCGATCTCACAGTTCGACCTGCACCTGGTCCTCGCCGACCGATACGACCAGTCAGGGACACCGACCGGCCTCACCGGCATGTTCACCTACGCCACCGACCTATTCGACCAGACGACTGTGCAAGGGTTCGCGCAGCGGTTCACTCGTTTGCTGGGGGAGATCCTCACCGCGCCACACACTCCGGTAGGTGATCTGGAACTGCTGGCGCCTGCTGAGCAGGGTCGGATCCTGCACGAATGGAACGATACGAAGCATCCGGTCCACTCCGGGTTGCTGCTGGATGGGTATCGGCGTGCGGTGGCTGCCGATCCGGGCGCGGTAGCGGTGGTGTTCGAGGGTGTCGAACTGACTTATGGTGAGTTCGACGCACGAGTGAACAGGCTTGCGCGGTTGCTGATCTCGCAGGGTGTGGGCGCGGAATCGTTGGTGGGGTTGGCCCTGCGGCGTTCACCCGACCTCGTGGTCGGCATGTATGCGATCGCCGCGGCGGGTGGGGCGTGGGTGCCGCTGGACCCCGACCACCCAGCCGAACGCATCGCACACATCCTGGACACCGCTCAACCGGCCTGTGTCGTGACGACCAGTACGGACGCGGTCACCGTGCCCGGCGATATCACCGTCCTCACGATGGACACACTGGACCTCGACCGATTCGACTCTTCCCCGGTGCGTGCTGGGGAACTACTGCGTCCGGTATCGCCGCAGCATCCGGCGTATGTGATTTTCACGTCGGGGTCGACAGGTCGGCCGAAGGGTGTGGCGGTATCGCATGCGGCGATCAACAACCAGATCGAGTGGATGTTGGCGCAATACCCACTCGGTCGGGGTGATGTGTATCTGCAGAAGACAGCGACAACGTTCGATGTGTCGTTGTGGGGTTATTTCATGCCGTTGCGGGCAGGCGCGAAACTGGTCGTCGCTACGCATGACGGGCACCGCGACCCTGCCTACGTCGCGGACACGATCACCGCGCAACGGGTCACGGTCACCGATTTCGTGCCCTCGATGCTGGCGGTATTCGCCACACAGTTGACCCCGGGGTCGGTTCCGACGCTGCGGGATGTTTTCGTGATC
Organism: Nocardia sp. NBC_01730; assembly: GCF_035920445.1. Lineage (NCBI taxonomy): Bacteria > Bacillati > Actinomycetota > Actinomycetes > Mycobacteriales > Nocardiaceae > Nocardia > Nocardia sp. NBC_01730. Next base: position 5,102,419 of record NZ_CP109162.1, on the reverse strand, counting down.
GGTGAAGCGCTGCCACCGGAAACAGTGACAGCCTGGCAGACCGTATCCGGTGCGGTACTGCACAACCTCTACGGTCCGACCGAGGCCGCGGTATCGGTCACCTACTGGCCCGCCGACGGGCGTGACGAGCGGACCGTACCGATCGGGCGCCCGCAATGGAACACCCAGGTGTATGTGCTGGACTCACGCCTGCGCCCGGTCCCGGCCGGGGTGCCCGGTGAGTTGTATCTGGCCGGTGACCAGCTGGCACGCGGTTATGTGACTCGACCGGATTTGACCGCGGACCGGTTCATCGCCAGCCCGTTCACGGCCGGTGAGCGGATGTACCGCACCGGTGACCTCGTGGTATGGCGCGCACCAGCAGGGGATCTCGCGCACCGGCTGGAATACATCGGGCGCACCGATTTCCAGGTGAAGTTCCGTGGACAACGCATCGAACTCGGCGAGATCGAAACCGCGTTGCTGACACAACCCGGCGTGAGCCAAGCAGTAGCAGTAGTCACCGGATCGAGCCTGGGCGACCAACTCGTGGCCTACATCGTGCCCAGGTCAGGACACACCGCCGAGCAGACCGAACTGATTACCGCGATCAGCGAACGTCTACCCGCCTACATGGTGCCCGCGGCAGTCGTGGAGTTGGACGCATTCCCGCTGAACACCAGCGGCAAACTCGACCGCAAAGCACTGCCCGCACCAGAATTCGAGACCAAACTATTCCGTGCCCCCTCCACACCGACCGAGGAAATCATCGCGAACGTATTCGCCGACGTACTCGGCATCGAGCAGATCGGCGCCGACGACGACTTCTTCGCCCTGGGCGGCAACTCACTAGCCGCCACACAAGTCGTAGCACGCATCGGCGCCGCACTCGACTCACGAGTCCCAGTACGAACACTCTTCGAAACATCCACCGTCGCCGGACTCGCGGCGACGGTCGAGCAGCAGGCGGGCACTGGTGGCCGCAAGGCACTAGTGGCTGGTCCGCGCCCGGAGCGGAATCCGTTGTCGCTGGCCCAGCAGCGGATGTGGTTCCTCAACCAGTTCGATACCGCCTCATCGGTTTACAACATTCCAGCTGCGATTCGTTTGTCCGGTGATCTGGATGTTGCCGCGCTGCAGCAGGCGGTGGGTGATGTGGTCGCCAGGCATGAGATCTTGCGGACTGTCTATCCGGAGCAGGGCCGGGCGGCGTATCAGGTGATCCTGCCTGTCGAGCAGGCGGTTCCGGACCTGACGCCGGAAACGGTGGCGGCTGGGGATGTCGGTCAGCGGATCGTCGAGGTGGTTTCGGCTGGATTCGACGTGACCACCGAGGTTCCGTTGCGGGCCGAACTGTTCCGCGTCACAGCCGGGGACGCTGTGGTGGGAGCCGACGCTGCCGCTGTGGTGGGAGTCGAGTCCGAGTATGTTCTCGTGTTCGTCGCGCACCATATCAGCGCGGATGGCTGGTCGATGGGGCCGTTGACTCGTGATGTGATGCTGGCTTACGCGGCCCGCTCGGCTGGTGTGGAGCCGGGGTGGGCGCCGCTGGCGGTGCAGTACGCGGACTTCAGTCTCTGGCAGCGTGACGTGCTCGGTTCCGAGGCCGACCCCGACAGCCTGATCGCGCAGCAGGCCGAGTATTGGCGTGCCGCGTTGGCGGGGTTGCCGGATGAGCTCAATCTGCCTGCCGATCGGGCGCGTCCGACGACGCAGTCGTTCGCGGGTGGGCGTGTGGCGTTCCCGATCGATGGTGAGTTGCATCGCCTGTTGACCGAGGTCGCCAGGGAGCAGAACACGACGCTGTTCATGGTCGTGCATGCCGCGTTGGCGTTGTTCCTGGCTCGTATGTCTGGTACCGACGACATCGCTGTCGGTACTCCGGTGGCCGGACGCGGTGAAGCCGAGCTCGATGATGTGATCGGCATGTTCGTCAACACGTTGGTGTTGCGTTCGCATGTGGATGGCGATCTGAGTTTCGGTGAGTTCTTGGCCAGGACGAAGGACGCCGATCTGCAGGCTTTCGCGCATGCGGATCTGCCTTTCGAGCGGTTGGTGGAGTTGCTCAACCCGGAGCGTTCCACGGCGCGGCACCCGCTGTTCCAGGTGGCGTTGTCGTTCGAGAATCTTCCGGAGAGCAGCTTCGAGTTGCCTGGGTTGCGGGTCGATGCGGTCGATTTCGATGTCGATACCGCGAAGTTCGATCTGTCGCTGACCATCAGGGAAGCGGGACCGAACCCGGACGACGCGGGTATGCACGCGGAGTTCTCTTTCGCGCGTGACCTGTTCGACGAAGACACGGTGCGGGTGTTCGCCGAACGGTTCACCAGACTGCTACACGCGATCACCACCCGACCGGAGCAGCCGATCGGCGACCTGGAGATCCTGGAGGAGTCCGAGCGTACGGACCTGCTCACTCGGGTTGGTGGCCCAGCAGTGCGGCCGCGCACCCTTCCGGAGCTCATGACGGCGGCGGCGGCCGCGAATCCGCACGGTCCGGCAGTTGTTTTCGAGGGCCACTCGTTGACCTACGCCGAACTCGATGCCGCCTCCACACGATTGGCGCGAGTCCTGATCGATCGTGGCGCGCGTCCGGAGGTGCTGGTCGCCGTGGCGATTCCGCGGTCGATCCAGTCGGTCCTCGCGGTGTGGGCGGTGGCCAAGTCGGGCGCCGCATTCGTGCCGGTCGACCCGGCCTACCCGGCCGACCGCATTGCGCACATGGTCTCCGACTCGGGTGCGCGGCTCGGCCTCACGATCGCCGCGGAAGCCGCTGCGCTGCCGACGATCACGAGCGGTGCCGGCTGGCTGGTCTTGGACGATCCGCAGTTCGAGGCCGAAGTGCAGGCGCAGTCGGATCCTCCGATCGCCGAATCCGAGCGGCGCGGTGTGATCCGGGCGGAAAACACCGCGTACGTGATCTACACGTCCGGTTCCACCGGTCTGCCCAAGGGTGTCGTGGTCACCCATGCCGGCCTGGCCAACTTCAGCGCTGAGCAGGTGGAGCGGTATCGCCTGGATAGGGATTCGCGGGCGCTGGCATTCGCGTCTCCGTCTTTCGACGCGTCGATGCTGGAGCTGTTGCTCGCGCTCGGCTCGGCGGGCGGGCTCGTGGTCGCGCCGCCGCTGACGTTCGGCGGCGAGGCGCTGGCCGACCTGATCCGTGCCGAGGGTGTCACGCATGCCTTCCTGACTCCGTCGGTGCTGGCGTCGCTGGACTCGGATGCGTTGTCGGGTATGCGGGCGATCGTCGCGGGCGGCGAAGCGGTGCCTGCTGATCTGGCGGCCAAATGGGTGGAGGTGTCCGAGCGGGCGTTCCACAACGGGTACGGGCCCACGGAGACGACGATCATGACCAACATCAGTGACGCGTTGCGGCCTGGTGACCTGGTCACCATCGGTGGTCCGATCCGCGGCATGCGGTCGCTGGTGCTCGACAGCAGGCTGCGTCCGGTGCCCGAAGGTGTCGCGGGCGAACTGTATGTGGGTGGTATCCAGTTGACGCGCGGCTACCACGCGCGACCGGGACTTTCGGCGGCGCGGTTCGTCGCCGACCCGTACGGTGCGCCTGGTGATCGTCTCTACCGCACTGGCGATCTGGTGCGTTGGGGCAGTGTCGGGGGCGTCCCGGTCGTGGAGTATGTGGGCCGCAACGATTTCCAGGTGAAGGTGCGTGGTTTCCGCATCGAGCTCGGTGAGATCGATGCCGCGCTCGCGGCCGAGCCGGGTGTGGACTTCGCGGTCACGATCGGTCGCGAGTCAGGTTCTGGTGCGACGATGCTGGTTTCCTACGTGCTGCCTGCCAAGGGCGCGACGCTGGAGCCTGCTGTGCTGACCGAACGGATCGGGCGGACGCTGCCGGAGTACATGGTTCCGACGGCGATCGTCGTGCTCGATGAGATTCCGCTTACGCCGGTCGGGAAGCTCGACCGTAGGGCACTGCCTGAACCGGTTGTGGATACCCGCGCCTATCGCGCCCCGCAGAACTCCACCGAACGGGTGATCGCTGAAGTGGTCGGTGACGTGCTCGGCATCGACCGGGTCGGTCTCGATGACGACTTCTTCGCGCTCGGTGGTGACAGCATTGTTTCCATCCAGTTGGTGTCGCGGGCCAAGACGCGTGGGGTGAGCTTCACCCCGCGTGACGTCTTCGAGCAGCGCACCGTTGCCGCGCTGGCCGAGATCGCGACGCTCGGCGGTCTTGAACAGGCGAAGCTGGAGGAACTGCCCGGCGGCGGTGTCGGCGAGATCCCGCTGACGCCGATCATGACGCAGTTCCTCGCGAGCGGCTCGTCCTACCAGCGGTTTTCGCAAACCATGGCGCTGCGACTGCCCGAGGGCATCGATCGGGAGACCCTGGTCGGCACCATCGCGGCGGTGTTCGACCACCACGACGTGCTGCGGTCGCGCCTGCGCCGCACCGGCGCGGACTGGACGTTCGAGGCGCTGCCGCACGGTGCCGTAGACATCGACGCGCTGGTGCATCGGGTCGACCTGGCCGCCGACACCGATGACGCAGAGCTGGCGCGGGTCGGCGCCGAGGCGTTGGACGCGGCGCTGGGCCGGCTCGATCCGGCGAATGCGGCGATGGCGCAGTTCGTTTGGTTCGCCTTCGACGGCGAGCGGCGCGACGTGTTGCTGATCGCCGCGCACCACTTCGTGATCGACGGCGTGTCGTGGCGCATCCTGATCCCGGACTTCGCGGTCGCCTGGTCGCAGCTGGTCGCGGGTCAGCCGGTGGCGCTGCCTGCCAACGGCACCTCGATGCGGCGCTGGGCGCACAGCCTCCTCGACGCGGCGCGTGCGCCGGAACGGGTCGCGGAACTGCCATTCTGGCAGCAGGTTTCGGCCACGCCGGACCCACTGCTCGGCGCGCGCGCGTTCGACCCGGCGATCGACACGAACGCGACCGTCGAGCGAGTCGAAATCACGCTGTCCGCCGAGATCACCGACGCGGTGCTCGCCGCGATCCCCGGTCTCTTCCGCGGCGGCGTGAACGACGGTTTGCTGTCGGCGCTGGCCATGGCGGTCGTCCGCTGGCGTGGCGAGCGCTCGGCGGGAGCGACAGGCCCGGAGGCGGCAGCTCGCGTAACCGCGGACGCCGCCATCGGACACCACACGGCGCTGATCAAGCTGGAAGGCCACGGTCGCGAAGAGGACGTCGTCGCCGGCGCGGACCTCTCGCGCACCGTCGGCTGGTTCACCACCGCCTACCCGGTCCGGCTCGACCTGGCCGGCGCGGACCTCACAGACGCCTTCGCCGGTGGCGCCGCGCTGGGCGATATCGTGAAGTCGATCAAGGAGCAGTTGCTCGTGGTGCCCGACAAGGGCATCGGCTATGGCCTACTGCGGCATCTGAACCCGGAGACCGCGCCGAGTCTCGATAGCGCGGGTGGGAGCAGGGTGGGATCTGACGCGGGTGGGAGCAGGGTGGGATCTGACACAGCCCAGATCAGCTTCAACTACCTGGGCCGGATGTCGGCCGGAGCGAACCACGAGCAGCTTGCCGAGATCGGCTGGGTGCCGGTGGCCGACCTCGGTCAGCTGGATGTCGACATGGATCTCGACATGCCCGCCAACGCGACGATCGACATCAACGCGATTGTCACAGACGGCGCGGACGGCCCGCAGCTGGGTGCGTCGTTCGCCTTCCCGACCGGGCTGCTCGGCAAGGAACAGGTGCAGGAGTTCGCCGGCCTCTGGGTCGAGGCGCTCACCGCGCTGGCCACGCACGCTCAGCGGCCGGGCGCGGGCGGCTTCACGCCGTCGGACATGCCGCTGGTCCGGGTCGGCCAGACCGACATCGAGCTGTGGGAACGGAACTACCCGGCGCTGGTCGAGGTATGGCCGCTCTCGCCGCTGCAGTCCGGTCTGCTGTTCCACGCGCTGATGACCCAGTCCACCGTGGACGTGTACACCGTTCAGTCCGTGGTGGATCTGGGCGGCGTGCTGGACGTCGCACGGCTGCACGCCGCTGCGCAGGGCATCATCGACCGGTACCCGAACCTGCGCAGCGCGTTCGTCACCGACTCCGACGGACAGGCCGTGCAAGTGGTGCTGGATCGGGTCGAGGCGCCGTGGCGCGAGGTGGATCTCACCGGGTTGCCCGCCGAGCAGCGGACCGCTGAACTGGGCAGGCAGGTCGCGGCCGACCAGGCGACGCGCTTCGACATGTCCACCCCGCCGCTGCTGCGGTTCACGCTGTTCCGCAGCGACGAGGCACAGTGGCACCTGGCCATCACCACGCACCACATCCTGGTGGACGGTTGGTCGATGCCGCTGCTCTTGCGGGATCTGCTGGTGCTGTACGCGGTCCGCGGCGACCAGACGGCGATGCCGCGGGTGGCCTCTTACCGCAACTTCCTCGGCTGGCTGGCCGGGCGCGACCGGGACGCCTCGCTGCGCGCCTGGGCGTCGGCGCTGGACGGCATCACCGAGCCGACGCAGCTCGCGCCGCAGCCGCGCGCCGAGGAGAACTACGAGATCGGCAAGCTGACCACCCAGATCGACGCCGACCGCACCCGCCGGATCACCAAGCACGCAGCCGAACTCGGCGTCACGGTGAACACACTGGTGCAGGCGGCGTGGGGCATTCTGCTCGGGCGGCTCACCGGTCGCGGCGACGTGGTGTTCGGCGCGACGGTGTCCGGCCGTCCGGCGGAGCTGTCCGGCGTGGAGTCGATGGTGGGTCTGTTCATCAACACGCTGCCGGTGCGGCTGCGGATCGATGACCGCGAGACCGTCGGCAAGCTGCTGGAGCGGTTGCAGCACGATCAGGCCGACCTGCTCGAGCACCACTACGTGGGGCTCACCGACATCCAGCGGGTGGCGGGCGCCGGGTCGTTGTTCGACACACTGGTGGTGTTCGAGTCGTATCCGATCGACAAGGAAGCGATCGCGGCGGCCAGCTCGATCGACGGCATGTCGGTCACCGGTGTCGGCCTCAACGACGCGACACACTATCCGATGACGCTGATGGTGATCGCGGAGTCCACCATCGACCTGGTCCTGAAGTACCTCGGCAGCCGGTTCACCGCGGAAGAGGTGGAAATCCTCTCCGCGCGCCTGGTCCGGGTGCTGGAGGCGCTGGTCGGCGATCCAGATTCCCTGATCGGCGACATCGATATTCTGGATGCGGGTGAACGGGCCAAGCTGCTGGTCGAATCCGGTATCACGGCAACGGCTTCCGCGCCGGAGCCGGTCGGCCGGGTCGGTGCGCGCACGGTGGCCAAGGTCCTCGGCGAGGTCGTCGAGGAGGACCCGGAGGCACCCGCGCTGCTTGCCGACGGCGACGAGGTCGCCTACCACGTGCTGGATCGGCGCTCCTCACAGCTGGCCAGGGTGCTGATCGATCGCGGTGCGGGACCGGGCGACGTCGTCGCGGTGGCGCTGCCGCGCTCGGTGGATGCCGTGGTCGCGGTGTGGGCGGTGCAGAAGGCCGGTGCGGCCTGCCTGTTCGCGGTCGATCTGTCGGCGGCGGAGCTGGTCGCGGCGGGCGCCGGGTTCGGGATCGCCCTGGAACCGGTGCCCGACAGTGAGATTCGCTGGCTGGTACCCGACGACCCGCAGACGCGGGAGGAACTCGCCGCGGCTGCCTCGCATCCGGTGTCCTACACGGATCGGGCGCGCCCGCTCGGCGAGGATCACCCGGCGTTCGTCGTTCCCACGGCGGGCGGGGTCGTCGCGGTCACCCAGACCGAGGCGCTCGCCCAGGCCGAACGGGTGCGCGAGGAGTACGAGATCGACTACGAGTCGACCACGTTCACCGCCGCCTCATCCGGCCGCGCGGCCCTGCTGGAATTCCTGGCCGCCAGCACCGCGGGCGCCCTCTCGGCCCTCCCGAGCGGTGACCTCGACGGCGAGGTGACCCACTGGTTCGTGGCCCCCGGCGAGCCGGCCGATGCGGCTGACGCCGAAGTGCGGATCGTGATCGCCGAGTAACGACTGAGATCTGCTGGTGAGGAGTACCGAAGGGTGTTCCTCACCAGCAGGTACCGCCGGATCGGTCGGGCGGCGCGCCGAGAGTAGAAGTGTACTTCTTAGAAGTATAGTTCTATGCATGAAGCCTGTTTCGAAGCCCGATGCCGTCTTCGACCGAGACCGCGAGTGGGCTGGGCTGGTTCGTTTCGCGGCGTCGCCGAGTCCGGATGTACGGTTGGGCATTGTCAGTGGCCGGCGGCGTCAGGGCAAAACCTTCCTGCTCGACGCGCTCGTTGATGCAGTCGGCGGGTTTTTCTACACGGCGACCGATGCGACAGAGATTGAGGCTTTGGCGGGGTTTGGTGAGGCTGTCGCGGCGTATGCGGGCGGCGGGCGGTACACCTTTCGTGATTGGGACGAGGCGCTCGAGCGCCTGTTCGCCGTTGTCGGTGGCGGGCTTGTTGTCATCGACGAGTTCCCGTATCTGACCAAGGCCAGTCCTTCATTGCCGTCGTTGCTGCAGCGTGCGTTGGATCCTCGCGGTTCTGCCCGCCGAGCGAAATCGCGACTGTTGTTGTGTGGTTCGGCGATGTCGGTGATGGGACGTTTGCTCTCTGGCAGTGCGCCGCTGCGGGGTCGGGCCAGTATGGAGTTGGTTGTCCGCCCTCTGGGCTACCGAGAGGCTGCGCGGTTCTGGGGTATCGATGATCCGCGGTTGGCAGTGCTGGTGCATTCGATCGTTGGAGGCACGCCCGCGTACCGGCGAGAATTTGTCGCCGGCGATGCACCGGATTCATTGGCGGACTTCGATTCGTGGGTGTTGCGGACGGTGCTCAACCCACAGGTTCCACTCTTCCGGGAGGCCCGATATCTGTTGGCGGAGGAGACGGAGATTCGAGATGTTGCGTTGTATCATGCTGTCTTGGGTGCTATTTCGGGTGGTCACACGACGCGTGGGAGCATCGCGAACATGATCGGGCGCGGTTCAACCGATATCGGGCATCCTTTGTCCGTGCTCGAGGATTCCCAGCTGATCACGCGGGAAGCCGATCCGTTCAATCGAGGTAAGTCCGTGTATCGGGTCGCTGAGCCGCTGATCGTGTTCTACGAAGCCGTGATGCGCCGGGAGTGGACACGGCTGGAACGCGGGAACCAGGAAGCGGCATGGCGCAATTCGCAGGCAACATTCCTGTCTCAGGTGGTCGGTCCGCACTTCGAAGGGATCTGCCGGGACTGGGCGATGTCTGTCGGCCCCGAGGTGTTCGGCGAACTTCCCGGGCAGGTGGCCGCCGCGACGATCAATGATCCACGGGACAAACGGCAGATCCAGGTCGATGTCGCGGTGCTGGCTCCTGAGCAGCCCGGACAGCCGCGCTGTGTTCTTTCGTTGGGCGAGGTCACGTGGGACCGCACGATGACTGTCGGTCACTTGGACCGGCTTCGCCGCGCGCGGGAGTTGTTGTCGGCCAAGGGATACGACACGAGCCGGGTCGTCCTCGCTTGCTACAGCGGAGCGGGATTCGATGAGAATCTGCGAGCCCTCGGTACCGATCCCGCGCAGCGAACCGGTGGCGCCGATGACATCCTGTTGATCGATCTGAACACGGTCTACAGCGACTTCGAGGGTCTCCCCGAACGGTGGACACCGAGTTAGCGGCATTGCGGATGGAAGCCGCGGCCCGGGTGCTGCTGTTCTGATCGCCCGCCGTTGCCGGGCGGGCGATCGTCGAATGCCCTAGCCGGGGACCACGTGTTCCTCGGCGAAGACTTTGCGGCAGACCGGGGCGCAGAAGGCATAGTCGGTGCCGTCGTGGGTGAGGGTGAACCGGGCCGTCGACAGCTCGACGGTCATGCCGCAGACCGGGTCGACGGCGTAACCCTCGGGAGCTTCGGCGTGGTCGCCGGATTCTCGGTATTCCTGGGTCATTATTTTGGTGATCTCGGTGGTGGTGAGCTTTCGGCCCAAGGCGCCGAGATTGTGTTCACGCAGGCCGACGATCTGGATCACGCAGTGTGGGTCGCGGGTCAGCCGGTCCTGATCGGTCTCCGACTCGGCGATCGCCTTGGTGATCAGGGGGATTACGTGATCGCCGAATTCACTGTTGTTGCTCCATGATCCGGGGACGGTGAGCCGCACCAGGTAGCGCGGTGCGGCGGCCCCGCCGGTCGCCCACACCTCGGGGGTGCGTACCAGCACATGAGTCAGTTCACGGGCTTTCGCCAGAACCGACTGCGGCGAGGCAGGTTCGGTGGTCAGCTTGCGCAGGATGTGTTCGGCGAGTGCGCGTTTGCGGTCGGCGATCAGCGACTCGTCGGAGACGAACAATTCGACGGTCATCACGGGCGTGCCTCTTTCGCGGGGAGTAGGGTGAGCATGACGACGAGCAGGAACGCCACTACAGCGCAGGCGGTGCGCGCGAAGTGGAATGCTTCCCATCGGGCCAGGATCGTGGCGTAGTCGGCCGGGGGGCCGCTGACCGCCCACACCTTGATCTGCTGGTTGATCGGGACGTTGCCGAGCCGGGTGATCACGAACGACGCGACGGCAAGCACGGCCGCGCCACCCGCGAACCAGCGATGCCGAGCGGTGGAGCGCACGGCGAGCACCAGTGTGGAGAGGATGGTCAGGCCCATCAGCGATTGCATGACAAAGCCGTTCACGCTCATCAGGGTGGTGTGGAAGGTGAAGCGGACATCCAGCGGCACCCTGCGGAAGGCGTACAGCACGTTGACCGCCCCGTAGCCGAACGCGCCCGCGAGCAGTCCGCTGAACAGCAACGCGAATGCCCGCGTCAGCAGAGGTCTTTCGATTGTCGTCACGGGCGACGCTCAACGGCCGGTGCGAGCGCGAGCAATTCGTCGACCGACCACTGGTCGTAGACGTGTTTACCGTGTTTCGCGGCGAGCACGCGGCCGTCGGGGGCGATCAGGAAATCGGCGGGCAGCCCGAGACTGCCGCCTTCGGGTTTCGCGGGCGGTGCGGCCTGCTTTCCACGCAGCGTGGCGCGCACGTCGTGGGCGACGCCGCGAAGGATGGCGGGCCAGCCGCGCGGGTCGAGCAGCGCGCGTGGCGATTTCTCGACGCCGAACTCGCGGTAGAGCTTCCGAGTCGGGTCGGCGATGACCGCCAGCGGCAGTTCTGCGGTGTACTTGCGCAATTCCTCCGCACTGGAATGGAATACGACCACTTCACGGATGTTCGCCGCAATGATCTCGTCCTGGCGGGTGACGATCGAACGCAGGTGCAGATTGCATACCGGGCATCCGGCGAACCGGCGGAACTGCAGATGGATCAGGCAATCCGGGTCCGGCACCTGGATCTGCGCGCCGGAGACGGCGACCAGTGTCCGGTCGGAGACGGCAGTCGGGGGCATGGGTACTCCTCTCGTAGGTGTACGTCGTACGCCTACAATCAGTATGCGCGTACCTTGTACGCTGTCAACCCGTGCCCCGTCCTCGCTCGCTGACCACCGCCGATCTGACCTCGGCGGCTCTCGCCGTGCTCGATCGCGACGGTCTTTCCGGGCTCACCATGCGCGCGGTGGCCAAGGAACTCGGCGTGGCCACCATGGCGCTGTACCGGTACGTCCGCGACCGTGACGAACTCGAGGTGCTGATCGTGGACCAGATGTTCGCCTCGATCGACACGACGCGGCCCGTCGGGATCGACTGGAAGGCGGGCGCGACGCTACTGCTCGAACACATCCGCGCCGGGTTTTCGGCCCATCCGGCCGCTGTGCCGCTGGTGCTGCGGCATCGACAGTCCTCGGTCGAATCACTGCGCGTGATGGAGGCCATGCTCGCCGTGCTCACCGAAGGCGGTTTCACCGGACGCGCACGAGTGATCGCCCAGCGTACGCTGATCGCCTTCCTGATCGGCTTTCTCCAGAACATGCACTACGCGCCGCTGTCAGGTCGGGGTACGGTCGCGATGGCGAAATTGTCCCCCGAGGACTATCCGCATCTGGCGCAGACGGCCGACCAAGCCAAGAACATGTCGGTCGACGACGAATTCCGGAATGGCGTTCAGATCGTGCTACGCGGCCTGAAGCTCTGACCGACACTGGCGGAAGGCGCTCTGATCTGCTGGGTCATGTCTCCCAATGGATTTCGGGACGGGGCTTCTGTTTACGTGGTTGTCTCATCGGCAAGGCGTTGCAGGTAGACGGCGAATTGGCGACGGTCGTGCTCGGGCCAGGAGGCGGTGAGCCGCTCGAAGCACTGCCGCTGCCAGTCTTGGGATGCGGTGAGCAGGTGCTGTCCGCTGTCGGTGAGCCGTAGGAGGCATTATGCCTTCCTCGTCGATGACGACACGTTCGACGAGGTGCTGCACCGGTTGTCGAAGTGGCCGGCCGTGGACCACGGCTCGGGTCCGGAGAACGGCTGGGACCGGGAGATCAATCTCCTCGCCGGAGGGCGGGGAGATTACGTTCGAGATCCCAATGGCCACAGCTACGAACTGTTCACAGCCGTCCCCTGAACCTCGGCTCGCCGTCCGGCCGATGCCGGGCCGGCGGCCTGCTCTGATGGAAGCATGTTGTCCCGGAATGTCAGCGCTGGTGTGCGAGCGAGTATTACGTCGAAGCTGCGCTGCTGTTGTGTCCCGTAGTGAGCGTGCTCGCGGGCGACCGCAGCTGCGAGATCGGCGATCTCGGCCGAGTCGACGGGGAGGTCGAGGAGCGTGTCGGGGTGGACGTCGCGGTGGAGGCACCAGCGAATCAGGCTGCCGAATCCGACGATGGACGTGACAAATTCGCGTTGTTCGGTGTGGCGCCACGCGACCGACAGCTCGTGCAGCATTCCTGGCTCGGGATGTGGTGGGGCGAGCATGCGGTGTGCTCTGGATAGGAGTCGTTCTGTGTAGGTAACCGGGTCGGGAGTCGGCAACAGCTCGGCCGTGAACCGGAACGGCAAGGCGTCGATGCTGTCGAAGAACGCGGTGAGTAGGGAGATCGACCCGCCTTCCACGATGATAGAGCGGTTTTCTCGGGAGAGGGCGGCCAAGGTGCGACGTAGGGCGTGGTGGGCGTCGATGGTCGGAAAGTCGCCTTGATCGATGGTTCGCTCATCGAGGAAGTGCCGTCGCGGCTGACCATCGAGATCGATCGCACCGCGCGCGCTGGTGGTGGCGAGGTCGGCGAAGCATTGGATCCGATCGGCGACGACGATCGGTGCCCGCGAGGTGTGCGCCTGACTGGCGGCACGTGCGCTCTTACCGACCCCGGTAGCGCCGATGATGAGGTGGACATGTGTTCCGGGCGCAGCTGTTCTGAAAGACACGGCTAAGCCTCGTTCACAACGATGCCGTAGTGGTCGTGGGTATCTTCAACGGGAAATGCGCAGCCATGCCACAATCCATCACATCGTTTTTCCGAATCTGTGCGTAGCCGCTCGCGTCGAGTAATTCGAGCTCGAAGCGTGCGGCGTCCTGCAGATACTACAGAGGTATGTCCAGTCTTCGGCTGTTTCGTCGAGCGAATCACAGTGAGCACGGAAACAATCCGGTCGGTCACCACATGGCGGTGCGCACAATCCGGTTGCAGTGCTTGGGGATAGACGCACCGACTTTCGAACGGGCCGGGGATTATGGCCGACCGACGCGCTCGGCCAGGTAGTCCTCCCAGGGCAGCTTGCCGACATCGGCGCCGTCGAGCACCAGGTTCCCGCCCGCGCGGTAGACCCGGCCCGCCTTGCCAGGTACCCGGACCGTCAGCAGCGCGCGGCGCTTGCCGAGCGCCTTCAGGTAGTCCCGGACCAGCTCGCGCATGCCGATCACGGTCGGCCCGACCAGGTCTGGCACCCGTCCGGCGGGCGCGCCGAGCACCAATTCCACCAGCCGGGCCGCCACCTCTCGTGCGTCGACCGGCTGGACGCGCACGCCGCCCAGGATCGGCAGCACCGGCGACTTCAGCATCGCGTCCACCAGATTCGGCACGAAGTCGTGGAACTGCGCTGCGCGCAACGTGGTCCACGGGACGCCCGATTCGGTGACCACCTGCTCGGCGGCGAACTTCGCTCGGAAGTAGGTCAGCGGAAGCAGTTCGGCGGCGGTCACCGAGATGTACACGACGTGCCCGACTCCTGCGGCGGCCGCGGCGCGCATCAGGTTTTCGGTGACCACCTCGTCGCTCTTGGCGTCGCCCGCCAGGTGCGAGATGGTGTCGACGCCCGCAACGGCGGCATCGATTCCCTTGTCGTGCAGCAGATCTCCAGCTACGAACTCGACACCGTCGACCGGTTCGCGGGCGCTGCGGCTGAGCACGCGGACGTCGGCACCGGTGTTCCGCAGCAGGGGAACGACCTGGCGGCCAAGGGTGCCGGTGCCGCCGGTGACCAGAATCTTCGTGGCCATCACTGTCTCCGATCTCGGCTCCGATGGGTGGTTCCCATCGCCTCACTAGGGCGACGACGCAGGGGCGCGGACTGTGACAGGGGTGGCGTGGATCACTCACTTCGGTCCTGACCGCGGTAGCGACGGACCTTGCCGAGGTTGCCGCACCGGTCCATCGAGCACCAGCGTCGACGGTCCGGACGTGAGGCGTCGACGAACAGCAGGCAGCAGTCGTCGGCGGCGCAGAAGCGGATACGGGACCCTTGGACCGCTCAGGGATTGGATCATGCCGAAGCAGCAGCGCTGCGTCTCTTCCCGACGATGGAATCGGTCGATCTGGCCGAAAACCGTGCAGGCGGAGCTGCATCGTGAGTGCACCGTGCGAGTGTCGGAATCACCCGAGGACTTGACCATCGTCGGGAGTTGAGACACGCGGGCGGTGGTCTGGCGACTTGGTTCGGTAGCGGCCCGGGGTCGTTCCGAGGATGTTGGTGAACGCTGCGATGAAGCTGCTGGGGTTGGCCCATCCGCAGGCGTAGGCGGTCTGGGTGGTGTCGCGGCCATCGGCGAGAAGGACGAGCGCGTGGTAGATGCGTAGCTGCGTGCGCCACTCATAGAAGGTCATGCCGAGTTCGTTGCGGAACAGTCGGCTGAGTGTGCGGGTGCTGGCTCCGATTCTTTTCCCGAGTTCGGCCAGTGAGGTGCTGTCTGCGGGGTTCTCGTACAGCATCCGAGCAATCGCTTGCAGTCGGTCGTCTTGTGGTTCGGGCAGTTGCAGTGGCTGTTCGTGTGCTTCGTGGAGTTCGTCGACGAGGACTCGAAGGAGGCGAGAGCGAGCGGAGCGGCTGTAGTCAGGTGCGGTGTCGTCGTAGTTACGGGGGCCGGTCAGGGCGAGGAGGACCTCGCGGGCGAGGTCGGAAGCCAGAAACACCGCGGGATGGTCCGGTACCAGCCGAGCGAGGGACGGAGGGAGAAAGACGATGCGCATGTCGGTGTCGCCGTGGGCTCGGTGGTAGTGCGTGAATCCAGAGGGAGTCCACGCGATGCGGTCGGCGGGAGCGATTGAAGTTCCGCGCCCGGTGTGAACTGCCAGGACGCCGCTCGCGGCGTACACCAAGTGTCCTCGTGCGTGCGACTGCAGTGGACTTGTTTCCCCGGATGGCCAGAGGTGTCGCCCGCCGGACGCCCACATGTGTGATGTAGCACCGGTCTGGCGAGATTGGCGGCGAACAGGCATCAGGTGGCATCCTACCGGTTGCCAGCCACATCCGGGCCAGGTGACATTGATTCGAGCGGAGTGGTCTTCGATTCACGCAGAGCTGGAAACCTCGGTTCGAAAGGAAGCAAGCGCATGGCGACGTTCGTTCTCGTGCCCGGCGGTTGGCACGGCGCCTGGTCGTTCGAGGCGGTGGTTCCGCTTCTGGAGTGCGCCGGTCACACCGTTCATGCCCTGACCTTGACCGGTCTGCGGCCAGACGACGACAACGCGACAGTTGCGACCGCCAACCTCGACACCCACGCTGACGATGTGTTGCAGCTCCTCGATCGCGCTCATATCACCAGCGCGACGCTGGTCGGCCACAGCTACGGCGGGATGGTGATCGCGGCTGCCGCCGATAGTGCCCGCGGCCGGGTCTCACGACTGGTTCATCTCGATGCCTACGTCCCGCGCGACGGCGAGTCGTGCTGGTCTTCAACGACCGAGCGCTATCGACAGAGGTTCGCCACCGGTGCTGCGGCCAACGGCTACGCCGTCAACCCGCCCGATCACCTCGATCCCCGTACCCGTCCCCATCCCCTTGCGTCGTTCCTACAAGCGATCCGACTCACTGGCGCCCTGTCCCAGGTCCCTCGGCGCGAGTTCATCTACTGCTCCGGATGGGACGGCACACCTTTCGCTGAGCTGCGCACCCGACTTGAACCTGATCCCGAGTGGCACGTCCACGACCTCCCCACCGGCCACGATGCAATGCATGAGGCGCCGGATGCGGTCGCTGCACTGCTGCTCGGCGAATGAATCGCGGACGCATCGACGCCCGGACGGCAGGCCTGCCCTGAGGGCCACGCCTGCCCAGAGTGCCGAACTCCACTCAGGCATGGCGGCGTCGCCGGGGCCTATGCGCATGCCGACGCGCTCGATTCAGCAGCCCGAGCGGTAGCCGATAACGGCTGGAAAGCCGGTAGACAGCGGTTGTTCACCTCATAACCCAGAGGTCGCAGGTGTCGACTGATCTTCTGGCGCAGAAACGACATCCGCCCGACACGAGACGGTCGGACGGACGGATGTGCTGTGTGACCTCGATCAGCTGCTGCCGAACACGCCACCCGGTATGAGATTGTGGAACAGACGCCACAATGGATCATTGCCGCGACCGCGGTCGTGATCCCCCCACCAATCTTTGCCGGGGCCGTTGCCCTGGAAGCCAGGACGGTCGTCCCAACGGTCATGCCTGATTTCGGTGCCGACCGCGACGGACGTCGCCGGATCGGCCGAGGCCGGAATCGTCGATATTGTCAGGGACACAGCAGCAATTGCGCCAGCGACAGCTGCGCGGGCCAATGTCCGACGCGAAGTAGTGCATGTGGTTGCCATGAACACGGCAGCTCCTTTCTAGCGACAGCGAACGTGTTCGCCATCCCCGATCTGCCTGAAGGAGACCGGGGCAGGTTGGAGATCGACAGTGCCGACGTACGGGAGTCCTGTCCCCAACCCATTATCGGCCGCAGGTCCCACGCTAGTCCGATGACAACGCTGACGACAGTCGCAAATCGGTATCCCCACAGCTCCATCGGGAACGGCATCCGATCTGCCCCTGATCGTCGACCGTGCCCACGCCTGGCAGTGTGGGGACCAGTTGGGGACGCCCGGAGAAGCGATCAGAGCGCGTTGGCACAGGTCGGTTCATTTACTCGGGAACGGGGAGTTGATCGTGGTGAAGTATTGGGCGAGGGCGGCGATGGCGACGGGTGCCGTAACGAAGAGTTGACCAGCGAGGGTGCCGAGTGCGCCTACGGCCATGACACCACCAAGGCAGCCGACGGCAGCGGCCGGGATGAACGGCCCGAACATGCCGACGATGGTCGCGGCGGCGATGGTGGCGCCTGCGATGCCGCCGAGTACGCAGCCGACGATGCCGCCACCGATGCCGCCGACAGTCGTCCCGATCGCTGCCCCCGATGCGATGGTGTCTTTGAGCCGAGTGAATGCCGCGACTTCACGGTCGTACGGCGACTTCCACTGAGCCTGATCTTCGAAGGGGAGGGCAACCGGACGGTACTCGGCATGCTCGACGTCGAATTGCGGTGCGAGGGTGGCGGTCCGGCCTTTGATATCGGCGGCGATGGGGAAGACGAAATCATCGACTCGGAATTCCAGCGGGGTGCCGGCGAGTACGGTGCCGTTGGCTGCTTTGACTTCGAATATTCCGTTCTCGACGTCCATGGAGCCCGAATCGATCTGAATGACAGCGCTCTCTTCGGATGTGGTGGCGGTGTAGCCGACCATGCCATTCTCGGTCTGCGGAGCAGCACTGACATTTCCGGCCGTGATGCCGGTAACCGCGATGGCAAGCGTCGACACCGTGGCGATTTTGCGCAGGAACATGTTCTCGGAACCTTAACCAGTTGACTTCGGGTGGCGGGATTACGTGACGATCGAGCTAAGGGAGAGCGCGTGAACCGACGGTCGCGGATCTCTCCTGATGCCTCGGTTTCTATCGATGCTGTTGTTCGACCTTACGGACAGCGGTTTTCTGGTCGGCATCGAATTCGGCGCCGACGAGCAGCCAGCGCAGGCCTCCGAGTGTGTGGCGAAGAATGGAATCCATGGTGAAACCTCCTGCGGGAGTTGTTGTATCGAAATCTGGTCACCACCATCGCAGGGTGTGGCTGAAGGCAGCCTGAAGATAGCTGAAATCCGTTTAAGGAACGGTCTGGGTTCGTGGTCTGATACCGCGGCCGACCCGCCGTGCAGGTGCGAACTCCGGCTAGTCGACCGCCGCGGTGAGGCGGGTGGTGAGTGCGCGGATGTGTGCGATGAGTTCGGGCGGCTCATGGACGCGGAACGGAAAGCCGAAGGTGGCTACGTAGATGGCGAGTTCGTCGAGTGAGTTGGTTCCGGTTCGGAGCACGCAGTGTTCGGCGTCCACCGCCTCGATGACCCCGACGGTAGGGGTGATGGGCTCGGCGGCCACCTCGGCGGGGACGCCGAGGGTGATGCGGGCGGTGTGGCGGTACGGCGCATTCGTGACGGCGAGGGAGAGGTAGCCGGTCAGGTCGGCGTCGGGTGACTCGCGTGTGGTGAAGCCTCGTCGTCGTCCAGCAGCAGCGGAGGTAGCTCGGCCCCGGCGCCGAGCCGGTAGCCGGCCACGCCGGGCGTGGCGTCCAGCGGGTAGCCCAAGGTTCGCAGCTTGTCGATGTCCCTGCGCACGGTGCGCACATCCACCTTGAGCCGTTCGGCCAGTTCAGCGCCTGTCCATTCGCGCGGTGTCTGGAGCAGAGACAGCAGGCGCAACAGTCTGGCCGAGGTTTCCGACATGAAGAAGGTCTGCCAGCGTCCCGACGGCGGCACTGGTTTTCGCCCATGACATCGGCATCCGTCGCTACGCCGAGACCGAGAACACCATTACTCGATGGAATGACGTAGACCGAGGTGGACATTTCGCGGCCCTGGAAGAACCTGTGCTGCTCACCGCGGACATCCGGGAGTTCTTCCGTGACCTGCGGTGCGAACCGGAGTTGATCACCCTGTGAATTCGCCTGCCGATGTGGGGATTTCCCGACTTCTCCGGTCCACGTATCGGGGACAGACTCGGGTGACTCGACTCAACAAACGGGCACCGGTCCTCCGGTCCCAGATGCAGGCAGAAACTGTGACTCTTCACGACTCCGGCGCGGGCAGCGCCGCCACAGATCACCTGTGGATGCACTTCACCCGGCATTCCACTCAGGACACTTCGCCCGCGTCCGTCATTGTGCGCGGTGACGGGCCGTACATCTACGATGCGGCAGGCCGCCGCTACCTCGACGGACTTTCCGGCCTGTTCGTGGTGCAGGTCGGCCATGGGCGACAAGAACTTGCCCAGGCCGCCGCCAAACAAGCCGGTGAACTGGCCTACTTCCCGCTCTGGTCCTATGCCCACCCGCCTGCGATCGAATTGGCCGCACGGTTGGCCGACCTCGCTCCCGGCGATCTCAACCGAGTCTTCTTCACCACGGGCGGTTCCGAAGCGGTCGAGACAGCGTGGAAGCTCGCCCGCGCCTACTTCCGTCGCACCGGCCGTCCGCTCAAGCACAAGGCGATCTCTCGGGTCATGTCCTACCACGGCACTTCCATGGGTGCCCTGTCGATCACCGGAATGCCCTCTGTTCGAAACGATTTCGAGCCGCTCGTGCCGTCGGTCATCCGCGTGCCCAATACGAATTACTACCGGCGGCACGATCGGTCGTCGAATCTGTTCGAATTCGGCCAGTGGGCCGCCGATCAGATCGCCGAAGCGATCGAACAGGAGGGGCCCGACACGGTCGCGGCCGTCTTCATCGAACCTGTACAAAACGCGGGCGGCTGCATACCGCCGCCCCCGGGTTATCTTCTGCGCGTTCGAGAAATCTGCGACCGTTACGACGTACTGCTCGTCGCTGACGAAGTGATCTGCGGATTCGGCAGGCTCGGCGAGTATTTCGGCTCGCAGCGCTACGACTTCCAACCCGACATCATCACCTGCGCGAAAGGCTTGACCTCCGGCTATGCCCAGCTCGGGGCGATGATCGCCGACGAACGCCTGGCCGAACCGTTCCTGGCCGATCGGGACTGGTTCGCCCACGGCTTCACCTACGGTGGGCATCCCGTCGCGACCGCGGTCGCCCTCGCCAACCTCGACATCATCGAGGGCGAACAGCTCAACGATTACGTCCGCGCCAACACCCCCGTCTTCCGCTCCTACCTCGAGCGTCTTTATGACCTTCCTCTCGTCGGAGATATCCGTGGTGACGGATTCTTCTTCGGTATCGAGTTGGTCAAGGACAAAGCGACTCGCGCAACGTTCACCACCGAGGAAAAGGAGGTACTGCTGCGGGATTATGTGTCGAAGGCGCTTTTCGAAGCCGGCCTGTATTGCCGAGCCGACGATCGCGGCGACCCGATCATCCAGTTGGCCCCGCCGCTGATCTGCGACGAAACACATTTCGCCGAGATAGAGCAAATACTGCGCGCCGTCCTGAGTGATGCTTGGCGGCGGCTGTGACCGGAGTGCACGAAGAATTGACCGCAGTCGGAGCGTTCACCGGGCGGCACGCGATCGCGGAATTCGAGGGCATCGATCCCGCGCTGCTGGACGACGAGGAGCTGCTGCGCGACATCCTCGGGGCGAGGTGACGGAGCCGATCCAGGTCCGGCTTTACGCGCTCACACTGTTCGATGTGCGGCAGCTGTGCGCCGCCCGCTGGAACCTCGGCGCGCTGTACCTGTTGCCGGAACTGCGCACCGAGCGGTTCGCCGAGTTCCGGCTTCGTCGCGACGAATTGCGCGGGCACTACGAGACATTGGCCGCCGAGGTGCTCGCCGAAGCAGGAGCGGCGGGCACACCCGGTGCGGAGGTGTTGCCGTTTCGCCTGGTGGAGACCGTGATCAGCATCCGCTCCGATGAGGGCGCTGCGCCCGCCTACGCGGAGCAGACCATCCCGGGGGCGGTGTTGCGCACGCTCGGCTGGCTCGGCGATCTCGACGCGATCAGGGCCGAGGCGACCGTGCTACTCGATCGGCTGGCGCTGCCCGCCGATTGACGGTATCGGAATCCGGCGCACCCTCCCACGCGATTCCACCGCAGCGCCGCCGGACGATCAGTGGGTCGGCGGTGCGATCTGCCAGTGTTCCCGCAGCGCGCCCGCGATCTGCGGCAGCACCGTCACCGGAATCCGCTTGCGGCGCAGGACCGCCCGGATCTCGGTGACCTGGTCGCGCTTGCGCAGGTCGTAGGCGCCCGTGACCGGGCGGATCACCGGCGGTATGGACAGCAGGACCAACTCGCCATGGGGTTCGTCGCCGCCGGACAGGTCCAGCGCCAGCGACCAGCGGGACCGTTCGTCGAGGGTGAACCGTCCGGCCACCACCCGATCCCACGCGATGCTGGACACCGTCCACGGCGTGCGCCGGTAGATGGCGTGGTCGGTGAGCACGACGGCGTCCCTGGTGAACAACGCCGATAACGCGGCGACGCCCGCGACGGCACCGGCCAGCAGGCCGGTGAACACCCGGTTGGTGCCGAACGCGGCCACAAACGCGCCGCAGATCGTCACGGTCACCAGGATACCGAGCACGCTGTAGAGCGCCGCGCGCTGCGTCGGGACGACACCCGCCCGCACCGTTGTCATTTCACCTACTTGCCTCGGGTGCATTGCCGGCATTACGGTACCGGCTGCTCGCGCGCCGACGCACACCTCACGAATTCCCAACCGTGGCCGATGGACGCGTGCGTCGAATCGGCCAGGGTCTCAGGCCGTCAGCGCGACCGCTGCCTCGGCGGTGTACACCAGGAAGGTCAGGCTCTGCTGGAAGTACAACTGGACGGTCTCGGCGTCGTGCGACAGATAGCCGATGGAGAGGTCTTGGCCGATGCGTAGATCGAAGTCGCCGCCGCGGGTGGTGAGCACGACCGCGCCGCTGATGGCGGGCGCCCAGATGATCTCGCCCTCCGGGATCAGGCGTTCGACGTGGGTGCGAATCATGTGCCCGTGGTCGGAGGTCTCGCTGACCTCGGTGTACAGGTCGGCGCTCAGCAGCACCGAGTACGGTCCGTCGACACCGGCCAGCCGCAGGGCGCTCAGCGCCTGCGCGACCGCCTCCGGTACCAGCCGGGTGTCGCTGGGCAGCGTGATCGGCTGGTTGGACGAACTCGCCCGGACACCGCTGATGGTCGCGGCCGGATAGCCCTCGAAGATCGCGCGATCCTCGGCGAACGCGATCTTCTTCGCGGCGTCCTTCACCGGGTCCAGATCGGTGTCCCTGGCGCCGCGCTCGACGTTGTCGAGTTCCGCACGGGAGAGCGTGAACGGCACCCGCAGTTCCACCAGAGGCGCGACCACGCGCCTACGGGCCAGCACACCTTCGTCGGGCGCCGCGATCGGCGTGCTGTGGCCGGTACCGACAGCGGAGTAGTCGGTGCCGTGCGGGCCGGACAGGTCGACGACGCGGCGGCCCGCGATGTGCCGCTTGAAGGTGCGCGTCGCCTCCTCCTCGATGGCCGCCCATGCCTCGGATGTGATCGGCGCCAGTTCGCGATGGAGGTTGTTCATGACCGAGTGCTCCTTTTCAACGTCCCGATACCGAGGGCGCCGTCGCCGGAAACCGTGGCGACGCCGGACAGATCTGCCCCATCGACGCCGATGGATTCCCCGGATTTCTCCGTTTCCCACGGTGCGGGCGGAAGATCGTCGAGGAAATCGATGGTCGGGGTGAAGAACGAGGTGCCGGTGGCGGCGATGGAGAAGTCGAGGATCCGGTCGTAGGCGGCGTCTTCGGTGCCGAGGAACATGCGGGTGAGCATGCGTTCGGTGACGCTCGGGGTGGCCGCGTAGGCGATGTAGTAGGTGCCGAACTCGCCGTCGCGCACACTGCCGAAGGGCATGTTGCCGCGCACGATCTGGCGCTCGGTGCCGTCCGGATCGACGAGCGTATTCACCGCGACGTGCGAGTCGGCGGGTTTGTCCTCATCGGAGAGCTCGAAGTCGTCCAGCTTGGTCCGGCCGATCACGCGCTCCTGCTCCTCGACCGACAGCGCGCGCCAGTCCGCGAGCGGGTGCGTGTACTTCTGCACGATGACGTAGCTGCTGCCCGCGAACTCCGGGTCCTCGTCGCCGACCAGCGCGGCGGAGACGGCCGCGCGGCCCTCCGGGTTCTCGGTGCCGTCGACGAAGCCGAGCAGGTCGCGCTGCTCGAAGTAGCGGAAGCCCACTGTCTCGTCGACGATTGTCGCCGCGCCGGCGAGCCGGTCGCCGATCGCCATGGCCAGCTCGAAGCAGGCGTCCTGTGCCTCGCCTTTGATGTGGAACAGCAGGTCGCCCGGTGTTGCGGGCGCGGTGTGGTGCTTGCCTACGAAGCCGGGGAACTCGTGCAGCTGAGCGGGTTTCGCCCCCGCGAAGAGCCGGTCCCATGCGGCGGAGCCGATGGAGGTGATGCACGCGAGCCCGGCGCCCGCCAGCCGGAATCCCACCGAGCGGCGCAGGCCGGTGATGTCGGCGAGCAGATCGCGCACCGCCGCTTCGCCGCCTCCGTCGATGGTCGCGACAAGGAAGATCGCGGCCGGTGTGAGCGGTTCGAGGATCGGCTGCGGCGCACCCATGATCGACACACTAATCCCCGGCCCGTCCGACCGGCGGGCAGGGACGCGCGGCGTAGCTGCTACTTCGCCACCGTCAGCAGGAAGGCGACGTCGTCGACGGCCTTCACGCTGTGGCGTGCCTTGGGCACCACGAGCAGGTCGCCCGCCGAGCCCTTCCATTCGTCGGTGCCGCTGATCAGGGTCAGCGTGCCGCTGAGTACCAGCAGGGTGGCGTCGCCGGCGTTGTCGTGCTCGGCCAGGCTCTGCCCGGCCGACAGGCCGACCACCGTTTGCCGCAGGGAATGCGTGTGACCGCCATAGATGGTTTGTGAACTACGTCCGCTCGTAGCGGTGGCAGCCAACTTCAGTTGTTGGCGCGCGACCGCAGTCAGCGATTTCTTGTCCATGGACCGCCTTTCGCAGATCACCGGCCGATACCGGGCTGGTGGCAACGGCTCGAGGCGGGCGGTCGGACGGAGGTCCGGCCACCACATATCGAGGAGTATGCCCGAGACCACCGCCGCGCGGGTCGTGTTTGACCGCCTGGGCCGCTGTCCGGCGTGTTCCGCCATGGTCGCCGCCGCCCGCGATGTGGCTGTCCGATCAGCCGGATCACCCGCGGATGTAGTGGCGGATGCGGAAGCGGAGGCCGGTCTTCGACGTGCGCCAGGGTTCCGGTTCATCCGATTCCCACTCCGGTCCGATCGGCGGCGCGTAGGCGTCGCCCTCGACGGTGGTGTCGATCTCGGTGACGCGCAGATCGGTCGCGAAGTGCATGGCGGCGCGGTAGATCTCGCCGCCACCGGCGACCCACACGGTGTCGGGGGCACACCGCGTGAGCGCCTCTGGCACCGACGCGGCGCGCTCGGCGCCCTCGGCGGCCCAGTCGGACTGCCTGGTAACCACGATGTTGCGGCGACCGGTCAGCGGCCGGAATCTCGGCGGAAGCGAATCCCAGGTCCGCCGGCCCATCACCACGGGGTGCCCCCAGGTGACGTCCTTGAAGTTCGCCATGTCCTCGGGCACCCGCCAGGGGATGGCGTTCCGGAAGCCGATCACCCCGTCACGGGTCTGCGCCCAGATCAGTCCGATCGTGCGGGTCACACTGCCACCGGGGCCTTGATGGCCGGATGATGCTGGTAGCCGACCACTTCCACGTCCTCGTAGCGGTAGTCGAACAGCGTCGGGGCGGGCCGCAGTCGCAGCGTCGGGAACGGGTAGGGGTCGCGGCCGAGCTGCTCGGTGACCTGCTCGACGTGGTTGTCATAGATGTGGCAGTCGCCGCCGGTCCAGATGAAGTCGCCGGGTTCCAGCTCGGTCTGCTGGGCGACCATGTGGGTGAGCAGCGCGTAGCTGGCGATATTGAACGGGACGCCGAGGAAGAGGTCGGCGCTGCGCTGGTAGAGCTGGCAGGACAGCTTGCCGTCGGCCACATGGAACTGGAAGAACGCGTGGCAGGGAGCAAGCGCCATCTTGTCCAGCTCGGCCACGTTCCACGCGGAGACGAGAATGCGCCGGGAGTCCGGGTTGGTGCGCAGAGTGTGCAGCACCTGGGCGATCTGATCGATATGGGTGCCGTCCGGCGTCGGCCACGATCGCCACTGCACGCCGTAGACCGGGCCGAGCTCGCCGTGCGTGTCGGCCCATTCGTCCCAGATGGTGACGCCGTGCCGGTGCAGCCAGTCGACGTTGGAGTCGCCGCGCAGGAACCACAGCAACTCGTAGACGATCGACTTCAGGTGGACTTTCTTCGTGGTGATCAGCGGGAACCCCGCGGCGAGGTCATAGCGCAGCTGGTGGCCGAAGATGCTCCGGGTTCCGGTCCCCGTGCGGTCCGCCTTCTTGGTGCCGGAGGTCAGCACCAGCCGGAGCAGGTCCTCGTACTGGCTGTCGGGGGCGGAAGCCGGGTGAAGCGAGTCAGGGGCCACGCCTGGCAACTCTAGTCTTCGGCCGACCTGGCAAGCTCGCCCGCATGCGCAAGCTCTACGTGATCGGCATCGGCGCCGGTGATCCCGACCACGTCACCATGCAGGCCGTCAAGGCGATGCGGCAGGTCGAGGCATTCTTCGTCATCGGCAAGGGCGAGGCCAAGCAGGAGCTGATCGATGTGCGGACCGCGATCCTGGACGAGCACATGGACCGTCCGTACCGGATCGTGCCGATCGCCGACCCGCCGCGCGATCGCACACCCATCGACTACCAGGGCGTCGTCGAGGATTGGCACGACCGGAGGTCCGCGCTGCTGGAGACGGCTTTCGCCGAGGTCGATGGCGTCGGAGGCATCCTGGTGTGGGGTGATCCCGCCCTGTACGACAGCACGCTGCGGATGGTCGAGCGGGTGCTCGCGCGCGGCGCGGTGACCTTCGACTATGCGGTGATACCCGGAATCACCAGCGCGCAGGCGCTTGCCGCGCGTCATCGCATGGTGCTCCACGGTATCGGTGAACCGGTGCACATCACCACCGGGCGTCGGCTGCGCGAGGACGGGCTCGGCGCCGAGGGCGCGCTGGTGATGTTGGACGGCGACTGTTCGTTCACCGCGATACCTGGCGGCGACGTGCACATCTGGTGGGGCGCCTACCTCGGCATGCCCGACGAGACGCTGATCGAGGGCTCGCTGTCCGAGGTGCGGGACGAGATCGTCCGCCGCCGCACCGAACTGCGCGACCGCAAGGGCTGGATCATGGACATCTATCTGCTGCGCCGCCGCGGGTAGACGCCTGCCTCTCGGCTGTGGTCGAGAACCGGCAGGTTGTCGGTAAGCCTGGGTAATCTGGGACGCGTGCCCGAGCTACCGGAAGTGGAGGCGTTGGCGCAGTTCCTGCGGGAACACGCGGTCGGCGCCGTGGTGGGGCGTGTCGATGTGGCCGCGCTGAGCGCGGTCAAGACGTTCGAGCCTCCCGTGACGGCGCTCTCCGGCCGGGATGTCACCGGGGCGGGCCGGTGGGGCAAGTTTCTCGGCATGGAATGCGATGGGTTGTGGCTCGTCACGCACCTGTCGCGCGGCGGGTGGCTGCGCTGGATCGACGAGCCCAGCCAGACGCCGCCGAAGCCAGGTGGCAAGAGCCCGCTCGCTCTTCGGGTGCACTTCTTCACACCGGAGGGCGCGACGCCGGCCTTCGACCTGACCGAGGCGGGCACGAAGAAGCGCTTGGCGGCGTATGTCGTCGAGGATCCCAAGGTGGTGCCCGGTATAGCCCGG
This sequence comes from Nocardia sp. NBC_01730, assembly GCF_035920445.1. Classification (NCBI taxonomy): domain Bacteria; kingdom Bacillati; phylum Actinomycetota; class Actinomycetes; order Mycobacteriales; family Nocardiaceae; genus Nocardia; species Nocardia sp. NBC_01730. The sequence continues at coordinate 5,075,673 of NZ_CP109162.1, read as the reverse complement.
CTCGGCCCCGACGCGCTCGAGGTGACCGAGGCGCAGTTCGCCGAGATCCTGCGCGGCACCTCGCAGCGGATCAAGACCGCGATCGTCGACCAGTCGTTACTGGCGGGAATCGGCAACGCCTACTCCGACGAGGTCTTGCACACCGCGCGGATCTCACCGTTCGCGAACACGAAGACGCTGGGCGCCGACAAGGTCGCCGAGCTCTACTCGGCCATGCGTGACGTGCTCACCGACGCGGTGCGGCGGTCGGTCGGCCAGGACGCCGCCCGGCTCAAGGGCGAGAAGCGTTCCGGTATGCGGGTCCACGCCCGCACCGGGCAGCCGTGTCCGGTCTGTGGCGGCAACGTCCGCGAGGTCTCGTACGCCGAACGGTCTTTCCAGTACTGCCCGACCTGCCAGACCGGCGGCAAGGTGCTCGCCGACCGGCGGATGTCGCGGCTGCTGAAGTAGCGGACCGTGTTCGTCAGATCAGGGTTGGTACCCGAACACCGTGCCAGGCAAGACGTTTGGCCTTGTCGGGGTCGTGTTCCAGCCGAGAGGGATAATCGATGACCAGGGTGGATCTGCGGGCCTCGGTATAGGCGGGCCAAGAGGGCAGCGGTGCGCCGGTGCGGGCGAACGTCAGCCAGTTGTCCTGGAACTGGTCGGTGACAGTGAGCAGTCCGCGCCGACCCCCCGCGGCGGTGAGGGCGCGGCCGAAGGGAGTGGCGCCGCCGCCGAAGACCGGGATGAGCTCGGTCGCGTGGGTGGCGCCGAGCCCGGCGAGATGTAGTGCACGCGGGGCGAAGTCGTAGCGGTAGGCGTAGGTTGGGGCGTGTCGGCTATGGCCCTCCATGACGGTCACCGAGGGACGCCAGAAGGTGAAGTCGCCGCCGGCTCGCACCGCCGCCTTCGGCCGGGGATAGCCGGAATACGCTGCCGCGATACGGGATTCGACGTCGTCGCCGGAGCGGGCGAGCGCGGCGCGCAGCCGATCCGGCGTGGTCGGGAGCTCGTCGATGAACCTCGCGAACAGGGTGCCCTCGTCCCGGTTCGTCCCGATGATCAGCGGCACACGGTGGGCCGTGCCCTCGGCGATCGCGTCGATCGGCGCGCGTGGAAGGAAGTCGCCGTCCACGACCGGACAGACGGGGAACAGGCCTGGCTGTTCCTGCAGCAGCCGGTTGAGGGTGCGGTCGACCGCGCGGCGGATGTCGTTTGCGCTCGCGGTGCGCAGCGCCGTGGTCGCGGTGTCCGGTGTAACGCCGAGCGCATCGACGCAGCGTCGGGCGAAGGCGCGGGCTTCGGCGACGGTCATCGCCCAGTCTGCCGGCGGGCTCTGCGAGATGGCCTGATGGAACAGACCTTTCGCCGCGGGTGTGGCCAGGAGGCTGAGCACGGCGTGCGCACCCGCCGACTCACCGAAGATCGTCACGTTGTCCGGGTCGCCGCCGAAGGCCGCGATGTTGGTGCGCACCCACTCCAGCGCGGCGACCTGGTCGCGCAGTCCGAGATTGGTGTCGAACGGGTGTTCCGGCGTGCCGAATTCGCCGAAGTCGATGTAGCCGAACGCGCCGAGCCGGTAGTTCAGCGACACCACGACCACGTCGCCGCGCACCGCCAGCCGCGCCCCGGAGTACAGCGCAAGCGCGGAGGTGCCGGTGAGGTAGCCGCCGCCGTGGATGAAGACCAGCACCGGGCGCGGGGTCGCGGCGGGGGTCGCGGGCGCGGTGACATTGAGTGTCAGCGCGTCCTCGCTGGTCGGCTGGTAGGTCCGCGGTCCGGTCCGCGATCCGGATCGGTGCTGCATCGCGGCTGAGGTGAACTCGGTGGCTTGGCGAATACCGGACCACGGCTCGACCGGCTGGGGCGCGCGAAACCGCAGGCCCCCAATCGGAGGAGCCGCGTAGGGAATGGAGCGCCAGCGCGATACGCGGCGGCCACGGCGACCACGGACTACTCCGTCGGCGGTCGAGATGTCGGTCATCGACCGATGGTAGCTACCCGCGCCGCGCTTCCAAAAGGTGCAACCAGAACTCGCTCACGGCGGGGAAGGCCGGCACCGCGTGCCAGAGCGTCGCCAGCGGCACCCGGCCCACCACCGCAATGGTCGCCGCGTGCAGCTGCTCGCCCACGTCGGGGCCGACGAAGGTGGCACCGAGCAAGGTGTCGGTGGCGCTGTCGAGCACCAGCTTCGCGTGGCCAGCATAGTCGTCGCGCGCCAGGGACGATCCGGCCACCGCGATGTCGAGGTCCACCGTCGCCACCGCATGGCCCGCGTCCCTGGCCGCGGCCTCGGTCAGACCGATAGAGGCGACCTCGGGTGCCGTGAACACCACCTGTGGCACTCGGCCGTGGTCGGAACTCGCGACGAACCTCGCGTCCTCCAGCGGTTTGCCCTCGGCCCGCGCACCGATCACGTCGCCGCACACCCTGGCCTGGTATTTGCCCATATGTGTGAGTGCCGCGCGATGGTTCACGTCGCCGATCGCATACAGCCAGTCGCCCTCGACGCCGCGCACGGTGAGATGGTCGTCCACCGCGACGTAACCGTCGGGCAGGCCGACTGCGGCAAGGCCCAGCCGCTCGGTCGCGGGTGCACGTCCGGCCGCCACCACGATCTCGTCCACGTCGATCTCCGACTCGCCCTCCTGGCCACGCAACCGGACCGTGGCAGGACCGCCGTGGATCCACCCCTCTCCGGTGTCCTCGGCCGCAGGGCGCTCGACGGCGCTCGGCTCGGTCCCGAACCGCACCCGCACGCCCGCCTCGGTCAGCGCCGCCGCCACCCGTTCGCCCGCGAACGGCTCGGCCGCGGCCAGCAGGGCAGAGCCGCGCACGAGCAGCGTGACCTCGGCTCCGAGCGCGGCCAGCCAGGTCGCTGCCTCGGAGGCCACCACGCCGCCGCCGACGACGGCGACCCGGCGCGGGACCTCGTGCAGGTTGGTGACGTCGCGGGAGATCCACGGCAGCGCGGCGCGCAGGCCGGGCACGTCGGGGACATTGGCGGTGGTGCCGGTGGCCAGCACCACGGCATGCCTGGCGCGCAGCTGCCGCCCGTCGACCTCGACGAGGCGCTCCCCGGTCAGGCGGCCGGTGCCGCGCACCACCTCGATGCGGTTGTGCTTCGCCCAGTCGACCTGGGCGGAATCGTCATGGTCGTGGACGAACGCGTCGCGTCTGCGCAGCACGGCCGTGACATCGAGTCCGGCGGCGGAGACGCCAGGCATCGACCGTGCGCTCGCCAGCACGTGGCCCGGCCGCAGGAGCGCCTTGCTCGGAATGCAGGCCCAGTAGGAACATTCGCCGCCGACGAGTTGGCGTTCGACGATGGCCGCCGTGCGGTCGCTTCCCGCGATGGCGTACGTGGCGGCGTTCTCACCCGCGGGCCCGCCACCGATCACGATGACGTCGTATTCGATGGGTGTGCTCGACATGGCGGCCGCTACTGCAGGTAGCCCTCGACCTGCGAGACGGAATTGGCTTGCACGCCGTCCGCGGACTCGCCCAGGTCGACCCGGGCCCTGCGATGCCGCAGCAGGTCCCATGCCTGATCCAGCAGCACCTCGAGCTCGGCTAGACGCTGCCGTTCGGTCTTCGGATCCAGCTGACCGCGAGTGGCCTGCGAGCGCAGCTGGTGTTCCTGGTCGACCAGTTCCTTGATGCGCGCCAAGATGTCCTGTTCGCTCATGCGGACCATGCTACGGGCCGAGCGAGGCACTCGGCGGCGATCGGGACGGCGGCAACCAGGTCCGACCAGGACAGTGCGGTGTAGCCGAGCGCGACGCCGAAGTGGTCGCGGTGTGGCCCCAGGTGATGCCTGGCCAAGCCGTCGAGCGCGACGCCGCGCGCCTGTCCCGCCGCGACGGCGCGCTCCTCGGTCTCCGCTGAATCCACCGGGACGACGACGTGGGAACCGGCGTCGTCGCCGACGACGCCGAGCCCGCGGCGGCGCAGCTCGGTCACGATGAGTGCGCGGCGCGGCGGCAGCGCGCGGCGCAATCTGCGCAGGTGCCTGGCCAGATCGCCATGCGCGGCGAAGGCAGCGAGCACGCGCTGGCCCGCGGGGCTCGGGCCGGTGCCGGTGCGCTCCCGGTAGTCGAGCACCGCCGCCGCGATCTCCGGTGCGGCCAGCAGCCACCCGACGCCGAGGCTCGGGGACAGGATCTTGCTCGTCGTGCCGAGGTGGACGGCGACATCCGGAGCCATGGCGGCGAGCAGCGGCAGCGGCGCGGTGTCATAGCGCAATTCGCCGTCGTAGTCGTCTTCGATGACGAAGATCCCGGATCGTCTGGCGTGCTCGACCAGATCGACCCGGCGAGCCGCCGGCATCCGCGCGCCGAGCGGAAACTGGTGTGCCGGTGTGCAATACACGGCCTCAGCCTCCGCGGGCAGCAGGTCGACCCGTAGGCCGTGCGCATCCACCGGAACCGGGAGGACGCGAACTCCTGCCGCGGCGAACGCTCCCGCCGCTCGCTGGTAGCCGGGGTCCTCCATGGCGACGGCAGCACCGGGACGCAGCAGGGCGGCGGCCAATTCGCCGACGGCGGAACTGGTTCCGGCGGTGGCGAGCAGCACCGTGTCGCTGCCCGCGCCGAGACCGCGGTGGCGCAGCAGGTGTGCGGTGACCGCCGTGCGGAATTCCGGTTCGCCCGCGCGGTCCTTGCGCACCAGCGGGGAATGGTCGGCGGCGGCGCGCCAGGCACGGCGCCACGCGGCCGGATCGATGGTCTCGGTGCACGGGGCGCCGGGGCCGAGGTCGAACAGATGCCGCTCGGCGTCCGTCCCGCCGGGTTCGGCGGCGCGCACGGGCACGGCGGCCGGTGCGGTGGTCAGGTAGGTACCGGAGCCGAGTTTGCCGCTGATCCAGCCCTCCGCGTGCAGCTGGTCGTAGGCGGCAGCCACTACGGTGCGGCTCACGCCGAGCCGACCGGCCAGCGCGCGGGACGACGGCAGCCGGTCGCCACTGTGCAGCAGGCCGGTGGTCGCCGCATGCCGCAGCCCGGCGGCGACCTGCACGGACAGTGGTTCCGGCCGATCGCGATCCAGGTCGAGGGGCAGTTCGTCCAGCACCGTGCACCTCCGCAAAGTGGACTCTTACAATTTCGCTGAATTGGCACTTCAATAATGCCACTTGTGAACCCATGCTGGGCATATGACTGAACCAGCCGGCTCCCGGACTCCGCTCTCTCCGACACCGCGCAGCACACCGACCCGGTTGACCGATCGCGCACGGACCGAGCGGGCCGACCTGGACGCCGTGCTCGACGCCGGGCTGATCTGCCACCTCGGTGTGCTGCTCGGTGGCACGCCGGTGGTGCTGCCGACCGCCTACGGACGCGACGGCGACACGCTCTACCTGCACGGTTCGACCGGCGCAGGGAACCTGCGCGCGGCGGTCGCGAACGACATCTCGGTGGCGGTGACCCTGGTCGACGGCGTCATCTACGCGCGGTCGGCCATGCACTTCTCGATGAACTACCGCTCCGCGGTGGTGCTCGGCCGCGCCGTCGAAGTGACCGATCCCGCCGAGCGGCTGCACGGGCTGCGGAGGGTTGTCGAACACGCCGCGCCGGGCGCCTGGTCGCGGGTCCGGCCACCGAACAAGAAAGAACTCGCCGCGACGATGGTTCTCGCCCTAGATCTCACCGAGGCGTCGGTGAAGATCCGCACTGGCGGCCCCAAGGACGACGCGGCCGATATCGAGGTGGGCGGGGTCTGGGCCGGTGTGCTTCCGGTGCGCCGAGTGTGGGACGCGCCGATCGACTCCGACGATCTCGCGCCCGGCGTCGCCGTCCCGGATGACGTCCGCCAGCGCGCCGCACCTGGCTTGGTCCCGGTGCACTGACCGGCGGGCTCGGGCGTGGTGAGCAAGCTTCGGCTCGTCAGCGACCAACGACTGCTGCGTGGCGCACAGATATGGAGCCGGGCGGAAGATTCAGGGGAGGATCGAGTTCTCTTCGCATTTCATCATCGTGACGCACCGTGCGGACGTACTCTTTCCGCCACGCCGCCCCCATGGCACGCTGCCGCAGGGCGCCCGAGAACCCTGTTCGGGGTCGCTTCAGAACCCGAATGAGGTCCCGTAGCCCGTCGTTTGGACGGTGCTGCTGGTGCTGTCGGCGCGGACGGTGACGAACGGCATGGCCGAGGCCGGTGAAAGGCATCCATTGATACTCAGCGGCGTATTGGTGTGCGCGAAGGTGTATGGGAATGTCGCGGTTTCGTCCAGCAGCGCTGTGCCGATCACCGCCGCGGTCACCGAGCCCGGGGCCAGATTCACCGCGAGCTCACCGGTGAGGCCCGCTTCGACACCGACGCTGGGTGACACGGCGACGGCGGCACCGAGGCTGATGCTGGGCGGAGCGTCTATCGCCAGATTGAGGTTGAAGCTGGTGCCGAAGGTGGGCGAGATCGAGGCGCCGACGGCGACGCTCGGGGCGATACCTATCGAGATACCGTTGGCGACGTCCACGGCGCAGCCGATCAGGTACCCGGCGACGATCTGCCCGAAGCGTACTGGTGAAGCTCCTTCGAGGGCGACCGAGAAGTCTCCGGACACCTTCACCGCATGCACGAATGGGATGCCGAGTGCGATATCACCTGCGGGGACGACATTATTGGAATCCACCGACGCGATCAGGTGCAGTCCACCAGATTTGACCTCACCCGGCGCCGCTCCGGCTGCGGTATCGGCGACGGCGCCGGTGGCGGCCACCACCACCGCGGTGATCGCGGCCAAAGTACGCGAATGCCTGCGGTTCATCATGCTCCAGTCGAGTAGCGATCGAAACCGAATTTCATGCGCAAACGGACCCGCGCACCAACGATCGTCGAGGATTCTCTCGGCGTTTCGGCTCCGAACTCTACCGTCCGGTGCAGCTCAGAGCGGTGATCGGGCAGGCGCGGCGAGTCGGCCGACGTAACCGGCTTGCGGTCGTCGTAGGCGTCGCGTCGATTTTCGCGAATGGCGGGCAAACCGTCTGACTTCATACCAGATCGGAGTCGACGAACTCACCACGCACGAGTCCGCAGCCCGGTCGCCGCCGCCGTCCGCACCGCCAGCTCGCCCAGCGCGGCAGCGGATTCGATGCGCGCCGGGTCGATGCTCACCAGGCTCAGCACGTAGTCGTCGCCGATGCGGCACAGGTAACCGGAGAGGCGAGTGCGCGGCAGCTGCGCGGTGGTCAGGCCGGGGTGGATGGCGCGGGCGGCAACCCCGGTGCAGCGGTGCGGGCCGAGCGTGCGTAAGGAGGCGGGCAGCGTTCCGATGTTGGAGCACAGGATGTCTCGTTCGCCCGCGCCTTCGGACAGTGCGTAGGCCAAGCGGTCGGGGACCACTTGGAGCAGTTCCTCGGGCATGTCGCCCGGCGCGGACATGCGGCGCTCGTAGGCCGAACGAGCCGATGTGCGGATCGTCGCGGGGGTGTCGGCTCGGCCGATCTCGATCTGCGTCATGGCGAGATCGTTGTCGACGCGTGGCTCGTCGCGGGTGTCGACGGGCAGGCTGGCTTCGATCGTCTCGTTCGGAAACCCGCTGTCCCAGAGCATGGTCGCGACAAGATGGATGAACAGGCTGTTGGCCGTGCCGCCGCTCGTCGCGGCGGCGCGATCCCACTCGGCGGCGGAGCATTGCAGGATCGCACTGTGCGTCGTCGACCCGCCGATGGTGCACGGCTCCTCGGGCCGGTTCCTGGCGGCGGGCCTGCGCGGTATCCCGCGACGCAGCGCCGCGGCGGTGCCGCGCAGAACGATTGACCATTGGCGCTGTGCGTCGGACCAATCCGAGTCCAGCACAGCGGGGTTCGGTGGCTGAGCACGGGCGCCGCCCAGCGCGTCGTCCACGGCGAGCGCGAGTGCCCGTCCGTCGGCCAGCGCATGGGAGCACGCAAGGGAGACGACCGAACCGCCGTCGTCCAATGTGGCCGTCGAAAGCCGCCATCCGGGACCGTATTCCGGATCGAGCTGGTCGCCCTGCGAGTCGGCCCAGTCGAGTAGTTCCGCGACCGGGAGGACGCCATCGGCGCGAGCGATCGGATGCGCGCGGACGTTCGGTCGCCAGGATCGGCGAGCCCCTGCCACGCGCGGCCGGACCACCCTGCGTCCCAACGGCCCCGAGCGCAAGGCATCGTGGACCCGTGCCAGCAGTGCCGGGTCCACGACGTCGGCCGTGCGCCACAGGCCCTGCAGGGCGACCGGGGTGCCCAGCCCGCGGTGGGTGCGGAGAAATATCTCGTCGACGACGCTCAGGCGGCCCATCGGGCTCAGTCGCGACCGCCGTGCCGGCCCGCACCGTTCGCGAACCGCTGTGCACCCTCCAGCGCGCCGTCGGCCAGCGCCGTCAGGCCGTGCCGGAACTCGTTGCGCAGCGCTGTCTCCTCGCCCATCCCGTCCTGCTCGAGCAGCGACATGCGGTCCGAGCGCAGGCAGGCTTGCGGTAGCGCGGCCAGTTCCGCGGCGATTTCTTCCGCGGCACTGCGGGCTTCGCCGGTGGGCACCACGCGGTTCACCAGTCCCATCCGCAGCGCCTCGTCGGCACCGACGGGACGTCCGGTGAGCACCATGTCCATCGCGCGGCCGGTGCCGACGATGCGCGGCAGCCGGACGGTGCCACCGTCGATCAGCGGGACGCCCCAGCGGCGGCAGAATACGCCGAAGGTGCTGTCCTGCTCGGCGACGCGCAGGTCGCACCACAGCGCGAGCTCGAGCCCGCCCGCCACCGCGAACCCGGAGACCGCTGCGATCACCGGTTTGGACAGTCGCATGCGGGTCGGTCCCATCGGGCCGTCGCCGTCCTCGGTGACCTGGTTGGAGCGCTCGGTGCCCAGTCCCTTCAAGTCGGCGCCCGCGCAGAAGGTGCCGCCGTCGCCCCACAGCACGGCTACGGCCGCGTCTGGGTCGGCGTCGAACGCGCGGAAGGCGTCGGCCAGCGCGGCGGCGGTCGGTCCGTCGACCGCGTTGCGTGCCTCGGGACGGTGCAGGATCACGGTGGTCACGGGCCCGTTGCGTTGGATCAGTACGGTCACGTGCTCGACCATACGTCGTAAAAGCGCCCTTGTGTGAAGAAATGAATCCATGGTTCACTTCTTGTGTGGCCTACCGCAGAACCCCCGCCGTGCAGGCCCGCTTGGACGCGCAGGCGGGGCTGATCGTGCACGCCGCGACCAGGGTGCTGTCCCGCGGTGGGTACGCCGCGCTCTCCATGGCGGCGGTCGCGGCCGAGGCCGGAGTGGCCACCGGGACCGTCTACAAGAATTTCGACGGCAAGGCCGATCTGGTGAGCGCGGTCTTCCGCAAGGTTGTCCGCCGCGAGGTAGCCGCGGTGGCCGAGGCGGGCGCGCACGGAACCGCCGTCGAGCGGGTGACCGCGGCGGTCGAGACCTTCGCCGGTCGTGCGTTGAAGAATCCGAAACTGGCCTACGTGCTGCTGGCCGAACCGGTCGACACCGTCGTCGACAGCGAACGGCTGACCTTCCGGCACGCATTCGCCGAAGTGTTCGAATCCGCTGTGGCCGAGGGGGTTTCGCGAGGCGAACTGCCGCCCCAGGACCCGAGGATCAGCGCGGCGGCCCTGGTCGGCGCGATCGGCGAGGTGCTGGTCGGCCCGCTCGCGGACGCACCGCACGGGGAATCCGTCGTCCCCGAACTCATCGCTTTCGCGATACGCGCGCTGGGTGTGCGCGCCGACCAGGGCGTCGACGGCGCTCAGCTGGAATCAGGAGTGGCAGATGCAGACGCATGAAGTCTTCAACCAGGTGCCCGACATCGTTCCCTTCGACGTCTCGCGGAACCCGTCGCTGATCGAGGGATTGCACCGGGAAGGTGCGGGCTGGGCCGAACCGGAGGTCCGAGAACTCGGCGCGCTCGCGGGTGGCGCCGAGGCGCAGGAGTGGGGCAGGCTGGCCAACGAGTACCCGCCGGTGCTGCGCACCCATGATCGCTACGGCAACCGGATCGACGAGGTCGAGTTCCATCCGCACTGGCACAACCTGATGCGAGTCGCCGTCGAACACGGCCTGCACGGCTCACCCTGGCTGGACGACCGGCCGGGCACGCATGTCGCGCGCGCGGCGAAGTTCTACACCTGGGGCGTCGCCGACGCGGGCCACATGTGCCCGATCTCGATGACCTATGCGGTGGTGCCCGCGCTGCGGCACAACCCGGACCTCGCGGCGAAATACGAACCGCTGCTCGGCTCCCGGATCTACGAGTTCGGCCTGCGTGAGCCGTCCACCAAAGCCGGGCTCATCGCGGGCATGTCGATGACCGAGAAGCAGGGCGGCTCGGACGTCCGTGCCAACACCACCACCGCGACCCCGCGGCCGGACGGCACGTACCGCATCGTCGGGCACAAGTGGTTCACCTCCGCGCCCATGTCGGACCTGTTCCTCACGCTGGCGCAGGCGCCCGGCGGCCTGTCCTGTTTCCTGCTGCCCCGGGTGCTGCCGGACGGCACTCGCAATCCCCTCCGGATCCAGCGGCTCAAGGACAAGCTCGGCAACAAGTCCAACGCCTCCGCGGAGATCGAGTACGAGAACGCCACCGGCTGGTTGGTCGGCGCGGAGGGCGCCGGTGTCAAGACCATCATCGAGATGGTGAACATGACCAGGCTGGACTGCGTGATCGGCTCGGCAACCGGCATGCGGGTCGGCGCGGTGTACGCCGTCCACCATGCCAGGCACCGGGAAGCGTTCGGCGCCGAGCTGATCGACCAGCCCGCCATGCGTAACGTGCTGGCCGACCTGGTGATCGAATCGGACGCCGCGACCACCGTGATGATGCGGCTGGCCGGTGCCACCGACCGGGCCACGCAGGACCCGGCCGAGGCGGCGCTGCGGCGAATCGCGTTGGCGGTCACCAAATACTGGGTGTGCAAGCGAGCGCCCGCGCACGCCGCCGAGGCGCTGGAATGCTTCGGCGGCAACGGATATGCCGAGGATTCCGGGATGCCGCGGCTGTACCGTGAGGCGCCGGTGATGTCCATCTGGGAAGGTTCCGGTAACGTCGCGGCGCTGGATGCCTTGCGTGCCATGGGTCGTCAGCCCGAGACCGTCGAGGCGTACTTCAACGAGGTGTCGCTCGCGAAGGGTGCGCACCCGCGCCTGGACGATGCGATCGCCCGGATCGGCAAGGAACTGTCCGACCTGAGCGACATCCAATACCGCGCGCGGCGCATCGTCGAGTTGATGGCGCTGGTGCTGCAGGGCGCGCAACTGGTCCGGCACGGCCACCCGGCCGTCGCCGACGCCTTCTGCGCCACTCGGCTCGGCGACGATTGGGGCATCGCGTTCGGCACGCTGCCCACCGGGGTGGACACCGGCGCCATCATCGAGCGAGCATTCGTCTGATCCGACCGGCCGCTCGAGCGGGCCTACCGGGTGTGCGCCGTCGAGTGTTTGTCTGATGCGGCAGCCGCTCGGGTGGCCGTGGCGTACTCGTGCGGTCTCGGTTTTGTCTGATGCGGCAGGTCGGTGGGGTTGGTCGTCCGCGAACTCGTGCGGTGTCGAGCGTTCGTTCGACCGGGGCGGTCGCTCAGGCGGTCGGCGGGTCGAGCACTCGTTCGACCAGCGCGGTGTCGCAGTGCTCGACCACTTCTTTCAGCTGGCCGTCGGCGACCCGAAAGACGAAACAGTAGGTCTGGTCATAGGTTTCGCCGCGGGTGGTGACGCCGTAGCCGCGCGCCTGCACAACCACCCGGTCACCCTCCGCGACGATCACGTCGGCCGCACAGCGGTATTCGGTGAACTGCGCCATGAGTGGGCGCAGGAGTTGCTGTAGCACAACGGATTTCGGCTCCCATATGCCGGTCCACGACCAGTCGCCGGGGAACACCCAGCGGAAGTCGTCGGCCATCGCGTCGCCCATGGCGCGGGTATTGCCGTGGGACATCTGCTCGAAGATGCCTTCGAGCAGCTTCTTGTTCTCGATCACACTCACGTCGACGACCCTAGCGCCGCGCCACCCATGCGAGAAGCGAAAGTCTCGCATGGGTGGTATGAGTAGCTCGCATGAGTGACTTCACCGTCGTCGGCCTGCGCGTGGTCCTGGAGGCGGCCGCCAGACGAAGTCGGCCGTCAGGACAGACTGTCGAGTGACTCGAGATCTATCACCGCATGCGTCATGCGCTCGAGATTCGCCCGTGATACCGCCTCGGGCTGCATGGCCGGCTCCAGCGCGCCGACACCGAGCGTCAACAGCCAGAAGAACAGCCCGTGGAACAACTGCTGCCGATATCCGAGCCACACCTCGTCCAGTGACAGTGCCGGGCCGCCCGACGTGGCCAGCTGATCGGCATAGATCCCCAGCAGGTCCTTCTCCCACGCCCGGCGATCCTCGACGGTGAGTGCCGAGGTCAGCGCATAGGCGACATCGAGACCCCAGTGGCCCTTGGTGATGCACTGCCAGTCGTACAGGCCCATCCGCCCGTCGCCGTTGATGTACCAGTTCCGTGAGTGCACGTCCGAATGCAGCAGCGTGGCCGGACCGTGGTTGTGCAACTCGAGTGAGCGGAGAAACGCAGGCCACAGCTCGTTTCGCCGCGCGAGAAATTCCGGCGGACTGACATCGGCGGCACGGTTGACGCCCACCACGCTGCGGGTGCGGAAGCGAATCAGCCGATTCACGTCCAGCTGCCACGTTTCGGCGTCTTTGATTTCCCTGAGGTCGGAATCGAATCGTGGGCTCTGCCAGAACGTTCCGTGCACCGTACCGAGCAGCCGGACGATATCCTCCGCCTTCGCGCGATCGATAGACATCGTTGTCGGATCTCCGAACGTGCACCCGCGGGTTTTCGACACATCCTCCAGCAGGAACATAGACCTGCCGGACCTGGTGTCGACACCGGCGAAATATCCTGACGGCGCCTCGATGTCCAAGTCGGGACGGATCACGTTGTAGAACAATGCCTCCGAGGCTGCCGCCCCGGTCGGACCCGTCACCAGGCGAGACCGGAAAGTCGGTGTGGACTTCGTGAACACATCGACAGGGAGTCCGGCGGCGGATCCGGCGGCGTTGTACTCGATCGTTACGGCGCGACGGCTGGTGGAGCCATCACTTCCGCTGCCAAGCGTAAAACTCGATACTTCGGCGCCCGGCACAGCACTGCACAATGCATGGGTGAGCCACTCGGTGGTGAGGAACTCGGGCGATCGGGGAACCTCTGTCAACGCGGTCGGCCGAGTCGGCAGCAATCGCTCCCGGATGGCATGCGTCGCGATTCGCCCGGCGATCCCGAGCACACGTGTCTTGGTCAATTTACTCATGGCGAGTCTCAGTTCCTTTGGTCGACGTCGGCCGTCGCGAGAGCCATCAGATGCTCGACCAGACGGACCAGGACGAGCTTGGCCGAATCCCGGTCTCGGACATCGCATAGTTGCACCGGGACATGAGGGGCGATGTCCAGGGCACCGCGGACCTCGTCTTCGTCGTAGATGTCTGCCCCGTCGAAGCAGTTCACCCCGACGATGAAGGGGATGTCACGGGACTCGAAGAAGTCCACCGCGGCGAAGCTGTCCTGCATCCGCCGTGTGTCTGCCAGGACAACCGCGCCGAGCACGCCGACCGACAGCTCTTGCCACATGAACCAGAACCGGTCCTGCCCCGGCGTGCCGAACAGGTACAGCACCACGCGCGGGTTGAGTGTGATCCTGCCGAAGTCGAGTGCGACCGTGGTTGTCGTCTTGGATTCGACACCGGTCAGATCGTCCACCACAGCGCCGATGTCCGACAGTCGCTCTTCGGTGCGCAGCGGCGGAATTTCGCTGACCGAGCCAACCATCGTCGTCTTTCCGACACCGAACCCTCCGGCGACCAGGAGCTTGACTGCCTGTACCTCGTGAATCTCGGGCACGCCGAGACTGTCAGATGTTGCGAACACCATCGAGCACCGCCTGCAGCAGCTGGACGTCGGGACGATCGACGGACTTGGTCGGGGATCTGAAGATCAGGTGCCCCGAGCTGATCAGATCGCTGACAAGCACCTTGACCGCCGCCAGCAGGAGGTTCAGTCCGGCGGCGATCTCGGCGATCGTCAAGGGCCGTCCCTGGCACATCCGCAAAATGTCTCCGTATTCCCGATCCAATGTCGCTGCCTCGGTCTCCGGCCGGATCGCGACGACCAGCGTGATGATGTCGAGGTTGTGCATATCCCGCCCGGCGCGCCCCCGTGTCACCGCGAAAGGGCGAACCAAGGGGCCGGGGTCTTCGTCGAACCACGAGCCGTCGTCGTATGTCATGGTGCGTCAGCGCGCCGCCGAAGCGTCCGTCGCTGCCCTCGGAGTCGCGGATAAGCTGGCACCGACCTGCTGCACGATCACGTTCATCTCGTAGGCCACCATTCCGAGATCGGCATGCTCCGAGGCCAGCAACGCCAGGCAGGCACCCTCGCCGGCTTCGGTCACCACCAGATAGCCGTACTCGAGTTCCACGACAGTCTGTTGCACAAGTCCTTTGCCGAACTGTTTGCCGACACCGCGAGACAGGCTGCCGAAGGCGGACGCCATCGCGGCGAGATGCTCGGCGTCCTCCCTCGTCAGATCTTTCGAACGCGCGACCACCAGTCCGTCGGCGGACAGTACGACTGCCTTTTCGGCCCCCGCCAATCGGTTCACCAGCTCGTCGAGCAGCCAATCCAGCCCGCGCCCAGTGATGCCGGGGCCTGTGTGATCATTCATTTCTCGACCATCCGTTTCCATCTATGGGACTGACATCCGAGTTTCGCCCCTCACGTGTTCCCCGCTGGAACGAAGCCATCGCATTGCGCGCTTCGTCCGGACTTCGCCGCCGCGGCGTCCGGGTAGACGACACCGAGTTCGGCGGTTCGGCGTTCTCCACCCGCAGTTGCGGTGCGAGGTGGCTCTGACGCTGCCGCCGCGGCAGCGGCGCCTTCGTGCGCCGGGTTGTCGACGACGGACGATCCACCGCCCCAACCGATTCGGGTCCGCCGCTACCAGCAGGAAGCGGGGTCGACGGCAATGCCGCGACGATGGCGGGCTCCGCAGGCCAGGGCGGCAGTTGGCGGAAATCGTTCCCCGCCATCCTCGGCACCGGGTCTGCGACGGATTGCGGAGTGAACGGCGGGCGATGGTGTCTGCCACCGGACCGGACGTCGACCGGGCTGCTTTCGGCAGTCCGCGGACCAGTTCCCTCGGCGCTATCGAGCAGCTTGGCGGGTATCAGCGCGATCGCCTTGATCCCGCCGTACGCCGACTCCAGGAGATTCACCGCGATGCCGTGCCGCTGGGCCAGCTGCCCGATGACGAACAAACCCAGATGGCGGTGCCCTGCCAAGGCCATTTCCTGGAAGTCGGGTGACTCGCGCAGGAGTTCGTTGAGGCGCTCCCGCTCCTCGAAATGGATGCCGAGTCCTTGATCCTCGACTTCGACCACCACCCCTTTACCGACGAGGTTTCCCCGGACCGACACCGGTGAATCCGGCGGTGAGAACGCGGCCGCGTTGTCGATCAGTTCGGCCAGCAGGTGGACCACGTCGGCGACCGCGGCGCCCACCACTCGGACCTCAGGCAGCCGCACCGCGCTGACCCTGGTGAAGTCTCGGGTTTCGGAGATCGCGCTCCGGACGATCTCCTCGAGCGTCACCGGCTTGCGCCACTTGCGGCCTGGTTGGCCGCCGCCGAGGATCAACAGATTCTCAGCGTTGCGGCGAGCGCGGGTGGCCAGGTGATCGAGCTGAAACAACAGCTCGAGATGTTCGGGATCGTTCTGCTTTGCCTCCGCCGTATCGAGGACGCCGAGTTGCTGATGGACCACGACCTGGCTGCGGCGGGCGATGTCCATGAAGACCCGGTTGATTCCGCCCCGGGTCCGCGCCTCGGCCGCGGCCGCGGCGACCGCGGTCCGCTGTGCCGTGTTGAACGCCTCCGCGACCTGCCCGATCTCGTCGACGCCGTCGTCGACGATCACCAATTCGGCGTCGACATCGACCTGATGCCCCTCGCTCAGTCGCTGCACCATCGAGGGCAGCGCCTGGTCGGCCAACTCCAAGGTCTTGGCACGCAGCGAACGCAACCGCCGGACCAGCGTACGGGCCAACTGAATGGCGATGACGAACGAGACGACAGCGACCACCAGCATGGCGATACCGGCCGCGATCCCTTGCGCGAGCTGTGCTTCGGCGGATTCCACCGTCCCGTGCTCGGCGTAGCGAAAGTGATCACCTGCCAAACCCCGCAGCTCGGCACTGACTTTGCCCTGCGCGGCAAGCCACTCGTCCACCGGCATCGGAAGTCTGCCGGTCTGCGCCAGAACGTCCTCGGCGGACACCGTCGAACGCCATTCGCTACTTGCGATGAGCTTCTCGTATCTTGCCTTTTCAGCGGCGGTCAGCTGCTGCACCGCCGCGTCGAGCTGGCTGTGCAGAGCACCGACCGACCGGGCATAGATCAGCCGGTCGGGCGGGCTGAGAACGCTTCCGCCCACCAATATTCCCGCGGCGCGTCCGACCCCGCGAGTGTGCACATCGGTTATCCGCATCAAGTCGGCCGCCGCGATCTCCTCGGCGACCGTGTCAGGATTCGGGGAGGTACGGGCAGTGCTCTCGAGTCCGATCGCGACGACACCGGCGAGCTGGGTGTAGAAGTCGTCGATCTCGGCGGCGGTAGCCTGCCGGGTATCAACCGCGTTGCGGACCGCTGATTGCTGTGCGGCCATTGCCCGGAAGATAGGGGAGGACTTTGCTGTCGCCTCGGGATTGAGCTTCTCCAGCACGGGAGCGATATCAGCGATTTTCTTCAGGGCGGCGTCGGTTTCATTCCGCTTCGTCGGCAGGTCTGCCGATGCCTGCGGGTCATCGCCGATAGTCAGGAGACTATATGTTCGCTCGTTCTGCGCCGCGGTAACGAGCCCGACCGCAGGATCGACCTGGACGCTCAAGTTCTTGGACCAGTCCCGCGCCGAGACACCCTCACTGATTTGCAAGCCGGCGAACGTCGTGCCGGTGATGACGAGGGCAAGGCTGGGGATGAGCACGATGGCGAGAACGCGCGCGCGAATCGATCTGGGCCGTGGCATGATTCGGCGGAAGCCGAGCCGCTGAGCGCCCGCGTGGAATCCGACTTTCACAGCACCCCGCAGCCCTGCGTGAGCGCTCGGCTCGTATGCGCTGCACCGAGTTCAGCCACGTGGAGCCGGCCACGATCACTGTGCAGTGGCGGGTCTGCTCGGCGTACAACCGGCCGCGCCTGGAGAATCAATGCTGTTCCTCGATCCGCTGTGTTACTTGCTTGTTCACGATCGCCCACTGCTGGGTAACAGATGCCCCTTCGGCGGACCGGGTACCCTCGTCGCGCCGGGCCGGCAATCGGCGGGCGAGGATAGTGCCTGCGTGCTGGTGCCGGATTGCCGTGGATGCCTTTCTCGGCGTTCGGCACTGATGGCTCGCAGACTGTTCGAAGAGCGGTGGCCATGAGGTGACGAAGGCCCACCGCTGGGTAGTTGAGACTGTCACAAACTACTGAGTGCGACGGAGCGTAGTCAAGACAACTGCCAGCGGTCATTGTCAGCCGCATCTCGAAAAGTGTCGACGTACGAGATCTGCTTGACTGGAGATGTGAGTGCCACCATCCAGCGCCACCCGTGAGGCGAAGCTCGCGGCGCGATAGTTCGCAGTGCTCGAAAACTTTTCGGCAGCAAGGGATACCACGGCACAAGCCTGCGCGAGATCGCACACCTCGCCGGGGTCAGCGAGGCACTTCTCTATCGCTATTTCGGAGGCAAAGAGGTTCGGAGGCAAAGAGGTTCGGAGGCAAAGAGGTTCGGAGGCAAAGAGGTTCGGAGGCAAAGAGGTTCGGAGGCAAAGAGGTTCGGAGGCAAAGAGGTGCTGTTCGAGGAGGTGCGCGAGCCGTACCGCGGCCTCATCGAAGACTTTCTCAACGACTGGAAACACCCCGACGCGCGACTGTCCAATGCGGAGGTGGGCGCGCGATTCGTCAGCGGTCTCTACGATTTCGTGCTGGCGAACCGTGATCTCCTCTTCGCACTCGCGGCCGCGAACCGGTTCGGAATTCGGAGATCGGCGAGGCGGGCCTACTGAGCGACGGTATCCGGAGTCTGGTCGAATTCGCCGCGACGGAAGCCGATGCGCGCGGCCTCGGACACATCGACCTCGAAATGGCAGGCTCCTGCACCATTGCGCTGGTTATGGCCATGGGAATTCTCGATGACCTGTTGTTCCCCAGCGGTGTCGGACGCCCGAGCAAGACACGTCTGGTGCGCGAGATGACCAAGTACGTAGAGGCAGGGGTCCAGCAGGCAGAAGAGATTACGCCGCCCGGCTGATATCACGACCCTGCTCGGGGCCCCTACCCGGCCGAAGCCCACGGCGTGGTGCATGAAACGGCTTGTCCCTGTGCCGCTCACCGGGCGGTAGGGTGATGGTGGTGGCCGGGGAGTTTGTGGAGCGATCGTTGGACTGGTTGGTGCGGCGAGTATCGGGCCGGGCTGGGAGCGGACGGTATCTGGTCGGGATCGCGGGTCCACCAGGGGCGGGCAAGTCGACGCTGGCCGGTTTACTGCGGAACGCGATCGACGCCGAGGTGGGGGCGGCCGTCGCCGAGATAGCGCCCATGGACGGCTACCACTTGCCCAACGCCATGTTGCGCGCGGCGGGAAGTCTTGCGCGCAAAGGGGAACCGGATACCTTCGACGTCGCGGGGTATCTCGCGGGCCTGCGCCGTTTGCGGACCACGCCGCTCGGCGAGCCGGTCGCCTGGCCGACGTTCGACCGGAGGATCGATGCGCCGGTACCCGGCGGTGTGGTGTTCGACCGGCAGTCCATCGTGCTCACCGAAGGCAACTACCTGCTGCTGGACGACTTCGAGGGCCGGAGGTGGTCGGCGGTACGGACATTGCTCGACGAATGTTGGTACCTGGACGCGCCGCGGCCACTGATCGAGGATCGCCTGCTCAGCAGGCACATTCGTGGTGGCCGCACGCGTGCGGCGGCGATAACGAAGGTGCACGAGAGCGATCTGCGCAACGCGGACCTGATCGCGACCACAATGGCACGCGCCGATCTGGTGCTGCGCGAGCACGCGGGGTGCTACACGGTCGCCGAGCGCTGACCGCTCTACACACCCCGCGCAGCCGCGGATCGCGGGTGCGCCACTCCGCGCGATCCGTTGTCAGCGGTGTGCGCGGTACCAGCGGATGAGTGCGTCGGTAGACGAGTCGCCCTGCGACGCCGGGTCTTCCGCCGCGGTAAGCAGCGGAGCGAGGGCAAGCGCCTGCTGCTTGCCGAGTTCCACGCCCCACTGGTCGAAGCTGTCGATGCCCCAGATCGCGCCTTCGACGAAGACCTGGTGCTCGTAGAGGGCGATGAGCTGCCCTACGACCGACGGCGTGAGCCGCGGCGCGAGAATGGTGGTCGTCGGACGATTGCCCGGCATCACCTTGTGCGGCACCACCTTCGGGTCGGTGCCTTCCGCGGCGATTTCCTCGGCGGTCTTGCCGAACGCGAGCACCTTGGTCTGCGCGAACAGGTTGCTCATCAGGATGTCGTGCATGCTGCCGGTGCCGTCGCGGGTAGCCAGATCGTCGGTGGGACGGGCGAACCCGATGAAGTCGGCCGGGATGAGGCGGGTGCCCTGGTGCAACAGCTGGTAGAAGGCGTGCTGGCCGTTGGTTCCCGATTCGCCCCAGAAGATCTCGCCGGTCGAGGTGGTGACCGGGGTGCCATCGGCGCGCACCGACTTGCCGTTGGACTCCATGGTCAGCTGTTGCAGGTAGGCGGAAAAGCGGGCCAGATCGTTCGAATACGGCAGCACAGCACGGGATTCCGCGCCGAAGAAGTTCGAGTACCAGACACCGAGCAGGCCGAGCAGCACCGGCGCGTTCGCCTCCAGCGGCGCCGACGCGAAATGCCGGTCCACGGTGTGCATTCCGGCGAGAAACTCCGCGAAGCGCTCCTTGCCGATGGTCGCCATCACCGAAAGGCCGATAGCCGAGTCCACCGAGTAGCGGCCGCCGACCCAGTCCCAGAAGCCGAACATGTTCGCGGTGTCGATGCCGAACTCCACCACCCGCTCGGCGTTGGTGGAGACCGCGACGAAGTGTTTGGGGACGGCGTCCTCGCCGAGTGCCGCGACCAGCCAGCGCCGGGCCGCGGTCGCGTTGGTCAGCGTCTCCAGTGTGGAGAAGGTCTTGGAGGCCACGATGAACAGCGTTGTCGCCTGGTCGAGCCCGTCGAGTTTCGCGACCAGGTCGGCGGGGTCGACGTTCGAGACGAACCGTGCGTCGATGCCTGCGTCGGCGTAGTGCCGCAGCGCCTGGTGCACCATCACCGGCCCCAGATCCGAACCGCCGATGCCGATGTTGACCACCGTCGCGATGCGCTCGCCGGTCGCGCCCCGCCACTCGCCGGAGCGCAGCGCGTCGGTGAAATCGCCCATTCGCCGCAGCACGTCGTGCACCTCGGCGCCCGCGTCGGCGCCGTCTATGGTCACGGTCTCGCCTTCCGGCAGCCGCAGCGCGACGTGGCCGACCGCTCGGTCCTCGGAGGTGTTGATGTGGTCGCCGCGGTACATCGCGTCCCTGCGCTCGGGCACGCCCGCCTCGCGCGCCAATTCGACGAGCAGGTGCAGGGTCTCCCTGGTCACCCTGTGCTTGCTGTAGTCGATGTGCAGGTCCCCCACCTGGACGGTCAGCTCGCTTCCACGGGCGGGATCGTCGGCGAAGAACTCCCTGAGGTGTCGTCCGGCGACGGCGCCGTGGTGATCGTGCAGTTTCCGCCATGCCGCCGTCGCGGTGATGTCGCTGCTCACGTCCGCCGAGGTTACAAGCAGGCTCCGCTGTGCGCACGGAAATGTTCGCTGAGCGGGTGGCGATGGAGCGCGATGCCCTGTGCTGCCCTGCTGTTCGGCGGCCGTGCCGTGCGAAGCCGAACAGGTGACGAATCCCGGGCGCGCCGAGGTTCGGGCGTCGGCTGTGCGATCAACGGTGTGCGCCGGAGGAGCGGCATAGTCTGGCCCCATGGTGTCCGAACGTGAAGTTCTCGAATCTGTACCAACGCAACTGTGGATCGGCGGACCCGTCGACGCCACCGGCGCAGTCACGTTTCCGGTGCACAATCCGGCGACCGGGGAGGTGCTGACGCAGGTCGCGGACGCGACACCGGAAGACGCCGTGCGTGCTCTTGACGCGGCCGTCGCGGTGCAGGCCGAGTGGGCGGCCACGCCCGCGCGGGAGCGGGCGGAGATCCTGCGGAAGGTGTTCGAGCAGATCACCGCGCGCGCGGAGGAGTTCGCACTGCTGATGACCCTGGAGATGGGCAAGGCGCTGCCGGAGAGCCGCAATGAGGTGCGCTACGGCGCCGAGTTCTTCCGGTGGTTCAGCGAGGAGGCCGTGCGCGTGCACGGGCGCTACCTGCACGCGCCGTCCGGAAGTGGCCGCATCGTGGTGCACAAGCAGCCGGTGGGCCCGTGCCTGGCGATCACACCGTGGAACTTCCCGCTGGCCATGGGGACGCGCAAGATCGGCCCCGCACTGGCCGCGGGCTGCACGATGATCGTGAAGCCCGCGTCGGCCACGCCGCTGACCATGCTGCTGCTGGCGAAGCTGTGCGGCGAGGCCGGTCTGCCTGACGGCGTGCTGTCGGTGATCACATCCAGCCGATCGAGCGCGGTGACCCAGCCGCTGCTGGACGATCCCCGGCTGCGCAAACTGACCTTCACCGGCTCCACCGATGTCGGCAAGAAGCTGGTGGAGAAGTCGGCGAACGGACTGCTGCGCACCTCGATGGAGCTCGGCGGCAACGCTCCGTTCGTGGTGTTCGACGACGCCGACGTCGATGCCGCCGTGCAGGGCGCGATGCTGGCGAAGCTGCGCAACGGCGGCGAGGCGTGTACCGCGGCCAACCGCTTCCATGTGCAGAACGGTGTCCTCGAGGAGTTCACCACCAAGTTCGTCGAGGCGATGTCCAGCAGCGTGACCCTCGGGCCTGGCTCCGACCCGGACACGACGCTCGGCCCGCTGATCAACGAGGACCAGCTCAATACGGTCAGCGAGTTGGTCGACGACGCCGTCGCGGCGGGCGCACGGGTGCGCATCGGCGGCAAGGCACCCGGCGGGCCCGGCTGGTTCTACCCGGCCACCATCCTCAGCGAGGTCCCGGCGCAGGCCAGGATCCTGCGCGAGGAGGTATTCGGCCCGGTCGCCCCGATCATCGGCTTCGAGACCGAGGAGGAGGGTCTCGCCGCCGCGAACGACACCGAATTCGGCCTGGTCAGCTACGTCTACACCCGCGACCTCGACCGCGCTCTCCGGATCGCCGAGGGCCTGGAATCCGGCATGGTAGGCGTCAACCGCGGTGTCATCTCCGACACCGCCGCGCCCTTCGGCGGTGTCAAGGAGTCCGGTTTCGGCCGGGAGGGCGGAACCGAGGGCATCGAGGAGTATCTGTCCACCAAGTACATCGCCCTCACCTGAGCGCGCTACCGCCCGGGTGGTGCTGCGCACGGGGCGCGACCACCCGGGCGGTAGCTCGGCTCTGGTCCTGTCGGTCCTGTCGGTCCTGTCGGTCTCAGCCTGCGCCGCCCTGCTCACCGCGAGCCTGTCAGCACCGACTGACACGCCCGATCACAGGCTGCGGACATGAAACGACCGCCCCGAGGTCTGCGCATTCGGGGCGGTCTTGGGGATGCGACGGTCCTGCGATCGCCGCGTGGGTCTGTGTGCCGTGTTCGACGGCTGAGAACAGGTGCCCGCGATCAGTGGCCGAGGCGGCCGCGTCCGAGACGAAGCAGCAACATCGCGAGGGTGTGGCCTTCCTGGCCGAGTTCACTGAAGCGCTCCAGGACCTTCATTTCCCGGCTGTGCACGAGGCGCGTCCCGCCGGACGCCATCCGAGTCCGGCCGATGATCCGGGAGATCTCCGTGCGGCGCTTGATGGCGGCGAGGATCTCGGCATCGAGGCGGTCGATCTCCTTGCGGAGTTTGTCGATCTCAGCCTCGGTCCGAGGCAGCGCGGAATCCGACCCGGTCGTCGTGGCGGGGGTGCTCATCATTCATCTCCTCGTGTCAGAACATCGATCGGTGCGTGCGCTCGGCGCGTTACCGATCAGTTCTTTCACCGTGAAACAGACCTGGTGGGACCTTGTATTGTCCCCCCACCAAGGTGCTCTCAGGTACCGGCCCCGCGATCACGATTCTCCGGCGGGTGGCCGGATGGGATGCATCGCGAGAGGGCATAACATTCGGTCAGTCTGCCACGGGGTGGAAGGTCTGCAAAACGATTGCGTTTGTGAGCTTCCTGATAAGCCCTGGTCGGTTCACTCATGCTTCCCAGTGATGGGAGCTCACACTGTTCGGTGCCTGATCCCGGACGACATCGAACCCGGGGCTTCATGTCTGTCGGTGCTCGCCGGTAGCGTGGATGGACGATGGACATCACGGTGGCTCCCACAACGCATGCCGGTCGGGTCGGGTACCCGGATCCGACTTCGAATCCGCAGATCGTCGGCGGAAACGCCGAGGAGGAGGGGGTGTGGCGTGCCGCTGTCCCCGAGCCGCCGCCGTCGGACTCCGAGCGCGAACAGCAGCGCATCGAGCGAGAGCGGCGCCGCGCGGAGGAGGTCGAACGACTGCTCGACGGACTCAACCCGCAGCAACGCGCGGCAGTCGTGCACACCGGATCGCCCCTGCTGATCGTGGCGGGCGCGGGATCGGGCAAGACGGCCGTGCTCACCCGTCGCATCGCCCACCTGCTCGCCGCCCGGGGGGTGACCCCTGGACAGGTGCTCGCCATCACCTTCACCAACAAGGCTGCCGCGGAGATGCGGGAGCGCGTGATCGGACTGGTCGGTCCGCGCGCGAACAACATGTGGGTATCGACCTTCCACTCCAGTTGTGTTCGCATCCTGCGTATGCAGGCCGCGCTCCTGCCCGGCCTGAATTCGAATTTCTCCATCTACGATGCCGACGATTCGCGGCGGCTGCTCACCATGATCAGCCGCGACCTGGACATCGACACCAAGAAATATTCGGCGCGGCTATTGGCGACCGCGATCTCGAATCTGAAGAACGAGCTCATCGACCCGGTCCAGGCCGTGACGGACGCCGAGTCGGACGATGCCGAACTGCCCGGCTTGGTGGCCAGGGTCTATACCGAGTATCAGCGTCGGCTGCGCACGGCGAACGCGATGGACTTCGACGACCTGATCGGCGAGACGGTGGCGCTGCTGCAGAACCATCCGCAGGTCGCCGAGCACTACCGCCGCCGGTTCCGGCACGTGCTGGTGGACGAGTATCAGGACACCAACCACGCGCAGTACGTCCTGGTGCGCGAGCTGGTGGGGCACCATCTGGTGGATGAGGCCGAGGACCGGGTGCCGCCCGGCGAGCTGTGCGTTGTCGGCGACGCGGACCAGTCCATCTATGCCTTCCGCGGGGCGACCATCCGCAACATCGAGGAGTTCGAGCGCGACTTCCCCGACGCGGAAACCATTCTGCTGGAGCAGAACTACCGCTCCACCCAGCACATTCTGTCCGCCGCCAACGCGGTGATCTCGCGCAACGAGAATCGGCGCGACAAGAAGCTGTGGACCGATTCCGGCGAGGGTGACCTGATCACCGGCTACGTCGCCGACAACGAGCACGACGAGGCATCGTTCGTGGCGCGCGAGATCGACCGGCTGGTCGACCAGAGCGACGCCAACTACGGCGACGTCGCGGTGTTCTATCGCACCAACAACAACTCCCGTGCGCTGGAAGAGATCTTCATCCGGATGGGGCTGCCGTACAAAGTGGTCGGCGGCGTCCGCTTCTACGAGCGCAAGGAGGTGCGCGACATCGTCGCCTACCTGCGGGTGCTGGGGAACCCGGACGACGCGGTGAGCATGCGCCGCATCCTGAACACCCCCCGCCGCGGCATCGGTGATCGGGCCGAAGCCTGCGTCGCGGTGCACGCCGAACAGCGCGGGATCGGTTTCGCAGCCGCCCTGCGCGATGCCGCCGACGGCAAGGTGGCCCTGCTGAACACGCGTGCGCAGCGCGCCATCATGGGCTTCCTCGACCTGCTCGACGAGATCCGGGCGGCGGGCGAACGCGCGGAATCCGACTTCCCGGACGTGGGCAATGCCGTCGAGGCGGTGCTGGAGCGCACCGGCTACCGTGCCGAGCTGGAGGCATCGGACGACCCGCAGGACGGTGCCCGTCTGGACAACCTCAACGAATTGGTCAGCGTCGCAAGGGAATTCAGTTCCGAGGCATACAACAACGCGGAGGCTGCGCGGCAGGAGGGCCTGCTTCCGGAGGTGGGCGAGGGTGAGCCGGACCCTGGTTCGCTCGCCGCGTTCCTGGAACGGGTGTCGCTGGTTGCCGACACTGACCAGATTCCGGACGAGGGCTCCGGCGTCGTCACGATGATGACGCTGCACACGGCCAAGGGGCTGGAGTTCCCGGTGGTTTTCGTGACCGGGTGGGAGGACGGGCAGTTCCCGCACATGCGTGCGTTGGGCGACCCGACCGAGCTGGCCGAGGAACGCCGCCTCGCCTACGTCGGCATCACCAGGGCGAGGCAGCGCCTGTATCTCACCCGCGCGGTGGTCCGTTCCGGCTGGGGACAGCCGGTCTCCAATCCGGAATCGCGCTTCCTGCAAGAAATTCCGGGACATCTCGTCGACTGGCGGCGGCTGGAGCCCACCGGGTCGCCCGCGTCCAGGGGTATTCGGCGGCGCGGCGGTGACGACGACGGGGTGGAGCGGGACTGGACTCGTGGAGACGGCTGGTCGGAGCCGCGTCCCGGGGTGCGCGACCGCGGTCCGCGCAGGCCAGCACCCGGCGGCTCGACGCGAAACAACACCACTCTGGTGCTCGCGGTAGGCGATCGGGTCAGCGACGACAAGTACGGGCTCGGCCGCGTGATTGCCGCCGAGGGCTTCGGGCCGTTGGCCACCGTGACCATAGACTTCGGCACCGCGGGCAAGATCCGGTTGATCCCGCAGTACAGCAGGACGCTGATCAAGCTCTGAGTGTTCGGCCCGGTCCGGGTTGGTAGCCGAGCCGTGTTCGGTCGGTACGCGGAGGGTATTTGGGCCCTGCCCGCCGTCGCGGTGCCTCGGTAGGGTCCGCGGCATGGATACGGTCGCGCAGCACATCCTGTGGTTCCTGCCCATGCTGTGGCTCGGCATGGTGCTGGCCATCTCGTTCCTGGGAGCGCCGCTCAAATTCCGCGCTCCCGGGATCACCCTTCCCTCGGTCCCGGTTATCGGCCGCTTGGTGTTCCGCGCGCTGAACGTCGCCGAAACCGTGCCGGCCGTGCTACTGGTGGTCGCGGCGCTGGTGATGGAACCCGGCGCGACCCCGTGGCTGTGGCTCGCCGCTTCCGTCGCTTTGCTAGCCGTCCAGGTCTTGGTGGTGCGCCCACCCCTGACCCGCCGCACCGATCGCGTCCTTGCGGGCGAGGGCCTACCGCGCTCACCCGCACACTTCTGGTCCATTGGATTTCAGGCGAGTTGAGGACGTACTCCGAAGCGTGCGGTCAGGCATCAGGCCGCCACCTACTCCAGATTAGCGATGATGCGCCGCATGACATCCATCATCTGGGCGAACTCCTGATCGCTGATGCCAGCGGCGGACAGCTCTCGGATGCGCCCCACGGTCTCGGCGGCGGCTGCGTGGGCCGTGCGGCCAGCGGCGGTCAGGGCGTACTTGCCGTCGGGGCCGCGTTCGACCCAGCCGCGAACGGCCAGGTCTGCCACCACCTCGTCGACGTTCTCTTTGTTCGCTTCCCAGAACGGGCGCAGTGCATCGACGAGTTGTGCGTCGTCGACGGCTCCGCGGCCGATCGTATTGAGTGTTTGCCACTGACGCCTGGTCAGCCCGGTCTCGGAGATGAGGCGGTCGAATGTCAGCTCGATGAGCTGGTCGAGGCGTTTGACCTGGTAGCCGATCAACCGGTTGTCCGCGGCATCGGCCCCGGTCGCGGCCTTCGGCTGCGCGGACTCGTTCGATTGCCCGCCGCATGCGGCGAGCGGCATCGTGATCATGATCGCGACACCGAGGAGGAGGGTGCGCAAATTCATCGGGTACTCCTTCGCGGAATATATGCGCCTAGGAATATACATATCGTATTACATGTATATGCCTAGTTATAACATGGTCGGATGGACGATGTCGAGCAGGTCGAGCGAGCGATGATCGCGATTCGGCGCAGGCAGACAAGGCGTGCACTCGGCACTGATGCCGCACCCACCGGACAAGCCTTCGATGTCCTCGACGTGATCGAAGCTTCGTTGGAACCGACGGTGTCCGTGGTGGCGACCGCGTTAGCGGTTGACCAGCCGAGGGCAAGCAAACTCGTCGGTGCTGCGGTATCGTCCGGCCTGGTTCGCCGGGTAGCTGATCAGGCCGACGGCAGGCGGTCCGTCCTGATGCTCACTGAGCAAGGTGAACAGATGCTCGCCGAGTCACATCGGCGACGCAGAGCCGCCTTCGACGCGGCTATGGGCGACTGGACAGCACGTGATCGCGCCGATTTCGCCAGGCTGCTAACCCGATTCGTCGACGCTATGCCATAAGTCGGACTTGCAGCCTCGGTGGGGGCGCGATGGAACGGCAAACTCGCGTACGAGACCCTCATGCCGATGGGACTCGACTCGCTACCAGCTGAACGGTCGCCACCAATGATCTGGCGGCACCACCGAGGTCGGCGGGGCTGTCAACCTTCCAGCCCCTCGCCTGCGGAGGGGTGATCAGTCGCGCTGGGGGCCGAGGCTGATGCCGCGGCTCGCCAACCAGGGGAGCGGATCGACCTTGTCGACGCCATTCAACCAGACCTCGAAGTGGCAGTGCGGGCCGGTGGAGAAGCCGCGGTTGCCGATCGTGGCGATCTGGTCGCCTGCCATTACGCGCTGGCCCTGCGACACGGTGGCGGTGTCGATGTGGCCGTAGATGGTGATGGTGCCGTCGTCGTGGAGCAGGCGGACCCACATGCCGAACCCGGCAGCGGGCCCTGCCTCGACCACGGTGCCGTCGGCGACGGCGACGATCGGGGTGCCGATCGGGCCCGCGATATCGATACCGAGATGCTGCACGCCCCAGCGGGCGCCGAATCCGGAGGTGAAGGTGCCCGCGGCGAACTTGGTGAAGAGCGGGCGGAGCTTCGCGGCCTCTTGGGCGGCGAGGTCCTCGGCGTACTTCTGGCCCTTGTGCAGGATGTCGTTGAACTGGCCGAGATCGGCCGGTGCCGAAACGTTCAACACCTGCGGCGATTCCGGCGAGGCGCCGGGGTCGGCCACGTTCATCGACTGCGCGGCGATCTCGTGGATCTGGCCTGCGGCCTCGTAGTCGACCGCCTGTGACGGCTGCTCCGGCGAAGCGAACGCGGCCTGCCCTGCGGCGACGACCGCACCGGCGGCGACCGCGGCGACCGCGGCGCGCCCCTTGAGGGCGGCGGGCGGTGCGGGCAGACGGTGCGCGCCACCACGCTTGTTCGCGGCGCGACGGGCGGGGATTACCGTGGGCTCGGCCGGGGTGTCCGACTCGGGTTCGGTGACCTCGGGCGCCCAGCTCTCCTCCGGAGCCCAGCTGCTGTCTTCGGACGCCCACGAGTTTTCCTCGGACGCCCACGAGCTCTCTTCGGCCCATGCATCGCCGGAGTTCCATGCGCCACCGTCGGACCAGGAGTTTTCCTGCGACCACTCTTGCTGGGCGGACCCGTTGTCCGCAGCCCAGGAGTTGTCGTAGCCCGCGTTCTGGTAGGCCGCGCTGTGGTAGTGCGAGTCGTCGACAGAAGTGTCGCCCTCGCCCGCTGCCTCGTAGCCGTATTCGGCCTGCGATACCGGGGCGGGGGTCGCGTTGTACAGCGAGTTTCGATGCCGATCCATCGAGGGACCCCCGTGCCTACCGGCCGCGCCGAAGGATTCGCTGTCGAGGCGGTAACGATGTGCGGACAGCGCGCGATCATCCGGAGCGAAGGTGGAGCGATGATTCATCGGCGGTGCCACATCGTGAAGCGGAAGATACTCGAATATCCGCTGGTCAGCGGCGTCGGTCGGTCATATGCGGAGCGGCTCTCCCTCTGCGGAGCGCTGTGCTGCGTCAAGGCTTGCCGTCCTCCTCGTCGTGACCGTGTTGTGACATCGACCGCAATGACGGTAACGAAACGATTGCGTGCCCACAAGCGCTGCGCGACCTCCTATCCGAACATGTGATATTCATCACGCTCGTCGCGCGGAATATCTCACTGCGCTATGGGCACTCGCGAGAGGTCGTCCGACGACGAGTTGTAGTAGGCCGATGCCTCCCCTGGGTTCGGCGGCTCTACCTGCCGCGGCGTCGGCAACCTACTCATCGGTAGCGTTGGCCAGCGGTTTTGCCTCTGTGGGCAGCGCTCCGTGACCTGCGCCACTTAGGATGTACGTGGCCGATTGGCCGTCCATGTGACTGGTTAGAGTCCGACCCGACCCGCTTCCGACGTCGGGCCGCCAACAAAGACGTTGTCATCGCAACGCAGACGAGACGGTGAATACATGGATCTCTTCGAATATCAGGCGAAGGAGCTCTTCGTTAAGCACGGAGTGCCTTCGTCCGAGGGCCGCGTCACGGACACGGTCGACGAAGCCCGCGCCATCGCGGAGGAAATCGGCAAACCGGTGATGATCAAGGCCCAGGTCAAGACCGGTGGCCGCGGCAAGGCGGGTGGCGTCAAGTACGCCGCCACCCCCGACGACGCGCTCACGCATGCGCAGAACATTCTCGGCCTGGACATCAAGGGCCACATCGTCAAGAAGCTGCTGGTCGCCGAGGCCAAGGACATCGCGGAGGAGTACTACATCTCCTTCCTGCTCGACCGTGCGAACCGGACTTACCTGGCCATGTGCTCGGTCGAGGGTGGCATGGAAATCGAAGAGGTCGCCGCGACCAAGCCGGAGCGGCTGGCCAAGGTTCCGGTCGACGCGGTCAAGGGCGTCGACCTGGCGTTCGCGCGGTCGATCGCCGAGCAGGGTCACCTGCCCGCCGACGTGCTGGACGCCGCCGCCGTG
Organism: Nocardia sp. NBC_01730; assembly: GCF_035920445.1. Lineage (NCBI taxonomy): Bacteria > Bacillati > Actinomycetota > Actinomycetes > Mycobacteriales > Nocardiaceae > Nocardia > Nocardia sp. NBC_01730. The sequence goes on along the minus strand of NZ_CP109162.1, from coordinate 5,045,698 downwards.
ACCATCCAGAAGCTGTGGGAGGTGTTCGTCAAGGAGGACGCCACCCTGGTCGAGGTCAACCCGCTGGTGCGCACCCCACAGAACGAGATCCTCGCGCTGGACGGCAAGGTCACCCTGGACGAGAACGCCGAATTCCGCCACGAGGACCACGAGGCGTTCGCGGACAAGGACGCGACCGACCCGCTGGAGCTCAAGGCCAAGGAGAACGACCTCAACTACGTCAAGCTCGACGGTGAGGTCGGCATCATCGGCAACGGCGCAGGTCTGGTCATGTCGACCCTGGACGTCGTCGCTTACGCGGGCGAGGGTCACGGCGGCGTGAAGCCTGCCAACTTCCTGGACATCGGTGGTGGCGCCTCGGCAGCGGTGATGGCCGCCGGCCTCGATGTCATCCTGAACGACGAGCAGGTCAAGAGCGTGTTCGTCAACGTGTTCGGCGGCATCACCGCCTGTGACGCGGTCGCCAACGGCATCGTCAAGGCGCTGGAGATCCTGGGCGACAACGCGAACAAGCCGCTGGTGGTCCGGCTGGATGGCAACCGAGTGGACGAGGGCCGCAAGATCCTCGTCGACGCCGCGCACCCGCTGGTGACGCTGGCGCAGACAATGGACGAAGGCGCCGACAAGGCCGCCGAACTGGCAGCCGCCCGCTAACGACGGCCGAGTAAGGACGAAAAGAATGTCTATCTTCCTGAACAAGGATTCCAAGGTCATCGTCCAGGGCATCACGGGCGGCGAGGGCACCAAGCACACCGCGCTGATGCTGAAGGCGGGCACCCAGGTCGTCGGCGGTGTGAACGCGCGCAAGGCGGGCACCACCGTCGCGCACACCGACAAGGACGGCAACGCGGTCGAGCTGCCGGTGTTCGGCACCGTCGCGGAGGCCATCGAGAAGACCGGCGCCGACGTGTCCATCGCGTTCGTGCCGCCGAAGTTCGCCAAGGACGCCATCATCGAGGCCATCGACGCGGAGATCCCGCTCCTCGTGGTCATCACCGAAGGCATCCCGGTGCAGGACACGGCGTACGCGTGGGCCTACAACGTGGAGAAGGGCGCCAAGACCCGGATCATCGGCCCGAACTGTCCCGGCATCATCACCCCCGGCGAGTCGCTGGTCGGCATCACCCCGGCCAACATCACCGGAAAAGGTCCGATCGGCCTGGTCTCGAAGTCGGGCACGCTGACTTACCAGATGATGTACGAGCTGCGCGACTTCGGCTTCTCCACCTCGATCGGCATCGGCGGCGACCCGGTCATCGGCACCACCCACATCGACGCCATCGAGGCGTTCGAGAAGGACCCGGAGACCAAGCTGATCGTGATGATCGGCGAGATCGGCGGCGACGCCGAGGAGCGGGCCGCGGCCTACATCAAGGCCAACGTCACCAAGCCGGTCGTCGGCTACGTGGCGGGCTTCACCGCCCCCGAAGGCAAGACGATGGGCCACGCGGGCGCCATCGTGTCCGGGTCGTCGGGCACCGCCCAGGCGAAGAAGGACGCGTTGGAGGCCGCGGGCGTGAAGGTCGGCAAGACGCCGTCCGAGACCGCCGCGCTGGCTCGCGAGATCTTGGAGAAGGCCAGCATCAGCGCCTGATCCGCCAGACGACCGAAGGCCGCCTCCGAATTCGGGAGGCGGCCTTCGTCATCGATACGAAGCAGGAACGCGGGAGGTTCATCTCCGCGGGCCCGCCGAGCGGAGTCGAAGGGCGGCAGGACTGAAGGAAGGTCACCGCCGCCGTTCCACCAGCCGCGATTCATCCACGCTCAACCGGCGCCTTGCAGCTCGATCCCCGGTACTGAGAAATCCGGCAGTGTGAAACGAGCCACCACGACCGGCCTGCGGATCATCGCTATCGTCGCGCTCACCGCCACCCGTTCACTCGGCGTGGGGCCGGGCTCCTGCCGCGCCGGACTCGGTCGTCTGTCCCGTTGGGAGCTCGGTGAGTGTCTGCACGAGGGCGATGTCGGCACGGACCGGGGCGAATCGGCCGATTACGACGGCGTCGGCGGGGAATGCGCCGATACGCCCAGCAGCACCATGAGCGAAAACTCGCCACGGAGCGCCGCGACTCCTGCCGCGTGCTCCGGCGTCCACCCGCAAACGGCTCGCGACCAGCCGGGTATGGGCAGATCCGGCCGTCCGGCCAGTCTGTCGAGGGTGACCTGAGCAAGGGAGTGCAGTAGCGTCAGAACAGAGAGATCCAGCCGTGAAGACCCTGTACGACTCGACCTAGGAGACGACGACATGTCATACCCGACCGGGGGCTCCGGGTACAACCAACCCGCGCCCTCAGCACCATCCAGCCAAGGCCCCTCGGCGGGTGGTGCGAGTTCAGGTTCGAGCGCTACCGGTTCCGATGCCAAAGGTCTGCCGTTCTTCCTGGCGGTCGGCGTAGCGGCGCTCGGCGTGATCAACTTCCTGCTCGGCTTTCTCCCGTTCCTCGGCAGCAAGCCGGTCGATTTCGGCGGCAGCCGCGTGAGCGGTGCGGAGTCGGCGAAGCTGTTCGAGGTGGCGTCCGGCTCGCCACTGCTCGGACTGCTGCTGCTCGGTGGCCTGCTCGCGGGTGTGTCCCTGCTGCCGAAGCAGAACTGGATCGGTGCGGCCGCCGCGGCATCGACCGCGGGCTTTTTCGCGCTGCTGTTCCAGTCGCTCAACTTCGGTGAGGGTACCGAGCTGAAGTGGGGCGCGTACGTCCTGCTCGTGCTCGCCTTCGTGCAGGCCGCGATCGCGATCGGCGCGCTGCTGTTCGAGGCGGGCATTCTGAAGGCGCCCGCGCCGCGCCCGGCCACCCCGAGCGGTTTCGGTCAGGTCGGCTACGGCCAGCAGCAGCAGCCGTTCGGTCAGGGCCAACCGTCCTTCGGGCAGGGCCAGCCCGGCTACGGACAGAGCAGCCCCTACGGGCAGCCCGGCTTCGGCGGCCCGGCCGGCACGCCGCAGTTCCCGTCGCAGCCTTCGCCCTACGGGCAGAACCAGCCGGCGCAGCCGACCTACGGCCAGGGCCAGCCGGGCCAGTCCTACGGTCAGCCGCAGTCGCCTTACGGGCAGAGCCAGCCGACCCCTGCCTACGGCGCCTCCCAGCCGGGCTCGCCCTACGGCGCGCAGTCGCGCCCGGACGAGAGCGCGACCCAGCAGTTCGGTGGACAGCAGCCCGGCCAGCAGTCGCCGTATGGTTCGCCGAGCTTCGGCCAGCAACCGAGCCAGCCGTTCGGCGGCGAGCAGGGTAGCGATCCGTCCTCCGACGCCACGCAGGCATTCCGTCCCTCAGACGACAACAACAAGTAAGACAGCGGCACCTTCCCCGGTGCGGCGGCCGCACGCGGCGCGCCTGACCCGGTCGCGCCGGGGAAGCTGCCACGCTGAAAAGCCATGAGCTACCCCAGAAACTTCCCTGCGCGCCGGACAGGCGGGTCGCGGGTGCCGCGACCACGCCCTGACGCGGACGAGACCGGGTTTCTGTCGCTTACTCCCGAACGAGCCAGGGTGCTCGTCTTGGTCGCCGGACGCCCCGCGACGTTCGCACTGATCACCATGATCATTCTCGCGCTCGGCGTACTGCTGTTCGCGGGAAGCGATCTGGCGGGCACTTCGGGTGCGATCGCCGCCGGATGGCTGGGCATGCATCAGGTTCCGCTGGTGATCGGTAAGACCCCACTCGGCCTGCTCCCGCTGCTACCCACCGTGCTGCTGGTCGGGCTTGCCGGCCGCGAATGTGCACGCGCCGTGGAATCGAACAGCACCAGGGCCGATCTCGGCTGGATCGTCGGCGCCGCGCTGGCCGGGCCGCTGCTGGTCACCGCGATCTGTCTGGCGGTCGCCGAGGACGCTTCCGGTGTCATCGCGCTGCAACCGCCGAACACCCTTGCCGCGTTCGCTTGGGTGGGTGGGTTGTATCTGCTCGCTGCTGTCGCAGGTATCGCGACCCGCATCCGGCGCCGGCTTTTCGTGCTGATGAGCTTGCCCGACTGGGTCGTTTCGGGACTCTACGGCGCGGGCCGGTCCGTCTTTCGCCTGCTGACCTGCGCCACCGCGGTCGTAGTTGTGTCGTTCCTCGCCCATGTCTCTCGGCTGGGCGACACCTATCAGTCGGCGGGAAACGCCGCCGGAGTGATCGGGCTGACCCTGCTCTCGCTGGCCTATCTGCCGAACCTCGCGGTCCAGACTGTCGGTGTGCTGGTCGGATCCAGCGCGCAGTTCGGCGTCGCCTCGTTCGGGGTGTTCTCCGTTGTGGGCGGCCCCATTCCGGCTGTGCCGCTGCTGGCTTCGGTGCCCACCGGCCCCGCGGCGGGGTGGTGGGCAGTGCTGTTGCTCGTCCCTGCGGCGATCGGGGTGCTCGGTGGGTTGGACTGTGCCCGCACCTCGACCGACCGGATCATCGCGCCCTGGGCCACGCTGACCTCGGCCGGGTTGGCCACCCTCGCCTCGACGGTGCTCGGCGCCGTCGCGGGCGGTGAGCTCGGCACGTTCGGTCGGGTCGGGCTCGACCTGCCGATCTTCGCGTTGATCACTTTCGCGTGGCTCGCCATCCCCGGATATGTGGCTTTGACGTTCGCCCGCTGGTACATCGACCCGGTCGGTGCGCCGCCCGCCGACTACACCGATCCGTACGACGACTACTACGACGAGGACTCGGACTACTACGCGGACGAGGAATACCACGACGACTACAACGCCGATGTGGACCATCACGACGACTACTACGCGGACGATGACTACTACGACGACGAGTACGGCCACGACGGGGCGGAGCTGGAAGGTGAACTCGTGGACGAACAGCCCGCGATCGCAGCCACTCGCGGGTACCACGCCGAAAACACACCCGACATCGTCGACGCCGAGGTGGTCGAGGCGGACCTGCCGGACAGCGACCGGGTAGACGGTCGTTAGGCTCTAACCCGGCGGTGCCGCATCCGTCCGCCATCCGATCGACCGCAGGAGTAGAGCGCTGACGTCTCCGCATGCCCCGTGGATGCCCGCAGCGGCCCCGGCGACCGTTGTCGTGCTCGCGTCGGGTACCGGCTCGCTGCTGCGCGCGCTCCTGGATGCCGCCTCCGCGGTCGACTACCCGGCAAAGGTTGTCGCGGTCGGCGTCGACCGCAGCTGTCCCGCCACCGGGCACGCCGATGCTGCGGGCGTGCCGCACTTCCGGGTGGCGTCGAAGGACTTTCCGGACCGCGCCGTGTGGGATGTCGCGCTCACCGAAGCGGTCGCCGCCTATGACCCCGACCTCGTGGTGTCGGCAGGTTTCATGAAACTTCTCGGTCCCGCTTTCCTGGACCGGTTCGGCGGCCGGATCATCAACACCCACCCCGCGCTGCTGCCCGCGTTCCCTGGCGCGCACGGGGTGCGCGACGCACTGGCCTACGGGGTGCGGGTCACCGGCTCCACCGTCCATCTGGTCGACGCGGGTGTGGACACGGGGCCGATCCTCGCGCAGGAGGCGGTCGCGGTGCTGCCTGGGGACGATGAGGCCACCCTGCACGAACGCATCAAGGTTGTCGAGCGACGGTTGCTGGCGGAGGTTGTCGCCGCCGTCGCGACGCGAGGCATTGTCTCCGACGGACGAAAGGCAGTTATCCCAGATGAGCGAGTTCTCCGGTGAGTGAACGCAAGCCGATCGGCAGGGCGCTGGTGAGCGTCTACGACAAGACGGGTCTCATCGAGCTCGCGACCGGTCTGCACGCCGCGGGCATCGAGCTGGTCTCGACCGGGTCCACCGCGGGCAGGATCGCCGACGCGGGTATTCCGGTGACCAAGGTCGAGGACCTGACCGGATTCCCGGAGACCCTGGACGGCCGGGTCAAGACGTTGCACCCGCGGGTGCACGCGGGCATTCTGGCCGACTCACGCAAGCAGGAGCACGTCGACCAGCTGGTCGAACTCGGAGTCGAGGCATTCCAGCTGGTGGTGGTGAACCTCTACCCGTTCAGCCAGACCGTGGCCAGCGGGGCGAGCCAGGACGAGTGCGTCGAGCAGATCGATATCGGCGGTCCGTCCATGGTGCGCGCCGCTGCGAAGAACCATCCCTCGGTCGCCGTGGTCGTCGACAGCGGCGACTACGACGATGTGCTGGCCGCGGTGCACGCCGGCGGCTTCACGCTGGCCGAGCGAACGGCACTGGCAGCAAAGGCTTTCCAGCACACCGCGAGCTATGACGTGGCGGTTGCCAGTTGGATGACCAACGTGCTCGCCGTCGACGGCGAGCACGCTGACGCGGCCATCCGGTTCCCCGAATGGCTCGGCGGCACCTGGGAGCAGTCGGCGGTGCTGCGCTACGGCGAGAATCCGCACCAGGCCGCCGCGCTGTATACCGACGGCAGCCTCGGGCTGGCGCAGGCACAGCAGTTGCACGGCAAGGAGATGTCGTACAACAACTATGTCGACGCCGACGCCGCCTGGCGTGCCGCGTTCGACCACGAGGCTCCCGCCGTCGCGATCATCAAGCACGCCAACCCCTGTGGGATCGCGCTCGGCGCCGATATCGCCGAGGCGCACCGCAAGGCCCACGCCTGCGATCCGGTCAGCGCGTTCGGTGGTGTGATCGCCGCGAACCGCGAGGTCACCGTGGAGATGGCCGAGCAGGTCGCCGAGATTTTCACCGAGGTGATCGTCGCCACGTCCTATGCCGACGGCGCCGTGGAAGTGTTGCAGCGCAAGAAGAACGTGCGCATCCTGGTCGCGCGGCCGCCGCGTCGCACGGGCGCCGAGCTGCGCCCGATCAGCGGAGGCGTCCTGCTGCAGCAGCGCGACGTGCTCGACGCCACCGGCGACAACCCGGCCAACTGGACTCTGGCCGCGGGCGAGCCCGCCGACCCGGAGACCATGGCCGATCTCGAATTCGCCTGGCGCGCCTGCCGCGCAGTGAAGTCCAACGCGATCCTGCTCGCCCACGACGGCGCGTCCGTTGGCGTCGGCATGGGTCAGGTCAATCGGGTGGACGCGGTCGGCCTCGCGGTCCAGCGGGCCGGAGATCGCGCCAAGGGCTCGGTGGCTGCCTCCGACGCCTACTTTCCGTTCCCCGACGGCCCGCAAACCCTGATTCAGGTCGGCGTCCGCGCGATCGTCCAACCCGGCGGCTCCGTCCGCGACCAGGAGACGATCGACCTCGCCCGCGAAGCGGGCGTAACCCTCTACCTCACCGGCGCCCGCCACTTCGCCCACTGAGGTCGGCAGTACCAGGAGCGCCGTGTCGGACTACCGATCCGACACGGCGTTCGGTTCTCGTAGAGCGACCACTACGGCGAAAACCCGCGCGCGCCGCCGCGCGTGCCCGGCGGCAGAGTTGGGGTCAAGGGGGGCCGCTACCTCGATTTCGCCGCGCTGTCCGACGCGTTGGGGGAAAGCGCGCGGTGACAGCCCCTGCGCCTGGACCGTCCTACTAGACCGCGCTGAGTACTGTCCGGTTGCCGAGCGGCGCTTTCAGCTGCACCTCCAAAGTGCCGAAAACCGCTATCATCGTGCACATTCGGCCCACTGCGTCTGCACGGGTGCCCGAGCGCAGTTCGATGGTCACTGTCGCATCGGTCTCGGTGACCGATGCGTCCACGCCATAACACTCCGGCGCTCCGGTCTCGAAATTCACCGCAATCCGGTTGTCCGCCGACCTCGTCCACGATCTGAACGGGATCGGGTGCGGGCTGACGATGGTCGGGTCGGCGGTGAACTCGTTGCCCTGGTTCCCTTTCGGGTCTTCCGTCGGCGTACTCGGCGCCGAGACACTCGTGGTACTCGTGTTCTGCTGTGCTCCGTCGTCGTTCGAGCCACCACAGCCCGCGGCGGTGAGACAGGCGAGCACTACGGCGACAGCTGTGACGGCGCGTCCGGCCGGGATCCGATCCATGCCCTCAACCCTAGTTGGCGTGGCTGTCCGTTCGGCGCGAGCTGCTGCCCAGCCGTGAGTCGGCTTCCTCGGCAGCAACGACAAGCCCCCCGGTGCTCAGGGGCATCGGGGGGCTTGCGTTTCTGTCTGTGTCGGAGTTCGCGCCTACCGGCTGGTGAACGGCAGCAGCGCCATCTCACGGGCGTTCTTCACCGCGATAGCGACCTGGCGCTGCTGCTGCGGGGTGAGTCCGGTGACTCGGCGGCTGCGGATCTTGCCGCGGTCGGAGATGAACGTACGCAACAGGTTCACGTCTTTGTAGTCGACCGTCTCGATACCCGCGGCGATGAGCGGGTTCTTCTTCGGACGGCGGGCCTGCTCGGCGCGAACCTTCTTAGACGGTGCTCGCTTGACTGCCATATGACGGGTTCCTTCTCACGAGATCAGTGGTTTGTTTACCAGCTCGATTTGTGCACACCGGGCAACTCGCCCCGGTGGGCCATCTCGCGCACACGCACACGGGAGAGTCCGAACTTCCGGAGGTGACCGCGCGGTCGTCCGTCGGCGGCGTCCCGATTGCGCAATCTTACCGGACTGGCATTTCGCGGCTGTCGTCGTAGTTCGGCCTGGGCGGCCGCGCGGTCGCTGTCCGATGTGTCCGGCTTTCGGATGCGCTCCTTCAGTTCGGCGCGCCGTTCGGCGTAGCGTGCCACGATCGCCCTGCGCTGTTGGTCGCGCGCGATCTTCGACTTCTTGGCCATCTCAGCGCTCCTCGCGGAAGTCGACGTGCCTGCGCACGACCGGGTCGTACTTGCGCAGCACCAGGCGGTCCGGGTCGTTGCGGCGGTTCTTGCGGGTCACGTAGGTGTACCCGGTGCCCGCCGTCGACTTCAGCTTGACGATCGGGCGGATGTCGGTCGATTTCGACGCCATCGGAATGCTCCTCAGATCTTGTCGCCGCGCGCCCGGATACGGGCCACCACGGCCTCGATTCCGTCCCGGTCGATGGTCTTGATGCCTTTGGCGGAGACCGTCAGCGTGATGCGACGGCCCTCGCTGGGCAGGTAGTAGGTCTTGCGCTGGACGTTCGGGTTCCAGCGCCGGCTGGTCCGCTTGTGTGAGTGCGACACGGACTTGCCGAATCCGGGTTTGCGCCCGGTGACCTGGCAGTGGGCCGACATGCGGACTCCCTCCAGTAGATGACAATCATTTTCGACAACGGCTGTTCGACAATGTACCGTTGCTCGACAGCAAATGAAAATCGTTACCGAAAGGGGTTTCGGTGGATTCCGCCCTGTTCCCACCCGAGTCCGACCGGAGGACGCCCGTGGTGGTGCTCGCCGGCTTCGCGGGACTCGCCGCGGACGGCGTGGATCATGCGGCCGCCGCGCTGCGCGAGACGGCGGGCACTGTCGTCGTCCGGCATGATCTCGCCCAGCTGCGGGAAGGTGTCGTGCACCGCACGGTGCGCACGGCGACGCAGGAGACCTCGGCCGTGCTCGAGCTCGCGCACGGGTGCGTCTCCTGCACGCTGCGCATGGACCTGCTCCCACTGTTGTGCACGCTCGGAGGGCGCGACTCGGTCGACCGCATCGTGCTCGCGCTGGACCCCGCCTTCGAGGCGGAAGCCGTATGCCAGGCCATCGAGCAGGTTGTGGTCACCGGCGTGATCGGTCGTCTCGACGGTCCGGCCGGGCGCGACGTGCGCGTTCAGGCAGTACTCACCTGCCTGGACTCCGCAGGCTGGCTCGCTGATGCCATCGGTGACGAGACCCTTGCCGAGCGCGGTCTGGCCTGCGCCGACGACGACCGCACGGTCGCGCAGCTGGCCGTCGGGCAGGTCGAATTCGCGGATGTCGTGGTCGCTGTGGGAGCCGCGGACGCGGCGGGTAGCGCACAGGCGGATCGGGGCAAGCTCGCCGCGGTACTGGCCCGCCTGGTGCCCGGTGCGCCGGTCGCCTGGGTGGACGACCCGAGCGAACTCACGCCCGCTTGCGTCGAGACGCTGCTCGAGCGCGTCCCCGCCGACTCGCGGCGCGGCCGGGTCTTCGACGCGCATGCACCGCTTCTGCGCGGCCGACCGCCGTTGACCAGCGGCTACGGCGTCGTCCTCATGGAATTCGCCGCCGGAAGGCCGTTTCACCCCGCCCGCCTGCACGAGGCACTGGACGTGCTGTTCGACGGCGTGGTGACCGCGCGCGGGCGGATCTGGCTGGCCACCCAGCCCGACGAGGTGGTGTGGCTGGAGTCCGCTGGTGGCGGCCTGCGGGTTGGCGGCGCGGGCCGCTGGCTGGCGGCCATGTCCGAGGACGAATTGGCCGAGGCGGATCCGGAGCGGAGGGCGATGGCCGCGATGCGCTGGGACGAGCGTTTCGGCGACCGGGACATCTCGCTGGCGATCCTGGTACACGACGCCGATCCCGCCGAAATCCGCGCGGCGCTGCACTGGGCGCTGGTGGAGGACGAGGAACTGCGGCTGGTCGAGCGGGCGCCGGATCGGGTTGCCGAATGGGAGGACCCGTTCGGAGAGTGGCACGCCGACCCATGCGAGAGCGGCGAGACGGCGGTCGTGCCTGTGGAAGACGGGAAGAGCTCGAGAGGAGAGGCGAAATGAAGAAGGGGATCCATCCGGACTATCACCCGGTGGTCTTCGAGGACGCGAGCACCGGAAAGCGGTTCCGCACTCGATCCACCGCCACCAGCGCACGCGCCGTGCAGTGGACCGACGGCAACACCTACCCACTGCTGACGGTGGATGTGACCGCCGACTCGCACCCGTTCTGGACCGGCGCGCACCGCGTGCTGGACGCCCAGGGCCGGGTGGAGAAGTTCGAGCGCAAGTACGGCAAGCGCGTCGCGCGCAAGAAGGAGGCCTGACATGGCAGTTCCGAAGCGGAAGATGTCGCGGTCGAACACCCGCAGCCGCCGGGCGAACTGGAAGGCGACGGCCCCGGATCTGGTACCGGTGACTGTCGGGGGCGTCGTGCGCCAGGTGCCGCGCAGGCTGGTCGCGGCCGTGCGGCGCGGCCTGATCTGACTGTGTTTGTTTGGCAGCGCCTTCGGCGCTGCGTGTTCGCGGCCCCTTGATGGCTCGCGTCCGAGCGGCCGCCGCTGGCGACTTCGTCGCGGACGCGGCGGCCGCTCGGACGCGAGCCGGGCCGCGAACAGGCAATGCTCGGTCTCGCTGCGCTCGGAAGCGGGGGTGAGGCCGAGTGGTTGTGTCAGCGGCAAAACGCGGTATTGATTGGTCGCCCGTCGCCCGTCGCTCTGGGCCTGCCGGCCGCGGTACTTGTTGCCGGGCGGATCGCCGATCGTCTTGATCTGCAGGGCGTCCAGCAGCTGCTTGTCGTGCGCTTCGGTGTGACCGGTCAGGGCCGAGGACGGGGCGGAGGGGATTTCCTCGAGTGACTTGTTCTCGTATTCCTTATCGAGCACCACGTTGACGGCCGTGCGAACTCCTTCGGATGAACCTCGATGTGGCGCCGTGTGAGCGCCTCGTGCCAGGCGCGCGAGAACTCGCCAGGTGATGCCGTGGGTGCCGAACGCGCGGGACGATGGTCGATCGACCGAGCCGGTGACAGCCCGAATCGGAGAAAAATTTTGTGGCGCCGACCCGCCGAAGTAGCAATCTATCGGCTATCAATGTGGCGTAGGCCACATGGCAACATGGCGTACGAAGTGTTTGCGGCAGGATAGCTGAAGGATGGAATACCTACTGAGAGTTCGTTTTCGTACGCGGAAAAGTCCTGCGGAAGTGATGCATTCGTGGCCTGACACCGGTACCCTCGTGCGGGAGGGCGGGTTCTCCTGGCCCCCAGGAGAACCCGCTCATCGCCAAACTTTCCGGCATTTCCGCCGATTGTGATCTTCCGATTCCTTTCTCCCACAGTCGGTTGCGTGTTCACCGCGGTTCTGTCTGTGTGGCGGTCAGTTCTTCGAGGTCAGCTTCGCGGGCCCGCCGCTGTCGCTTGGTGCGCATCCGGCGCCGTCACCGTGACCCGGGAAACCGGGCAAGTCCGGCAACAAGGCCTCCAGTCGGGCCAACTGCTCACCGACCAGCGCCGCGGGCCCTTCGATCAGAGACAGCGGCCACGGCCAATGCGGCCCGCTGCACCGCTCCACCTGGGCGGCGAGTTCTGCCGTCGTAGCCTCCAGTTCGCTGATCTCGGTGCGCAATTCGCCGATCTGCGTTCGCATTTCGGCGGACTCGCTCTCCAACTGCTCGATCCGGATCAGCGCCGCGGCCAGCCCGTCCACCAGCGTGCGATGGCGGCCGTCGGATTCGGTGCCCAGCTGAGGCCAGCCGGACAGGTCGGGCCCGCGCAGCTGAATCTGGATGTCGCGCAGCACTGCCTCTTGTTCCGGCGTCACGTCCGGGTCCTCCTGTCCACCGAATCCTCGAAATGCCGTGCGCCCGCGGTAGTCCGCCGCGGCCGCGGTCAGCGGCTTGCCGGGCAGGTCGGGGCCGCCGTCGGGCAGGTTCCGCACCACGAGATCGAACCCGCCGCGGCCCCTGGACGTTCGGCGGCGTGGCCGAGGCCGAAACGTATGACTCCCACTGTAAGTCGGCCGACCGGAGAATTCCGCGGCATCATGGAACCGGAGCCGACCGGACTGCCTCCGACGTGGAAGCCAGGCTTCGTTCAGCGGGAATCGGCCCCCGGGCCGACCGCAGTCGCGGAATCAGGTCGGCTTCAGTGCGATTCGCCCGCTCGAGCACTTCCGCATCAGCGCGCGCGGCGCGCACCTTCGCGTCAGCGCACGGGCTCCAGCCTCGGCCGCGGGGACTTCGCCGCGGTCGCGAACTCGCGGCGGTCCGGAGCGATCAGTACCGCGGAGATCGGCACCGCCAGCGCCAGCAAGCCGATGACGAACATCGGGAATACGAAGTCGAACAACTCCACACCCGAAGGCACCTTCGCCGACCGGTCCACATCGAAATGCAGTGCGGCAAGCGCGGTGTAGTATGTCGCGGCCACGCCGACGCTGAACAGAAGCAATGTGATGGTCCGGGCCATTGGGAGGCGCAGCGCCTGGAACGACCACAGCGTCGCCGTCGCCGTGATCACCGCGATCACGGCTGAGATGGTGGCCAGCCACACCGTCACGCCGACCGAACCCTGGATGTCGATCGAGCCGATGCCGAGGTAGTGTGTCAGGCCGATGCCGAGGCCGAGCACCAGGCCGCCGAGAAACAGCAGCGGAAGGCGCAGGCTGCGCCCGATGATCAGCAGTGTCGCGAAGACCGCCACTATCGAGACCACCATGGCCGCGACCAATCTGCCCGAGTCGTAACGAATCGCGCTACCAGGCACTTTCAGGCCGAGCATGGCTACCGACGTGGCGAGCCACACCCCGACGCCGCCGAGTGACACCGCCGCGGAGGCCAGCCACACCAGCCGGAACTGCGCCGAGCGCGCCGCGTGCACAACGCACGCCAGCCCGACCAACGCGCCGAGCAGCGAGATTCCCAACGACAGCACGACCAGCCAGTAGCCCATGGCGAACTGGTCGACGGCCGGGCTCGTGTCGTTGGCTGCGGCCAGCACCGCGACCTCATGCATGCCGGGCGGTTCCTTCCAGTTCGCCCGATTTCAACTGGGCGATCGCGTACTCGGTGACCGCGGCCAGCGACTGGCGCACCTCGAGCGCGTTGCGTGCGTCGATGTCCACGATCGGCACGCCCTCACGCACCGAAAGCGCTTCGCGCAGTTCGGCGATGGGAAAGCGCGGTGCGTTGGGGAACCGGTTCACCGCGATCAGGAACGGCAGCTTGCGGGCTTCGAAGAAGTCGACCGCGGCGAAGCTGTCCTCCAGCCGCCGGGTGTCGATCAGCACCACGGCGCCGATCGCGCCGCGGATCAGGTCGTCCCACATAAACCAGAAACGCCGCTGACCGGGGGTGCCGAACAGATAGAGCACCAGGTTGCCGGGCAGGATGATCCGGCCGAAATCCATCGCGACCGTGGTGGTTTCCTTCTCCGGCGTGTCGGCGAGATCGTCGATACCGTCGGAGAAGCGAGTCACCATCGCCTCGGTGCGCAGCGGAACTATCTCCGATACGGCACCGACGAATGTGGTCTTCCCCGCGCCGAAGCCGCCCGCGACGACGATCTTCGTCGAAGCGACCCGGTTTTCGGCGCCGTCCGGCCCCGAGGTGCCGCCCGGTCCGGAATTCCCACTGGGCCCGGGATTTCCACTGGGCCCCGGATTCTTATAGGGCGCGGAGTCCACGCAATGTCCTCTCCATTAGGGAACGACGCTCGTCATAGCTCGCCTCGTCGGTCAGGGTCGAATGCACACGCACGGTGCCGTCGACGACGAGATCGCCGATCACCACCCGAACCATGCCGAGCGGCCGGTCGAGATGCGCTGCGATCTCCGCGACCGACAGCTGGTGCGCGCCGAGCCGCAGTATCTCGGTACGGATGTCGCCGGTCGGCCAGTCGAGATGTGCAGTGTACGACAGGGTTTCGATCACCGCCTCGAGCGGCAGGTTGACCGCCGGTTCGGTACGCCCTGAGGTCAGGGCATAGGGCCGGACGCGCGTGGCTGGTCGTGGTCCGGGGCCGTATGGGTTGGACATCTCACACTCAGACAGCGGTACGGGCGGTGGCGGTGACCACCGAGCCCACCCGATCGACCAACAGTGCCATCTCGTAGCCGATGCGGCCGATGTCGTGTGACTTGTTCGCCAGCACGGCCAGGTGCGAGCCGTTGCCGACGCTCATCACCAGCAGGTAGCCGCGCTGCATCTCCACGATCGACTGCATCACCTTGCCGCCGTCGAACAAGGAGGCCGCGCCCATGGAGAGGCTGGCGAGTCCGGCGGTGACGGCGGCGAGCTGCTCGGCCCGGTCACTGGGTAAATTCGGGCTGGTGGCCTGCAATAAGCCGTCCGCTGACACCAGCACCGCGTGGGACACACCGGGCACGTCCCGGGTGAAGCGGGCGACCAGCCAATTCAGATTCTCGTCTGTGGTGCTGTTGTTCGCGTTGGTCATGCGAGCCCTCCGTCGTTGTACTGCGCATTGGCCCGCCCGCTGCGGACCCCACTGAGATGCCTGGTCAAGTTGTTGCGAATTTCTTCGGGATCGCGAGGCGCGGCTTCGTCCGTCGGGGCCAGGCCACCGGGCACCAACTGGGCGCCCGGCCTGCGAATCGGCAGGCCGCCGACGGTGCGCGCGGACGTCGTCGGGTGGCTGGCATCCTCGGCGGCCAGCCAGCCCGCGTCACCAGGCGAGGACCACGTGCTGTCCGACGATTGCGAGGTAGAGGGCTCGACCAGCCATTCCGAGACCATGCGCTGGTAGATCGGGGTGGGTGACGCGCCGGCGACCGGCTGCAGCCGACTGGCGGTGACCGTCGCGGGTTCTGGTGTGCCGTCTTGCGGTGCGTCGTCGGGTGGGGTGGTCGGCTTCCGGATCGGAAGGCCGGACCGGGCGGTGGTCTTGGGTGCGGCGCTTTCCCTCGGCACGGTCGGGTTCGGACCCGTGATCTCGTCGTTGTCGTCGGCCTCGGACCACAGATCTGTGCGCGTGGATTGCTGCTCGCCGTCGCCGGACTGCTCATTCGCGGCGGGGGTCGGCGGACCGATCTGCGCGCGGTCGGCCTCCGCGCGAGGCGTGATCACCGGCCACGGCTGGGTGGAAGGTTGATCCGCCGGGTCTTCGCTGCGGCCGACCGGAGTGGAGACCGCGGGCTGGTCGGGTGCGTCTGCGACGCGAATGGCCGGTCGGCGCTGTGGCAAGCCGGAACTCGTCACACCGAACCGCGCTGTGTCACGCTGCGGCAGACTCGGTACCGGCACCAGGTTCCGTTGCACCGCGGGGGACGGGGCGAGCGGGGGCAGCTGATGCTCGACGGTGAGGTCGAGCGGCTTGCCTGCCGGGTCGGTGGCGTCCATCGGCGGCGCGACCAGAGCGCCGGGCAGATGGACGCTGGCGGTGATGCCGGGCTGCTGCGCCATCGTCGAGGTGCGCCGCAGGCTGACCGTGATGGTGTGCCGCTTGGCCAGTCGGCCGACGACGAAGAGACCCATGCGGCGCGCGGTCTCGACGGTGACCTCACCACCGGAGGCGAGCCGGTCATTGGTCGTCTGCAGGTCCTCCGGGGACATGCCGAGGCCGCGGTCGGTGATCTCGATCAGGTAGCCGCCGTCCACCGCGCGTGACACGGTGACCGTGACCGGCGTGGTCGGCGGGGAGTAGCGCAGCGCGTTGTCGATCAGCTCGGCGAGCAGGTGCTCGATGTCCACCGCGGGCTCGCCCGCGACGATACCGTCGGGCACCGTGCCGATCTCGGCTCGCTGGTAGTCCTCGACCTGGGAGACCGCGCTCCACAGCATGTCCGACAGCGGCACCGGGTGCAGCAACCCCCGGCGCAGCGCGGTTCCCGCCAGCACGAGCAGGTTGTCGCCGTTGCGGCGCATGCGGGTGGCCAGGTGGTCGAGGCGGAACAGGCTCTGCAGCCGGTCGGTGTTGTCCTCGTCGTGCTCGAGGTCCTCGATCAGGGCCAACTGCTGCTCGACGAGCGATTGGCTGCGGCGGGAGAGGGTTTCGAACATGTTCCCGATCTGCAGGCGCATGCGGGCCTGGTCGGCGGCGAGGTTGAGGGCCTGCTCGTGGATCTCGTCGACGGCGCGGGCCAGCTGGCCGATCTCGTCGGTCGTGTGCACCGCGACCGGGGTGATCTCTGGGGTGGTGCCGCCCGCGCGCACCACGGCGAGCTCGTCGGGCAGCTTGATATGCGCGACCTCGAGCGCATCGCGGCGCAGGCGGCGGACCGGGACGACCAGGGTTCGCGCTACGGAGAGGGCCAACGCAAGGCCCGCGAGGAGCATGCCGATGACGATCGTCGTCTCGCGCAGCGCGCCGGTCTGCGCCCCGATAGTGCGGGCGGCCAGTGCCTTGTCGATGGTGTCGATCAGCTGCGCCGTGGTCTTCTCGTAGGTGTCCGAACTGACCAGAAGCGAGTCGAGCACGGCGGGGTTGGTCGCAGGGTCGGCGACGTTCTGGCTGAACGTGCCGAGACGGGTCTGCACCGCGTCGAGCAGCGGGCGCATGTTGCCCGCATAGTCCGGCAGGATCTGTGCGTACTGGTAGATCATGGTGATCTCGGCACCCGCGGCGACCAGCACGCGCGGCCGCACGCTCGGGTTACGGCCCGCGTCCGGCGAGCCGATCAGCATGCGCTGCTGGGTGAGCACGCGGCGCGCGGTCTGCACCGACGCCAACTGCTGGAAGTATCGCTGGATGACCAGGTCGTCCACGGATGGGGACAGTGCGAGCGCGTTGCCGATCCGCACCATGATCTCGTCGGCCTGCTCGCCGACCATCGCGGGTGAGCCGTTGCGCAGACTGTTGCGCATGGTCGTGCCGGTCGCGACAGCCGAGGCGAGTTCCGAGGTGACCCGGCCGGTGGCCTTGGTGGTGTGCAGCGCGGACTCCAGATCGGTCAGCGCCTGGTCGAACTTCGTCAGCGCGGCGTCGGTCTGCGGGTCGGCGGTGTTGCCCCACGTGGCGGTCGCGATGACGCCGAGTTGTTCGGTGGCCGAACCGAACTTGACGATCGGACGGATGATGATGGCTTGTTCGGTGGCCGCGTCCAGCTGCGCCATGGTACGCAGTTCGTTGTTGATTCGGAGAACGGCGAAGACGGTGGCCAAGAGCACGGGAAGCACCAGCACCACGCCGACCTTGCGGGTTACCGACCAGTTCGACAGGCTGAATTGCCAGGACCCCGGTGCAGCTTCCATCCGCTTCCGTCGCCTCCGCTTCGCGAGTGACCTCGGTTGCGCGTGGCTGTTCAGTATTGATTCAACCCGCAAAGAACCAACTAGAGGTCTTCTTTTTACCGCACGGAACATACCGTGCACAGTGATCATCGGCAATCCGGGGGATCCGGTCCGGAAATTACCGAATATGGCTATAGAGAACACGATTCGCATCGGAATGCGTTAGGGGCGCGTCAACATCTCGGTGCCGCGTTGGAAGCCGCTGGTCACCGAGGTCGGCCGGCGTGACGCGCCGAAGGCAGCTTGCCGAGGACGCGCCGCGGCGTGTCATCGATGACCCTCTCAGTTACCTCTCAGTCGGTGCGGTCAAACTGGTGGCATGCGCATTCTGGTAGTCGACGACGATCGCGCGGTTCGGGAATCGCTGCGCCGGTCGCTCACCTTCAACGGCTACTCCGTCGATCTCGCGGTGGATGGCGTGGACGCGCTGGAGAAGGCGACCGTCCAGCGACCAGATGCGCTCGTGTTGGACGTGATGATGCCTCGGCTCGACGGGCTCGAAGTTTGCCGGCGCTTGCGCAGCACGGGTGATGATCTCCCGATTCTGGTTCTGACGGCGCGTGATTCGGTGTCCGAACGGGTTGCCGGACTCGATGCCGGGGCCGACGACTATTTGCCGAAGCCATTCGCGCTGGAGGAATTGCTGGCGCGTCTGCGTGCTTTGCTGCGACGTACGGCCGTTGATCCGGGTGATGTCTCGGAGGCAATGAAGTTCGCCGATCTGTCGCTGGATCCGGTGACACGCGAGGTGTCCCGCGGCGCCCGCCAGATTAGCCTCACCCGTACCGAGTTCTCGCTGCTGGAAATGCTGATGGCGAACCCGCGCCGGGTACTCACCCGCAGCCGCATCCTCGAGGAAGTGTGGGGCTACGACTTCCCGACCTCAGGAAACGCCCTCGAGGTGTACATCGGCTACCTGCGCAGGAAGACCGAGTCCGAGGGCGAGTCGCGGCTTATCCACACCGTGCGCGGCGTCGGCTACGTGCTACGGGAAACACCCCCGTAGGCCGCCGGTCATGGCACGAACAGCTCCTAAACGCCCTGTGGTCGCCGCGCTCGGCCAGCGACCGCCCGAGTCCGCCGACATGCGGCCGCCGATGCCGCTGACCCGCTCGGTCTCGCTGCGCTGGCGGGTGACCCTGCTCGCTGCCTCCGTCGTGGCGATCGCGGTGGCGGTGACCTCGATCGCGGCCTATGCCCTGGTGGCGCGAGCGTTGTACGCCGACGTGGACGCCCAGCTGCGTAACCGGGCCAGCGCCGTGATCGCCAGCAACCCGTACGGATTCAATATCCAGAATCTGATGGTCGCCACCGCCTTCTACAACGACACCGGCATCGCACTGATTTTTCCCGACCTCAAGCCGTATTCGCCGCCGCAATCGACCGATCCGCCGGTCGGCTCGCAGGAACTCGCAGTGGCCCACGGTGAGGCGAGTTCGTCGCTGCGAACGGTCGGCAACCAGCGCGTGCTGGCCGTCCGGACCAACCTCGGTGCGACGCTGGTCATCTCCCAGCGGCTGGATCCGACCCGCGAGGTGCTCGACCGGCTCGCCTGGTTGCTGTTCGTGGTCGGCGGTTGCGGTGTCGTATTGGCCGCCGCGGCAGGCACTGCCGTCGGACGCACCGGATTGCGCCCGATCGGACGGTTGACCGCGGCGACCGAGCGGATCGCGCGAACTGACGACCTCACGCCGATCCCGGTGACCGGAGACGACGAACTCGCCCGACTCACCGAGAGTTTCAACACCATGCTGCGTGCCTTGACCGAGTCGCGCGATCGGCAGCGCAGGCTGGTCGCCGATGCCGGGCACGAATTGCGTACGCCGCTCACGTCATTGCGTACGAATATGGAGCTGCTCATCGCATCCGGTCGTCCGGGCGCGCCTCGAATACCGGATGAGGATATGGCCGGATTGCGCTCGGATGTCATCGCCCAGATCGAAGAGTTGTCGACGCTGGTGGGCGACCTGGTCGACCTGGCTCGCGAAGACGCACCGGAAACCGTCTACGAGCGCGTGGATCTCGGGGAGGTGGTGGAACGCGCGCTGGAGCGCGCACGGCGCCGTCGGGCCGGAATCGAATTCGTCGCGGAACTGCGCCCATGGTTCGTCTATGGGCACGAGGCCGGTCTGGAGCGCGCGGTGCTCAACGTCCTCGACAACGCGGCGAAGTGGAACCCCACCGGCGCGCCGGTCCACCTCGGTATGCGTGAGACCGGGCCAGGTCTGCTCGAGTTGTCCATCGACGACGCCGGTCCCGGAATTCCCTCGGGGGAGCGTGAGCTGGTGTTCGAGCGTTTCTATCGGACCACGTCGTCTCGGTCGCTGCCGGGTTCCGGTCTCGGCTTGGCGATCGTGAAGCAGGTGGTGACAAAACACGGCGGCACCATCGCCATCGATACTTCGGATCGCGGTGGCACATTGGTTCGCATCGTGCTGCCGGGCGAAGCCGGGGCACCCGCGTCCGAGTGACGAAGGTGAATCGCGTCAGTGGCCGGCGCGGGCCCGCCGCGACGGAACGGGAGTGGCAAGGCGGCCAATTTCTACAGCAATGATCGGGTCGGTACTCAATATTTACCGAAAGTAAGGTATTTCGGGGGTCGGCTCGAGATTTGCTTTCGCCACGCGGTGTGGCGTATCGCCGAGACGGGGAACGCGATCGGGGCTGTGGCTCCAGATCTGCGTATCGTACTTTCCGACGGGATGAGAGGTTGCCGATGGTTCTGTCGTCGTCCGGTGGGCCACCGGGACGCAAGGACAGATCTCGGAAAACTGAAAGCGCGGTCTCAGTCCGTTCTCAGTCGTCGTAGCCAAGCTGGTTGGGCAGACGTGAGCAGAAACGAGGAGTCCATGACCGAGGATTCGAAGGATCGCCGGGAGGAGCCGGGGACGGCGAACGCCGGATCGGACCACCAGCCGACCGAGCAGATCCACGGCGCATCGACAGACGCCCCGTCCGGTGGCGCGGCCGGATACGCGCCGCACGGCGGAGTATTCCAGCCGCAGGAGGCGTACGGCCACGGTTATGGCCCGCAGGCGCACTATCCGCCGCAGCATGATCCGACTCAGCAGTTCCCACGCCCGCAGTACGCCGCGCCCTTCGACCCATCGCAGGGTGCCGCCTATCGTGCCCATCCTGGCGTTCCGCATCGCCCGTTCCGCACCGGCTTCGTCGTCGGCGCGGTAGCGCTCGCTCTGGTCAGCGGTGGTCTCGGCGGTGCGGTCGGCGCGCTGAGCACCCGCGGTGATGACGGCCGCGCACCGGTCACCAACGCGTTGGACGCGCCAAAGCCGAACATCGGCAATGTCTCCAACGCACCGGCCGGATCCACCCAGGCGGTAGCGCAGAAGGTAGTGCCGAGCGTGGTCATGATCAAGGTGGCGAGCAATAGGGCGGAAGGTGAGGGTTCCGGGGTGGTGCTGTCCTCCGACGGCCTTATCCTGACGAACAATCACGTGGCCGCGGGTGGCGGCCCGAACGCCAAGATGGAGGTCAGGTTCTCCGACGGCAGCACCGCGCCCGCGACGCTTGTCGGCGCCGATCCGGTCTCCGACCTGGCGGTCGTCAAGGTATCGGGCAAGTCCGGTCTGACCCCGATCGAATTGGGCACATCGGCGAACCTGCAGGTCGGCCAGCCGGTTGTCGCGATCGGCTCGCCGCTCGGCCTGGCGGGCACGGTCACCACCGGGATCGTGTCGGCGCTGAACCGCCCGGTCTCGACCATGGGCGCCGGCGACCAGAACCCGACGGCGGTGCAGCCGGTGATCGACGCCGTCCAGACCGACGCCGCGATCAACCCGGGCAACTCCGGCGGTGCCCTCGTCGATGGCAACGGCAAGCTGATCGGCATCAACACCGCCATCGCCAGCCTGGGTGCCGACGAGACGAGCGGACAGCAGAGCGGCTCCATCGGCCTCGGCTTCGCCATCCCGGTGGACCAGGCCCGGCGGGTCGCCGACGAGCTGATCAAGACCGGCCACGCCACCTATGCGCAGATCGGCATCAAGATCCGGCCGCAGGACACCGTCACCGGTGCCAGGGTGCTGGAGCCCACACCCGACGGCCCGGCCGCCAAGGCCGGTATCCCCGCGGGCTCGATCGTCACGAAGATCGACGACCGGCCGATCGATTCCGGGAACGCGCTCGTCGCCGCGGTCCGCTCCCACCAACCAGGAGACAAGGTGAAGATCACCTACACCGACGAACAAGGCAACAACCCCAAGACGGTCGAGGTCGCCCTCACCGGCGCGCCCGCGGACGGTGGCCGATGATGCGAGTGCTGCCCGGCGGACGGGCCCAGCTGGTCGAGGTCGACGCCGATGTTCTCGGCGCGGCCGCCGAACTGCTCGACGCAGGCGCTACGGTGAGCAGCATGGAAATCGATGCTCCTGTGGCGGGGCGTGCTCTGGTGGTGGTCGTCGACGATCGAACGGCGCATGGAGGTGTTGACTCGCTCGGCCCGCTGGTCACCGAGCTGCTCACCGAGGCGGGTTTCCTCGTGGACGCGTCGGTGTCGGTGCAGGCCGATGAGGTGGAGATCCGCAACGCGCTCAACACCGCGGTGATCGGCGGTGTCGACCTGGTGATCTCGGTCGGTGGCACAGGCATGTCCCCGCGCGACGTCACGCCGGAAGCCACTTCGCAAGTGCTCGACCGTGAGCTGCCGGGAATCAGTGAGGCGCTGCGCTCCTCCGGCCGGGTAGCGGGTTCGCTGGACGCGGGTTTGTCCCGTGGGGTGGCAGGCGTCTCCGGAAGCACGCTGGTGGTCAATCTGCCTGGCACTCGGTCCGCGATTCGCGACGGTATGGCCACGCTCGGGCCGCTCGCCAGCAGGGTGATCGGTGAGCTTTCCGGATTGGTCGAATAATCACGGCCGCCACCCCCTCCGACGTCCCTCGCCCGGCGGCCCGCCGGGCGAGGGACGCTGCGCGTCTCGCGAAGATCTTCGGTGACGCTCTCCCCGAGACCACCAGCGACGACCGCGACGACGGCCGGTCCTCCGACGACTGGCTGCGCGCTCAAGTTCCTCCGCATCACGGGTAAGCCCAGCTATCTACGTAATAGCTACGTATTTGCGGGCCTTGGTGTTGTGATCCACCCGTGATTACTTCCGAATCAAAGTTATTGCCGCGAAATCCGTACGGCCGTGTCCCGTATTCGATCACTGGCGCCGCTATGTCGCTTCTCGAGCGGGTGCGTTGGCCTCGGAGGTTGCGGACTTGCATTCATGCACGTCACGGCATATTCATATGTACGCAACTGTGATCTACGTCACGTTGAACTTTATGAAAGCTCACATTGCAGTGCGGTTATCGAGCGTTTAATGTCGCCATCGAGTCACCACCATTGGACCCCGAAGGCCCGGGTACTGCGCGCGCCGCGGCCTGGCGGAACCCGGCTCGGTTCCACTGCCAGCTGGACCGTTGCGCCGAAATAACAGCCGGTTACATGTCGGCAACAAGGGAGCGACACACTGAGCTGGGCCTGAGAGGACCACTGTCCAGCCTCGATGGTCGAGGTTGACTGTTTTTAACCTGATGAGGGGAAGTATGAGCGAGAATCGCACCATTGGTGTGCGCCGCGGTGCCCGCGTCGCGGGTATCGGCGCTGCCGCGGCCGTTGCCATGGGCCTGCTTTCGACCGGTGCTGCCAATGCCGATACCTTCGTGCCGTTGCCGGACGGCCAGAAGGCGGGGCCTGGCGTGACGATCACCAGGACGGGAGAGCGGGCCTTGATTTCGCCCTCTATGGCCGCGAACGGCGCTGGTCGCGTCGTCTGGGTGTCGGGCAACGCCGCTGCCGATGTCTCCGTCACGCCGGAAGGCACCGTCGGCCCCAATAACGGTCCGGCCGGAGGCCCCGGTACCAACAACTCCTCGACTCACGGCGCGTCTCAGCTGAGCACCGGCTACGTCGTCGGCTGCCAGGTCAGCATCGCCGACGACGCGATCTCCGCGGGCATGTCCGGGAGCGTCAACCTCAGCGGTGCCAGCGCCGGTGGCTCGATCGGCCTCAACCTCGGCCCCGGTGAAGTCAAGTTCGTTCAGATCGACTACAAGGACATCCTCAAGCCGGGTGTCTACTCCGTCGAGTACCAGGACGCCGAGATCCAGATCCAGGGTTGCGCGGGCTACGCGCAGGCGCGCGCCTACACGGTTGTCGAGATCATCGGCGACCACTACTCGAAGACCACCCTCTATGGGATGCCCTTCAGCATCGGCTGACGTCTGTCGAATCCAAACGAACAATCTTCCCGCTGAAGCGGACTCAACCCTCGAGGGGTACCAACCATGATCAACCGTAAGAAGTTGGCACGGATGGCCGGTGTCGGCGCCGCTGCCACCATCGCCATGGGCCTGTTCTCCACCGGTGCGGCCAATGCCGACACCTTCGTCCCGCTGCCGGGCGGTGAGCTCACCAAGACGCTGTCCGACGGCACCGTGGTGACGATTCGTCTCGTCGGCGAGTCGGCCAACATCAACCCGTCCCTTGGCTCCACCCCGGTGCACCGCAACGCGTGGGTGTCCGGTAGCGCCCAGGTCGAGCTCTCCGGCACGGCCGGCGGCAAGATCTTCCCCGGCTACACCGTGGGCTGCCAGGTCAACATCGCCGGGGGCGGCGCCACCGGTGGGATGGACGGCAATATGGACTGGAGCGACGGCCAGAGTGTCACCGGTGGCGTCGGCGCCAACTCTGGCGGCAACCTGACGCTCGGACCCGGCCAGGCGAAGTCCTTCTACGTCCTCGATCTCGAGCAGCCCGACGACTACGGCAACGAGTCGCACAAGACCCGCAACGCCTTCAAGGGCACCAGTGGCTCGGTCACCTGGTCCGACGAGACTATCGGCCTGTCCGGCTGCGGCGGCTACGCGCAGGCGCGCGCGTTCGTCAGCGTCGAGGTCGAGACCGATAACGTCATCACCTGGGTGACGCTGTGGGGTCAGCCCTTCAGCCTCGGCTGAGTGAACGCGGGTGAAAGACCCGCGGGTATCAAGGAAATGGGCCCGTCGCTGCTGCGACGGGCCCATTTCCATGTGAAAACGATTGCCACAGAACATCACCCGCGATGCTAACCGCATCGCCCACGTTTCGGCGCAAGTTGCTGGAATTTCCTGAAAAGTCCGGTTGACACCGAATGGCATTGTTTGTCCGTGTTTGTCCGTGTTTGTCCGTGTTTGTCCTTGTTTGTCCGAATCGCACGATGCGGCAACGGTCGGCAGATCACTTGGTGGACAGAACATTCCATGGAGTGCTGTCGGCTCTGACGAGGCATGTCCGCCTCGATACCCCGGGGCGGGCAGCCGCGATGATGAGCAGAACCGCGATGATGAGCAGAACTCTGGCAAGTACCGCATATCGGGGTCCGTCTCGAGGCGTCCGCATCGCCGGCGCCGTTGCTGTGGCGGCCGTTGCCACCGGTCTGTTCTCGACCGGTGCCGCGAATGCCGATGTCTTCGTGCCGTTGCCGGACGGCCGGAAGTTCGGCCATGGTGTGACTCCCACGGGGTGCCGTTCGGCACCGGCGACGTCGGTAGTATCTGTGAAATCTCTTTTCGCTGAAGCGAACTCAATCCTCGAAGGGTAACGACGTCATGATCGATCGTACGAAGCTGGCGCGCGCGGCCGGGCTGTGCGCGTCTGCGGTCATCACCATGGGGCTGCTGTCGACCGGCGCGGCCAACGCCGACACCTTGGTCCCCCTGCCGGGCGGCGAGCTCACCAAAACGCTGTCCGACGGCACCGTGGTCACGATTCGTCTGGTCGGCGAGTCCGCCACCATCAGCCCGTCTCTCGGCGCGACGCCGGTGCACCGCAACGCGTGGGTGTCCGGCAGCGCTCAGGTCGAGTTGTCCGGCGCGGCAGGCGGATCCATCTTTCCCGGCTACACCGTGGGTTGTCAGGTCAATATCGCGGGCGGCGGCGCCACCGGCGGCGCCACCGGCGGTGCCAACTGGAGCGATGGGCAGAACGTGCGGCCGACTGCCGGGGCGAACACGGGCGGCAATCTGACGCTCGGTCCGGGGCAGGCCAGGTCGTTCTATGTGCTCGATCTCGAGCAGTCGGATGACTTCGGCAACGAGTCGCACAAGAAGCGCGTCCGGTTCAGGGGCGACAGTGGCTCGGTCACCTGGGCGGACGAGACCATCGGTCTGTCCGGCTGCGGCGGCTATGCGCAAGCGCGCGCGTTCGTCAGCGTCGAAGTGGAGACCGAAAACGTCATCACCTGGGTGACGCTGTGGGGAGCGCCGTTCAGCCTCGGCTGAGCGCCCACCCACACAACGCGAACGGGCCCGTCGTCACGACGGGCCCGTTTCATCCCGCGGTGCGGGAAATTTCAGAACTCGTGCCGTCCGCCCCCGCTGGTCTGGCTCTCGGTGAGCAGGTCGCGGATCTGAATCAGCACCTCCGAATCGGTGAGTGTGGAGTCGTCGGGCCGGAACCGCTTCTTCAGGTGCGTCGCGGGAAGCACGAGCACGAGGTACAGCACTGCGGCGATGATGAGGAAGTTGAGCACAGCCGTGATGATCGGACCGACCTGAACGAACGTCTCCGGATTGTCGGCAATCAGCCAGAAACCGATATGTTTCTCGTCATTGCCGTAGAAGGCGGCGAGGATCGGATTGATGACGGCATTTGTGAACGCAGTGATGATCGCGACGAACGCGATGCCGATGACCACGGAAACCGCAAGGTCGATGACATTTCCGCGGGACAGAAACTCCTTGAAACCCTTGAGCATTGCCGATGTCTCCTCTTTGTGTGGAGCTGACCAGTCGTGCTCGGCGGCCCAAGCCTGCCGGTATTCCAGATGCTAGATGATCCAAATAGCAAATCACGGGTTAACTCAATTGATCGGTATGTCCTCGGTCAATGGAAGACGACGGTGAGTGCCGTGCGCAGCGAGGCGACGGCCACGGCGGTCGCGTGTTCGGCGTCCATCGCGACAAGTACCACGCGTTCAGCGGCGCCACGTCCGTCGCCAGGGCCGGAGACCAGGATGACGGAGGCGTCGGTAGCCAGAGTTCTGGCCGGTCGGGTGCCGGGTCCATTCGATTCCTCGGCGCCGACCACGTCGACGCGGTCGCCCGCGCGCAGGATTTCGGCGACCGCGGTATCGGCCAGGCGGATCGGTACGATCCTGGCGTCCCGCGCGCCGGTGGCCGCCGCGGCCAGCCGTGGGCCGACGACGCGCAGGTCGGTGAAGACTTCGCCCTGATGCATGGCGCCGGTCAGTGCCGCACCGATCAGCACGGTCGGATCGGCCACCGCGCCTGCGGGCAGTGTGCTCGCTTCGCGCGGCGCCGAGCGCAGGTCGCCCGCCTCCAGAAGGCGTCCCGGCGCCAGATCCCGGCCTGCGACAACGACTGTCGTTCTTTCTGCGCCAGGGCTGCCGCGGAAGAAGAGGAACACTGCGAGTACGGCGAAAGCGGCGGCAAGCAGCCGTCGGGCAAGTAGAGCGTCAGCCCAGGGTGGGCGCCGCCATGCCGGGTTCCAGCCGCCCCGGCCGAGGTCGGCGAGTGCGCGAGTCATGGCCGGATCCTATGGCCGGGCGCAGGCCGAACCGGCCCGGAGAACGGCGGGCTGTGGATAGTGGAGCGGCTGTGGAAAACCGTCGAATCAGCTGGCTACGGCGGTGCTGGTCGACGCGGAGGAGCCGCTCGACGAGCTGGAATCGGAGGAAGAGGTGGAATCGGAGGACGAGCTGCTCGAGCCGCTGTCGGACTTGGCCGGCTCGCTCGCGGTGGAGGCGCCTGCGCGGCTGTCGGTGCGGTAGAAGCCGCTGCCCTTGAAGACGATGCCGACTGAGTTGAACAGCTTGCGCAGCTTCCCCGAGCACTCCGAGCACACGCTCAGGGCCTCGTCGGAGAAGGACTGAACGATGTCGAAGCGGTTATCACACTGGGTGCACGCATACGAGTAAGTTGGCACAGGATCCTCCCGCGGGTTCGTCAATCTGGCACTCTACAGCCGACAGTGCCAACACCGCCAATCGGTGTTTCATTCCGCGGCCACATCGCCGCCCAGCCGTTGCAGTCCGTGGTGCGGAGTGAGGGCCCAGCCCATGCGCAGATCATGCGGTTCCTCCGGTAGCCGGTCGACGAGTTCGTCGTCCCTTACTACCGCGACCAGCCGGGCGTCCGGGCGTGCGGCCGCCAACGTGCGGTCGTAGTAGCCCGCGCCGCGTCCGAGGCGGACGCCGCGCCGGTCGACCGCGAGAGCGGGGACCAGGATCAGCTCGGCGCGGCCGACAGCGGCAGGCGGCAGCACCGCGCCGGCCGGTTCCAGCAGTCCATAGCGCGCTCGGCGCAACGTCTCCGCCCCGGTGTACTCGGCCCAGCTCAGCGGTCCGGGCGGCCCCGTGACCGGCAGCATTACCTGCGCGCCACCCGCACGCAACGCGTCCAGCATTGCCGTCGACCCCGGCTCGCCCCCGACCGGCACGTACGCACAGACCCACTCGCGCGCGCCGAGAGCGCCGACCGCCGCGGCCAATTCGAGGGCCTCGTGCTCCCGTTCCGTGGCGCTCACCACAGCCCGCCGGGCGACCAGTTCGGCGCGCCACGCATGTTTGTCGCGCTCGACGGGCATCTCCACAGTGATCACCATAGGCTCACTCCGGTACCTGGTCGGCGCGTGCCGATCCGGCGGCGTGATGGACGGATAGGGTATGCGCATGACAGCAAAGGCCGGACAGTCCGGTGACACCGCGGTGGTGTCGTGCTTCCGCACGGCCGTGGTGCCCGCGGCCGGGCTCGGAACACGGTTCCTGCCCGCGACCAAGACGGTGCCCAAGGAACTCCTTCCGGTGGTGGACACCCCCGGTATCGAACTGGTCGCCACCGAGGCCGCGAGTTCGGGCGCCGAGCGGCTGGTCCTCGTCACCTCCCCGGGCAAGGACGGCGTGGTCGCGCACTTCGTCGAAGACCTGGTTCTGGAGAGCACGCTCGCCGAGCGTGGCAAGTTCCACCTGCTGGAGAAGGTACGCAAGGCGCCGGGACTGCTCGATGTCACCTCCGTCGTGCAGGAGGAGCCGCTCGGACTCGGCCACGCGGTCGCCCAGGCGGAGAAGGTCCTCGACGACGACGAGGACGCCATCGCGGTACTGCTGCCGGACGACCTCGTGCTGCCCTCCGGTGTGCTCGACGTGATGAGCCGGGTACGCCGCAAGCGCGGCGGAACGGTGCTGTGCGCCATCGACGTTCCGAAGAACGAGGTCAGCGCCTACGGTGTGTTCGACGTGGCGACGGTGCCTGATGCCGTGAACCCGAATGTGCTGCGCGTCAACGGAATGGTGGAGAAGCCTGCACTCGCCGACGCGCCCTCGACCTTCGCCGCCGCGGGCCGATACCTCTTGGACCGGGCCATCTTCGATGCGCTGCGCCGCATCGAGCCCGGCGCCGGCGGCGAGCTACAACTCACCGACGCCGTCGCACTGCTCATCTCCGAGGGGCATCCGGTTCACGTCGTAGTGCACCGTGGGTCGCGCCACGATTTGGGCAACCCGGGCGGTTATCTTCGTGCTGCGGTCGATTTCGCATTGGAACGCGAGGAATACGGCCCGGCCCTGCGGGAATGGCTGCAGCACCGTCTCGGTCCGGACTGGGATCCGCAGCTGACAACCTACGACTGACGGGTCCGGTCGGGTTTCGCCGAGCGTGGACCGTCGGGTACGAATGAGGGTTCACCGTGGTGCGCGCGCGAACGCGGCTGCGCCGCGCGATCACTGATGCGGCGGAGTCGGATGGAGTGCGGAGAGGATCAGGAAGGGCTGGATGCGCTCGGTTGAGGATCAGCAGATCAAAGTGACCGCAGCGGCGGTCGCACCTCGGCCGGTCCGGGTCGCGATTTCTGAGGCCCAGGGCCTGCTGTGCGCCGAGGACGTCGTTACCGAGCGGCCGCTGCCCGGCTTCGATCAGGCCGCGATCGATGGTTACGCGGTGCGCAGCGTCGACGTCGCCTCCGCGGGCGCCGACATCCGCAACGAGGACGGCGATCTCGTCGACCTGACGCTCCCCGTCGTCGGCGAGGTGGTGGCCGGATCGCGTCAGCCGATTCGGCTGCAGCCGCGTCAGACCGTTCGGGTGGACACCGGCGCACCGATGCCGACCCTCGCCGACGCCGTGCTCCCGCTGGACTTCACCGACGGCGGGCGGGCCAGGATCAAGGTGTACGAGCCGGTGCGCTCCGGCGATTACGTGCGACGCGTCGGCGACGACGTGCAGCCGGGCGACGTCGCGGTGCGTGCGGGAACCATCATCGGTGCGGCCCAGGTAGGTCTGCTCGCCGCGGTCGGGCAGGACAAGGTGCTGGTGCACCCGCGTCCGCGGCTGTCGGTGATCTCGGTGGGCGGCGAGCTGATCGACATCGATCGCACGCCCGGCCCTGGACAGGTCTACGACGTGAACTCCTACGCGCTGGCCGCGGCCGCGCGGGACGCGGGCGCGGACGTGAACCGCGTCGGCATCGTGAGTTCCGATCCGCGCCGACTGCGCGACGTCGTCGAGGGGCAATTGGTGCGCTCCGAGGTCGTCGTCATCGCGGGCGCGGTCGGCGGCTGGGCCTCCGAGCAGGTCTGTGAGGCGTTAGAAGGGCTGGGTGAACTCGAAATCACCCGCGTGGCCATGCATCCTGGATCGGTGCAAGGTTTCGGCAAACTCGGTCGCGACGAGGTGCCGACCTTTCTGCTGCCATCCAATCCGGTCGGCGCGCTGGTGGTCTTCGAGGTGATGGTGCGACCGCTGATCCGAATCGCATTGGGGCGCAGGCATCCCATGCGCCGGATCATCCGCGCCAGGACCATCACGCCGATCAGTTCCATGGCCGGGCGCAAAGGGTATCTGCGCGCACAACTGATGCGCGACGAGGCGACCGGCGATTACCTGGTGCAGCCCCTGGGCGCCACGAACTCGTCCTCGCACCTGCTCGCGACGCTCGCCGAGGCGAACAGCCTGATCGTGATAGACCCGGACGACCTCGAGATCCGCACCGGTGACGAGGTCCAGGTCGCCTTTCTCGCACAGCGCGGCTGAGAAATGGAAGCGATGAACGTCTTCCGGGCCACGCAGCATCCAGGGTGGCCCGCGCGACTCGGCCCGGTCCGTGTCGCGGCGGGACAGGTGACCTTACGTCCGGTGCGGCTGCGCGACGCGGCGGCGTGGAGCCGAATTCGTTTGCGTGACAGGGCACATCTCGAGCCGTGGGAGCCGACCGGCCGCGGTGCATGGGAGGCGCGCAACCACGCGTCCAACTGGCCCTCGCTGTGGTCGAGCCTGAAGGCGGAGGCGCGGCGTGGCGCGATGATCCCGTTGGTGATCGAAGTCGACGGCGCGTTCAGCGGGCAGCTGACCATAGGGAATATCGTGCGCGGCGCGCTGCGCTCGGCCTGGATCGGCTACTGGGTCGCCAAGGACCTCAGCGGACAGGGTGTCGCGACCGCGGCGCTGGCGCTCGGCCTCGACCATTGCTTCGGACCGGTCGGCCTGCACCGGGTCGAGGCGACCGTGCGACCGGAGAATATGGCCAGCCAGGCGGTGCTGCGCAATGTCGGGTTCCGGGAGGAGGGGCTGCTGCGGCGCTACCTCGACGTCGACGGTGCGTGGCGGGATCACCTGCTGGTCGGCCTGACCGTCGAGGAGGTGGTCGGAACAGTCCTGGACCGGCTGGTTCGGGAGGGGCGCGCCACCCTGCGGTGAACCCGGCGCGCCGATGTCACCGAGGCGCGATGAGAGTGGTGGGAATGTGACGGGTGTGGCGGATGTGCACGGCGCGCCTGCCGGATCTTGCCGCTACCCGGAATTAGCCTACGGACGTCGATGGTGCGTCTTGCGTCATCGGTAGGGAGCCTGCGAGGCGACCGGCGTCCACGCTGCTGCGTCGGATGGAGACCGGACGGACGCGGGGCGTGTTACGCACCGCTCGCGGGCCGAGCCGGACTAATCCAGGCGGGGACGGAGGTGCTGACCGAGATGCCGAATTCGATCCTGTGGATCGGTCTCGTCGTGCTCTGGGTCTTCGTCCTGTTCCCGATTCTCGCCGACCGCCACCCGAGAATCCGCCGGACCACCGACGCCGCGCTGGCGACCAGGGTCCTGCACCGTGGCGGAGGCAAACGACGTCTCAGGAAAGGCCCGGCTGCCGGGCATGAAACCGATCCGAATTGGCGGCCCCGCCGCGTACCGAGAAAGTATTCCCACAGCGATGATGCGGAGGACCGGATGACAACACCGGCCGACGAGCCCCTCACCGAGACTGACGAGGAAGACACCACCGCGGCCGCCGAGGCCGCGGAATTCGACATCGCTGACGCCGAATCGGACGACATCGAGGCCGCGGACGCCGACGTCGAGGCCGCCGAACCGGACGACGACGGGTCGGAGGATTACGGGTCGGAGGAATACGGGTCGGAGTATTACGAGTCGGAGGACGACGAAGCTGCCGAAGTCGCTGCGCGGAACGACGCGGCGACCGATGATGGCGGCGTGGGCGAATACCACCCCGAACCGACCGCTGCCAGGATCCCGCCCGCGCGCTCCGCCGCGCCCGCCCGCCTGACCCACGACGAAGACGACGAAACCTATTCGGACGACCCCGAATTCGTCCCAACACGCCGCGGCCGCGGCGGCTTCGACCCGGAGGCCGACGCCATCGCCCGCGCGGCGCGCTACACCTTCCGTCAACGTGCCGTGCTCGGCTTGGTGCTCACGGCCATCCTGTGCGGCGCCCTCACGGTCGTGTTCACCCCGCTGCTGTGGTGGGGCTCCGGGCTCGCCATGGTCGTGCTGATTGGCTACCTCGGTTACCTGCGCAAGCAGGTGCGAATGGAAGAGGAGATTCGCCGCAGGCGGGCCGCCCGCCTCACTCGCAGCCAACAGCTCGGTGACGCAGGCCACCGCACGCACCGAGCCGGCGCCCGCGCGCCGCACGGCAGCATGGACCGCGATACCGCACGCGCTCTCCGCCGCCGCTCCGCACTCGTGGAGCCCGATGACGAAGACCCCACGTTCGACCACCTCGACCCCTTCGACCCCGCTACCGCCCGCGCCCTGCGCACCCGCACCGGCGGCGACATCCGCCGCGCCGCTGGCGAGTAGCATCACCATCCGGGCAGGTCAGCCTGCCGATTCGGAGACTGCACCGGCGGCCTGATACAGTGTCACAGCGCGGTTCCCCGGAGCCGCACGGGGCTATAGCGCAGTTGGTAGCGCGTCTCGTTCGCATCGAGAAGGTCAGGGGTTCGATTCCCCTTAGCTCCACCAAGAGTGTCTTATTCAAGCCTCCGCCTGAAGAGAACCACAGGTCAGGGCTTCATTCAACTCCAGCGACTCGCCACCCGATCGGGTGGCGAGTCCAGTTTCGTGAGCGCCCCGCTGCCGAGCCTCAGTGAGCTGCAGACGGTGATCGCTAGGCGCGCAGCCTAGGATCCATCCGGCTAGCGAATTTGTTCTGGCGAGTGGCCGCACTCGCCGGTCAACTGGAAGTCGTCGCATTGCTGGTGGCACGAGTAATGCCGATCGACTCGTGGTGGCTCGGATGATCCCCAGCTCTCCGTGGGCTTGTCCACGTAGCTGATCGGACCCTTACAGTGAAACAATCACTCGAACCGCGCTGTGCCTAGAGGGCAGGCGTCAAAGTCTCGTTGAACGCTCTCTCCCTCTTCTTCCATGCGCCTCCGCGTATCCCAGATCCGTAACCCGCGCTCGTCGAGCCGGTTCCATACCGGCCCCATGACCCCAAGCGTGTCGGCGATCCACACCAGCGACCATCCCTCGCTATCGCCGCGCGTTGCTCGGTCTCGGTGCCGAGTGTCGGCAAACGATCTTGCCGACACTCGACCTCTTCAGCCGTCCTTGGCGCCAGATCGAAACGCCCTTGTCCGCGCGCCGGCGGCGCGCGGACAAGTTCAAAACCCGAGTAGATCGAGGCTTAGGGCACGGTGATGGTGTTGGTGTCCAGGGTGACTGCACCGTTGCGGGCCAGTACGCGTCCGGACACGGTGGTTCCGGTCTGTACCGTGATCGAGGTCAGCGCCACGATTGTCCCGGCGAAGGTGGTGTTGGTGCCCAGGGTCGCTGAGCTGCCCACCTGCCAGAAGACATTGGAAGCCGAGGCTCCGTTGACGAGGCTGACCGTGCTGTTCGACGCGGTGATCAGTGTCGATCCGGCCTGGAAGATGAACACCGCGTTGGGATTACCCTGCGCATCGAGGGTGACGGTGCCGGTCAGACCCATTGCGGCGGCCGTGTTGTACACCCCCGAAACCAGGGTCAGCCCGCCGATGTCCGCCGGCACCCCGATGGCTGGTGTCCGGCCGGCGGCATCGTTGTAGGCGGTCGTGAGATCAGTTTGGGCCTGGACCGCGACTGCGTCCGCGACATGCTGTGTTCCATTGATCACTGTTCCCGGTGGAAAACCGGTCACTGCGCTGCCGGGGCTGAGCCCCAGATCACCGGAGACGACCGAAGCGCCGGTGTTGGTGACTGTGGCACCTGACAATACAGCGAACGACGAGGCCGTCCCCAAATTGACCGGAGCCAGACCCGAAACGTAGGTGTAGGAGATCCCGTTGCTGGTGCCACCGACGGTGGTGACGGTGACCTGTACCGTGCCGGTCCCAGCGGGGGCGACAGCGGTGATCTGCGTGCTGGAGTTTGCGGTGAAGGATGTCGCCGCAGTGGCGCCGAAGGAGAC
This sequence comes from Nocardia sp. NBC_01730, assembly GCF_035920445.1. Lineage (NCBI taxonomy): Bacteria > Bacillati > Actinomycetota > Actinomycetes > Mycobacteriales > Nocardiaceae > Nocardia > Nocardia sp. NBC_01730. Next base: position 5,011,396 of record NZ_CP109162.1, on the reverse strand, counting down.
CGCGGTGGCCCCTGTGAAGCCCGTGCCGGTGAGGATGACCGCGGTGCCTCCGGCCTCCGGACCTGTAGTCGGACTGATCGAGGCCAGGGTGGGTGCCGCGACGTAGGTGTAGACAAGGCCGTTGCCGGTACCGCCCGCGGTGGTGACACTGACACCCACCGGTCCCTCCGCTGCGCCCGCCGGCACGACGACGGTCAGCACGCCGTCGTTGACCACAGTCGGGGTAGCGGAGTTGGCACCGAAGCTCACCGCGGTGGCGGTGGACAGGCCGGTTCCGGTGAGGGTGACCGTGTTGCCGCCGGCGGTGACGCCCGAGGCCGGGGACAGGCCGCCCTTGAACGGTGGGCCAATGTAGAAGAACGACCGTGGGTTGCTGGTCCCACCCAAGGTGGTCACGGTCACACCGACTACGCCCGTCCCGGACGGGGAGATGACCGTGACCGACGTAGGCGTGTTGGCCGTGATGGTGGCCAGCTTGGAGCCGAAGTGAACGGCGGTGGCGCCGCTGAGGTTCGTGCCGGTGATCGTGACGATGGTCCCGCCTCCGGTCGACCCCTGGTTGGGAGAGATAGGCATGAGGTGCCTTCCTTGTTAGTGTGGTGCGTGAAGACCAACCGAGGCCAGGCTGGCCGCGTTCGCCGCCGAGCGTGACGGTGGTTGTCAGATGGAGTCCTCGGGCCGATACGTCTGCTGGTGGCGGCCGGGGCCGTCAGTCAATGCAGCCGACGACGCCGCCTTTGGCAGGGGTGTCGCCGGCCGGCAGTGCAGGCATGGATGATCACGCCAGCTGAATTCGACGTGGATGCCGCTACCAATGGCGGTGTTGACGATGACGATGCCAGCGGTCGACAATGCGATCACTGTTGCCGGTGACCGAGTCGTATTTCGAGTAGTGGCGTCGCCGGTCTCGCGCTGCCACCTACCTCATTATTTGAATCGTCTACATTTTGCCTCACAGAATTGAATCAGAAATCAACTCATCTCCAAAGATACGTCGCCAAAAACCCGAGCGCCATGCCGAATTCAAATTGCAACCGCGAGTCACGGCGGAACAAACACACAGATCAGATGGCTTTTCACGAATTTAGACGGCATTCTTCCGTGAATTTGGACGGCGTTTTATCGCGAACTCTGACGGCATTTTCTCGCGAATTTCGACAGTCTTTCGGGTCGAATTGTTCGCGGATTTCTACGGCCTCAGCGAAGGTGAACCGGCTCTGAATTCTGGACGTTTTGTTTCAGTCGCACACGGTCCAGGTCATCCGATGGATCCGCAGGAGGCTTCGGCGAGCCGGTTGTTGAGCAATTGCAGTTCGGCGGCATCGTCGGCGGCGAGTCGGACCTCCGAGGCAGGTCAGCGGGGATTTTCGGTGGGTGAGTCCGTCTTGGTGTGGGCACGGCGATAATCGACTCCGCAACGCGCCCGTCGAGATTCGTGAGCAACTGCCGTCACGGTTGATGAACAGGGAACCAGCCCAAGGCGGACCCCAACACCGACGCGGCTCCGCCAATGTCCCAATTACCGAACACCCGGTCGCCCGGGGAACTGCCCACCATCGCCGTCCTGCTACGCGCCCCGTAACCGGGAACGGCAAACCCCGGCACCGGTCCATTCCAGGAACGGTGCGGCAACTCCGCGCCGCGCTGGGCGCCCCGTCCTCACTCCACTACAGGCGGGCCGCTGCTGGCGCGCAACCGGGGTGGGACACGACCGGCCACAACCTGTCCAGTCCGATTGGGTCCAATATTCAACCGGACCAGGCACCAAGATCGAAGGAACCGAGACACCGCCGGGACAGCCGCTGCCCTCATGTGGATGAGGCGCCAGTCGCCGATCGCATCACTGTGCCGGAGTTGCTCGCCGGACATCTCGGTCCGGCAGAGGCAGGATCGAGCCTGCGGTTCCAAGACCTCAGGATCGTCGGCCTCGAAGTCCAGCCGGCCGAACCGAGGACAGCACCGTGATCATCGAATATCCGCCTTTTACTATGACAGTCGACGCTCGCCAGTGCCCGCGCTGAATGTAAAGCACCGACTGGTGTAACTCTCGCCCGCAGGCGAACCAGGCACAATCGCGTGACGACCGATCCGGCATCTACCGGGTGCCTGTGGACCCTACCCGCCGATACGGGCCACAGCGTGAGGAACTCTCGTGCTACACAACCAAAGAACCGGCTTCCCGCTATCATGCACCTTCGATCATTCCCTCCAATCCCCAAATCCTCTGCGTGGCAACACTTCGGTCTCAAAAACGTGTGGAATCGCAGGCGAATCCGCAAAGTAACGCTTCTTGCGTCAAACATCTAATCGACCCAAAACCGCAGGTGGAGAATCATCATCGAGTCGCAAGTAGACGCTGTCGGCATCGGCTTTGCTCTGCCCCGGAAATATAAGGGATGCAGTAGCAGCAATGCAGATCTTCATCACCTTTTCGGCCTCGTCGCTACCGAACGCAACGAGCCCGGTGCCCGCAGCATCAGAGCCGCATGTATCCGGGCTCGCACCAGGATCCAGGGCTACACGATCACGTCAGCCGCTAAAGCAGCCAGCTCCCGTACCACATTCGATCGTGCCCACCAATCAAGGGTGCCGAGTGTGTCCATGTACACCTCTCACGACACGTGGGGACGTGTCTGTCTTCGACAGCTCGAGAGCGCGGCCCGCAGTCTGGCACGCACGGTCGAGGTCTTCGCGCGCAGTCGGTTTCGTCAGATGCAGCAATGCCGAATGGCCGGTCCCGAACGTCCGTCTCCGGAATGCGATCGATCGATGCTTCGATGGTTTCTGCCGCCGCGCGCCCGCCGCCCGCCATTTCCAGGCGTTTACGACACGCCGACCACGCTGTGCTACACGATAAATTGCCGACCTCATGTGATTCTTGACGCCAAGTTATCACAGGGGTCCGTCCAGTCGGGATGTTTGATGTGAGGGGAAGTTTCGTGCCATCGCTGATTCATTTCGTTCGTGGGGGTCTATTACGCCGTTGGCTTCTGGTGGTAATGGCTGCCGGGATCGTCACCGGACTGGTGGTTTGGGGTGGGGTCGCCTCGGCCGCACAGCCCCCAGTCGGGTTGGGGACTGCGACGCCCTTCGCGGTGTTGGCGGGCACCACGGTCACCAACACCGGTCCTTCGGTCATCTCCGGGGACCTCGGGGTCAGCCCGGGGAGCGCGGTGACCGGCTTTCCGCCAGGAGTGGTGATCAATGGAACGCAGCATGTCGCCGATGCCGTTGCGCTGCAGGCTCAAAACGATCTGACGACCGCGTATAACGATGCGGCGGGCCGGACGCCGGCCATCGGGGTGCCGGCGGATCTCGGCGGGCTAACCCTGGTCGCGGGAGTATACAACACGGCGGGCCCGATGGGTCTGACCGGCACGGTCACCCTGGACGCGCAGGGCGATCCCAACGCCGTGTGGATCTTCCAGGCCGGGTCGACGTTGATCACCGCGTCGAGCAGCACGGTCGCCCTCATCAACGGAGCCTCGCCGTGCAACGTGTTTTGGCAGGTGGGTAGCTCAGCGACCTTGGGTACCAACACCACCTTCGTCGGAACGATCATGGCGTTGACTTCGATATCAGTGCAGACCAGCAGCACCGTGAACGGGCGCGTGTTGGCCCGCAACGGACAGGTCAGCCTGGATGACAACATCATTACGCGGCCGAACTGCGCCATCCCGCCGACCTCGACGACTACTCCGCCGCCGACCTCGACCACGACAGGCCCGCCGCCGACCTCGACCACGACAGGCCTCCCCACGACGACCGTCGTTTCGCCGCCGGTTGGGGTCCCCGTTCTTCCTCTCCCGATTCCTATCCCGATTCCGATTCCGATTCCCGGTGGGCTTGGTGGGCCCGGTGTCCCGGGTGTCCCGGGTGTCCCGGGTGTCCCCGGTGGGCCCGGTGGGGGTGGTGGGGGTGGGCCTGGTGGGCCGGGTGGGGGTGGCCCCGGTGAGGGTGGCCCTGGTGGGCCGGGTGAGGGTGGCCCCGGTGAGGGCGGCCCTGGTGGCCCCGGTGAGGGTGGCCCCGGTGAGGGCGGCCCTGGTGGGCCTGGTGAGGGTGGCCCAGGTGAAGGCCAAGGTGGCCCTGGTGGGGAGGGCTACATTATTCCGAAGGGGCATCCGGAAACCGGTGGGGGCGGAACTGCTCCCCACCCCAATGGCAGCGCGGTTCTCCTGCCCCTCGCAGGTCTGCCCCTGGCCGGGTCCGGTGTTGCGGTTGGTAAGGTCGCCCGGCTGCGCAGGCGGCCGCGATGGGTGACCTCGGCTCCGAGACAAGCGAATTCGAATCCGGAGGCACCGTGAAAAGAGGGAAGAGGGGGAAAACGGGGTGGGTGCTCGCCGCTGTAATGTTGCTCATCGCCATGGGACTGTTCGTGCTGACCTCACGTGGCCAGCACGACCCGGGCCCGTCGGAACTCGCATCGCCGCCGGTCTCCGGATCCGCTGAACCGTCTGGTGCCGCGGGTCCGGAGGCGGACTCCCCGGTGCCGGTGGCGCTGCGCATCCCTTCCATCGGTGTCGACACGTCACTCGTCACACTCGGACTCAATCCCGACGAAACCGTCGAGGTACCCAACGATTTCCAGAAGCCGGGGTGGTACAAGTTCGGGCCATCGCCCGGCCAGAAGGGTTCGGCGGTGATCCTGGGCCACGCGGATTCCTTCGACGGTCCGGCGGTGTTCTACCGGCTCCCGTCCCTGCAAGCAGGCGATGAGGTCGAGGTGAGTTTGAGTGATGGCCGGACAGCGCGTTTCGCCGTTACCAAGGTCGAGGCGTATCCGAAGATGGAGTTCCCGGCCGAAGAAGTGTATGGATCGCATGGCCACGGCGCATTGCAGCTGGTCACCTGCGGAGGCGAATTCGACCGCGAGACTCGAAGCTACCAGTCCAACATCGTCGCCTACACCTCGCTGACCGCAACCACCCCAGCCGCCGCCGTCGGCGCCCGATAAGGCTTGACGCGGCGCACACCCTCAGACACAGCCGCATCCACAGCCAGCGACCTCGGCACGGCCACCCTCCGGGTTCCTTGAATGGGTCAAACCATCACATCGGCTGCGCACGCGTGCAGTTTCCGCACAGCACTAGTGTCCGGGGTTGAGTCAGCCGGCAATCCTTTGACCGTGCGCGGCAGTGCTTCGGTTGAGGGGCGTTCCCGCGCCAGTGCCGTGCGGCCTGATCGCCAAGGGGAATTGGGCCGTATGCTCGGAAGGTCCGGATACGCAAGGGGATTCGCCGTTGTGAGGTATCGAGACCGGGGTGGGCTCGGCGGATGGACGTAAGGGAGCGGTCGCGCTGACCGCCGCACCGGACCCGTGACCGTCTGATCAACTCACGCGATCACGACGTTCGACCGGCCGGGCTGATCAGCGGTCGAACTCCAATCGTTTCCACTGCAGCGCAACTCGCCAGCGCTCTCGTTGGAAAGCCCAATCTTGGACCACCTCCACCACGGCGTCGAACGCGGGTGAGAAGGCGCTGTCCCACGGGGCGTCATCGCTGACCACGGTGCGGAAATGCGCATCCGGCCCGCCGCCGCCATACTCCGCGCGGTGTCGCATCCGAGCGTGATATCGGGACTGGCGGTCTGCGCCGCACCGGCATTTCGGGACCATGCCTGTCAGCGATGGTCGGCCCGGAAGCGACTACTCCGCCGAGCCGCTGGACGTCGGCTGGTTACGAAGTCGCTCCCGCAACCGCCGAATGCCAGGGGCCTGTGATGCCGGTAGCAATTGCGGGTATCTGTCCGGAAGATAGCCCACGGAGCCCTTCGTGACTTCTGCTTCCAACTGCTGGAAATCGGTGCCGATCCGGCTGTCGAGGCGGTAGGGATCCGAGGACAGGCGATACCCGACAATTCGTCGAAGCCGTGTGAGTTCCGCTCGGACCGTCACTTCTTTTCCGGTGCTGCCGTACAGCTCTCGGGCCAAGGTTGCCGCGGTCAGCCCATCCGGGTTGGCCAGCAGGAGAACTACCAGCTCGCTGTGCCGGAGACTGAGTTCGTGGGCGGTCCCGTCCATCCACAGCACGGCGCGATCACGACCCAGCGCGCTCACTCGTGGGGCTAGTTCGCCCGAAACGTCGTTCGGCAGTGCGTAGACGGAGAACGGGCCGCCCGGCGACAGTCGTTCGACAACGACCCGACGTCCATCGGGCAGTCTGGTTACCCCCTCGATCACCGGTGCGGGCCACCTGGCGGGGAGCCATCCCGACGGCGCCGCATGCAGCAATCGCCCCTCTTCCGTCACCAGCGCACAGTGGTCGCCGACACGGTTGAGGACGCGGTCGAGGTAACGAATGCGCAATTCCGCGTCCCGCTGCCGGAGGAGGTCGCGCAGGTGCGCCTCGGCGAGGCGGGCTGCCGTCGTAACCAGCGGCAGCGCAAGCGAACTCGTGTTGCGGAGCTTGCTGGTGATGTCGACGACTCCGATCACCGCACCGCTGGCCGGATCCCTGATGGGGGCCGCCGTGCAGGTGAAGTCCGCGGCAACGGACAGGTAGTGTTCGGTGCCGCGGACTTGGAAGGGTCTGCCGAGGGCCAGGGCTGTGCCGACACCATTGGTACCCGCTTCGGTTTCGTGCCAGCGTGCCCCCGGGACGAGGTTCGCCCGTTCCGCCACATGCCGGGCATCGGAATCGCCATGGACCCAGAGGAGGTGGCCGTCGGCGTCGGCACCGAACAACACGTGGCCCGGCATCGACGCCGCAGTCTCCAGGCTCGCGAACAGCGTCGGCCAGATGCTGGCCATCTGATGTTCGCGGCGCCAGGTGCGGACCTCGTCTTCAGCCAAACCCACTTCGGGGAGATGCCGGTCGGGATGCAGACCCCAGCGTTGCGCACGATCCCATGAGGCGCGTACGTCTGCACGCACCAACTGCGTCTGCCTCGTCACCAACCGCGTCTGCCTCGTGTCATGCCAGTCGGCTCGGGATCGTCCACCCCGCTGAATCGTTCATGGCGTCGAAAAGAGCCTAACCCTGTTGCAATCTCGCTGCAATGCCGACATTATTGCTGCAACGTTTATGCAACCCCGCTTGTCCATCTTGCATTGCGACGGCAGGCGTGCCATAGGCGCGAAGGCGCTGCTTATGATTCACGGCTGGACGATGAACGCCAAATTCTGAGCTTCTCGGCACCCGCCGGCCGCACTGTCGAGTAATCGGGTGATCGCCGTAGACATTTCCTCTCGCCGGCAATATGAGTAAGCCGGTCGGTTCGCACGTCACACCCGAACAATTGGAATCCGGCGCCGGCATCCATGCGCTCGGGTAGCCTCTCCGATCCGGCAGTCGTGAGTAGTTGTCTATTCAACTTGATCCTGTGTGCGGCCGCTTGGCGGCTACCTCATTGCTATCTCTCCGCAACCATTTGGCTCTCGTGCAACGTGTACGCAACCCCTTCCGGTCGCCTTGGCCGGTGACGGCGGGCGCGCCATGGTACGAGAAGACAATTTTCCACGAGCTGGAGGTCATTGATGCCCTATCTGGAACTGCCGGATGGCGTGCCGATGTACTACGAGGATCACGGAGCCGGTCGTCCCGTCGTGCTTATTCACGGGTGGACGATGAACACCACCTTCTGGGCACAGAACGTCCCTGCGCTGTCAGAGGGCAATCGAGTGATCACGGTGGACCTTCGGGGGCACGGTGCCTCCGGTAAGACCGACGGCGGCCATACCCTGGCGCAGTACGCGCGTGACATCCGGAGCCTGCTGCGGCATCTCGCGCTCGATGACGTGTGCCTGGTGGGCTGGTCGATGGGCACCGCGGTGATACTCGCGTACGTGCGGCAGTTCGGATGCGAGCAGTTGCGATCGGTGGCCTTCGTCGATCAGTCACCGCGTTTCCTCAGCGCGCAGGAGTGGGACTTTCCGCTCCAAGGGGGCTACACCGAGAGTGACCTCGCGGTGTTCGTTCAGGCGGTGAAGCACGCCCGCCCTTCGGTGATCAAGCCGTTCATCGCCGCTTGCTTCGCCGAAACACCGCCTGGCGAGGTGATCGACGCCGTGTATGCGGAGACGACGAAGATGTCGACTTCGGCGGCATGCGCCATTTGGTACGACATGGCCTTCGCCGATTTCCGGCCGGTCCTGTCCGAGGTTACTGTGCCGGCGCTGCTGATCTATGGCGCGCACAGCAAGATATTCCCGGGCCCACTCGCAGAATGGCTTGCCGCGCAGCTTCCGAATGCGGAGGCGGTGCGGTTCGAGCAGAGTGGTCACGCGCCGTTCTCCGAGGAACCGGAGCGCTTCAACAAGGCCCTCGCCGCGTTCCTGTGAAATATGTCATGAAAGCCGTTTCCTGACATTCCGACGTCACAGAAACGGCTTTCACGGCCTCGCTGCTTCCATTCAGCTGGAAAGTGGCACCAAGGAGGTCGATGCTCAGTGCCGTACCCGAGATCATCAATGAGGAACCATGGCCACGGCGCTGTTGAAACAGCGGCAGGGGAATTTGGGAAATGAAGGCCGAATATCCGACGCAACGAGCGATAGTGGACCGGATGGAACCGTTGTTGTCCGGCGAGGAGCTGCTGCGCGCCATCCGCGGTGATCGCGCCGGTGGCCATCCGTTGGCGCGGTGGGCGTACCTGCTCGCCGGCCTGCACCGCGCAGCCATGCGCGCCCGCGAAGAAGCGGTTGTGGCGCCCGAGAATGGTGATGAGCGTGGCTATCTCGTGCATGCGATCGACGTGTGGACCGAGCAGCAGGTGCCGCAGCATCACCAGGGTGTCGCACTGCACACCGAGACGCTCGGATCGGTGATCGATCGCATCGCCGACGCCCATGTTCGTGCCGATGCCGTGCTCACGACCTGCGCGACCGCCGGAGATCCTCGTGTGCACGCCGCCTGGTTCCGGCTGGCGGAACTGGTCGACGGATACAACGATCTGGCCGCGCAGGTGGTCGATGGGGTGCGGCGGCTGCCGGTGCCTGCGGGGGAGGGCTGGTGACCGCGCGGCGTCAGCCGATAGTCGCTTCCGACGTGCGCGGGAGATCGCGAGATTCTCAGTACCCGTTCAGCGGAGCGGAGGGGGGAAAGGCGACCGGCAGATCCACCAAGGACCGGTGGAAGGGACCAGGCCGCCAGGTCGGTGCGTCGACCGGTATGGCCAGCCGGATCTCGGGCAGCGCATCGAGAAGCTGATCGATGGCATCCTGAGCGATCAGGTAGGCCAGCGACTGCGCGGGGCAGGCGTGTGGGCCGATGCCCCACGCCAGATGCGAGCGATTGCCTGTGTGATTCTCGGTCCGGATCGCGGGGTCGTTGTTACAGCCGGCCATGCTGATGACGATCGGCTGATGCGCGGGTAGCCAGACGTCGTCGATGAGGATCGGCTGACGGGGGTAGGTGGTGAGGAGGTTCGCCAGCGGCGGGTTGTTGAACAAGACCTCGTCCAGGGCGTCGCGGGTGGACAGGGTCCCGCCGAGGACACTTCCGCCGAAGCGTTCGTCGGTGAGGATCAGCAGCAGGGTGTTGCCGATCAGATTCTGTTGCATTTCGATCCCGGCGCCGTAGAAGCTTGTCAGCTGGTGGATCATCTCCAGTTCATCGAGTTCGGCCGGATGCCGTAGTAGTACCGAAGTGATGTCGTTGCCGGGTTCGGTCCGTTTGAGGGCCACCAATTCCAGCATCGCCTCGGCGATCATCTTGTTGCCGTCCTCGGCATCGATCCCCTCGAACATCGCGGCCATGCCTGCCGCGACCCGCTGTCCGATCTTCGGCGGGCAGCCGAGCAGGGAATCGACGACCGCGAATGCGAGCGGGAACGCGTACTGACTGATCAGATCGGCCGTGCCGGCCTGGCAGAAGGCGTTGACCAGCGGGATGGCGATCTTCTCCACGGTGGCATCGAGAGCGTACAGATCTACCTTGTTGACGCTCGCGGTGATGGCCTGCCGGTACCGATGGAGGGCCGCTCCGTCGTTTCGGCTCCCGGTGGGACGCCACTCCATAAGCGGCAGGACGGGGCAGTCGGCCGGGATGTTCTGCTGCCAGGTGCGCGGATCGGCAGGGAAGCGTTCGGGATCGTTGAGGATCCGCAGCGCGGTGTCGTACCCGACCACCAACGTGGCAGGCACGCCCGGTGCCAGCTCGACTGGAGCCAAAGAGCCGTACTGCTTTCGCATTTCGTCGTACGCACGGTGCGGATCCGAGGCGAATTCCGACGAGTACAGCGGCACCCTCGGGCCTTCGGAAGCCATTGGCGAGCTGTGAACGACCGGACAGGTCGGCGTGTCCGGCCGGGACTGTGGCGTACTCAAGGATGGAACTCCAGATGTTCGTGTGTTCTGGCGACGCGGTCATCCGCGCAGCCCCCCGTTTTCCGCCGAACAACTGCTGTTTACTTCGAGAAGCCTACTGTCCAAAGGTATTTCGTGCCAATCCGTTCCGCGCGGCCGCCGATTCGAAATATCGCGCGTCGAACCGGTTGGTGAAGGTCTGATGGTGCACGGACTGCGAATGCGGGGGTGTACTCGACGAAGCTGATTCCGAAGCGGGCGCATGCGGTGGCGATGATCGGGGGAGTTGCCCGCCGTCCCGCGATCGCGGGCAGTCGATCGATCATCGCCACGGTGAGGATAGCTTCCGATATGGTCGAGGGGTTCGCAGTATCGCGAAGGGATGACGGCCATGAATCTTCTTGTGCCCCAGACGATCAACGAGGTTGCCGGCACTATCCGCCAGGCGCGGGCCAGGTTGGCCTGGCGCGCGCAGCGGGCGGGCGCCCGGCTGGCCGAGCGCTACCCCGTCTCGGCGCGGCCGCTGGCCGAGCCGCCGTCGGGTAGCGGACTGAAACCGGTGTCGGGAGACTTCGGTCTTCCCGGAATCGGGTACACCCTGCATGCGTTGGCCGATCCGATTCAGTTCTCGCGCAAGAGATTCGATCAGTGGGGGCCGATCCAGTGGTTCGGGCTGCTCGGTCGCCGCGTGGTCGGCATCGGCAGTCCGGAGGGGCTGGAGGCGGTCATGATGGACCGGAACAAGGCATTGTCGGCGCAGCGCGGTTGGGAATTCCTGATCGGCCCGTTCTTCCGCGGTGGGCTCCTGCTCCGCGATTTCGACGAGCACCTGTTCCATCGGCGTATCATGCAGCAGGCTTTCACCAGGCCACGGTTGATCGGCTACCTGGATCTGACCACCCCGCGGATCACCAGCGGGATCGCGGGCTGGCGGCCCGGTAGCGACTTCCGCGTGTACAGCGCGATCAAGAAACTGCTGCTCCAGCAGGCCACGGAGGTGTTCGCGGGCGCGGAACTCGGCAGGGAGGCGGCTCGGTTGGAGCGTGCCTTCGAGGACGCGGTGCGCGGTGGAGCGGCGCTGATCCGGACGAACATGCCGGGTGGGGTGTGGGCCCGCGGGTTGCGCGGGCGGCGGACGCTCGAGAGATATCTACGCCGCGAGCTACCGAACAAACGCGCGGGCAACGGCAACGATCTGTTCAGCGTGCTGTGCCGTGCGACCACGGAGGAGGGGCATACCTTCACCGACGCCGAGGTGGTCGAGCACATGATCTTCGTGATGATGGCCGCGCACGACACCAGCACCATCGCCGCGTCCATGCTGGTCTACGAACTCGCCAGGCACCCCGAATGGCAGGATCGGCTGCGGGCCGAATCCGTCGCGCTGGGGAAGCCTTCGCTCGACTACGACGATCTCGATCGCCTGCCCTCGCTGGACCTCGCGTTCAAGGAGGCACTGCGGATCTATTCGCCGGTGGCCCAGCAGGTGCGTGAAACCCTCAGGGATACCGATATTCTCGGCTATTACCTGCCGAAAGGAACGCTCGTCCTCAGCGGCACGTACGCCATCATGCGCACCGACGAGTACTGGCACGATGCGGATGTCTTCGACCCGGACCGTTTCGCCGACCACCGCCGTGAGGACAAATCCCACCGCTTCGCATGGGCTCCCTTCGGTGGTGGCGCGCACAAGTGCATCGGCCTCTACTTCGGCGCGATGACCGTGAAAGCTCTCGTGCACCAGATGCTGTTGAGCTATCGCTGGAGCATTTCCGACGGCTACCGGGTGCCCTTGGTCGCGGGAACCGGCCCTACGCCCGCTGACGGACTGCCGATTCATCTGGAACGGATCGCCCGATGAAGATCTTCGCCGACCGCGCGGTCTGCGAGGGGCACGGCATGTGTGAAGCCTTGGCGCCCGATGTATTTCGCGTCGGCGACGACGGGATCGTCGTTCCGCTTGCCGATCCGGTTTCCGCGTCGGGTCGCGCGCTGATCGAACTCGCCGTCGACAGTTGCCCGGTTCAGGCGCTGCGGCTGGGCTGAGAACGACGCTGCCGCGGTGCGCGAGGGGCGTAGGCTCGGTCGGAACTCGACGGCGCCTACCGCGCCGCCGATCCGGCATCGCCATCCAGGCACGCGGACCCTTCGGTGGGGCCGTGCCGCAGCGCGACGACCACTGCCGTTGCCGACACGATCACCACGACAGGCGCGATCCCGGTCAAGACCGTGGTTCGACGCACCACGTGTCGCCGGAACACGGCAACCGAAGTCCCCATCGCACCTCCATGTCGAACATGAGCGAACGTGCCGGGCGGCGAAGTGTGTGACCGGCGGTCGGACCGCGGGTGTGTGGCCTGCCGGTCCCATCGCGGCATCGGAACCAGCACCCGCATTCGTCTTCCGCGTCCGTTTCGCACCGGCGCCTGTGGGTACCGCGAAGCGGGACCGGCTGTGAATCGATTCGAGAGGAGAGGTGATGCCCCATGGCTACCTGCGACACCTGCGGAAACGAGTACGACAAGACGTTCACGATCACCCGTAACGGCCAATCAGCCATCTTCGACAGCTTCGAATGCGCGATCACCGCGCTCGCGCCGGTGTGCACACACTGTTCCTGCCGGATCGTCGGGCACGGCGTCGAGGCGAGTGGAGACTATTTCTGCTGCGCGCACTGCGCTCATGAGGCGGGACACCCGGCCTTGGTCGACCATGTCTAGGCCGAAGGAGTGGCATCGGTCTTGAAACGATTCACCGGCGAGGTGCGGGCGCGGAATGTCCGCCGATTCCCGCGGCCGCTGCCGCATCGCTGAGCACTGCCTCGAGCATGGCCGGTGTGAGCCGCCCGGTGAAGGTGTTTTGCTGGCTCACGTGATAGCAGCCGAACAGGTGCAGCGGCGCCCGGTCGACGTCGACCGGGGCCAATGCCACATGCGCTCCGTGGCCGAACTTCGGTCGCGGTCGCGGCACGACCCAGCCCGCGTCGGCCAGCACCGGAAGCAGTGCCTGCCAGCCGAACGCCCCGAGCACCACCACCGAGCGCAATGTCGGCGTCAGCAACGACAGTTCGGTGTCCAACCAGTGACGGCAGCGGTCCCGCTCGTCGGGGTTCGGCTTGTTGCCCGGTGGGGCGCAGTGCACCGGGGCGGTGACCCGCACGCCGGACAGCCGCAGCCCGTCGTCGATGCTGGTTGCGGTCGGCTGGTTGGCCAGACCCGCGGCGTACAGCGCGGCGAAGAGCACGTCTCCGCTGCGGTCTCCGGTGAACATGCGCCCGGTCCGGTTGCCGCCGTGCGCGGCGGGCGCCAGCCCGACGATCAGCATCCGCGCGTCTGCCGGGCCGAATCCGGGAACCGCACGACCCCAATAAGTCTGGTCACGGAAGGCGGCGCGCTTCTCGCGGGCGGCGAACTCGCGCCATGCGACCAGACGCGGGCAGGCGAAGCAGTCCGCAACCGCGGTGTCGAGTTCGGCGATGGTGCGGCACATGTCAGCTCGGGGTGCGGGCAGGGTGGTTGTACGCCGTGTGCGGTCGCACTCCGGTGATCAGGGTGGTGCAGCTCAGGATGTCGTGCATAAGACTCCGTTCGGTGGCAGCTGTGCTGCCACATGATCGGCGAGTCGGACCATCATGCTCACTATGCATCACCGAGTGCGGCTCGATCGGCCTTTTCCGCTCGGGCCGGATCGCATCCACCGGTCATCTGTCCAGTTCAGCGGGGGTGGTGGCGGCGGGTGACGAGCCGGACATGTGATCGGTACCACTCGGTCCGTGTTGGTAGCATGGCCTTCCTAACCGACCGGATGCGGGTTCTCGCCCCCGGATTCACCTCGAAAGAGTCCTTCCATGCAGTTTGAAGTCGTCGAGCGGGACGAGACGTGGGTTGCCGGGCTGCCGGTACGCAGCCCGAAGCGCGCGCTCGGAGAACTGCGTGACCGTGATCTGGAGGCTGCGTGGGCGGCCGTTTTGCACCAGGAGCTCGGCGGGCCGTTGGCCAGCGCTTACACCGACTACTCCGGCGAGCTCGGCACGTACAACACGCAGATCGTCGGCTACCAGTGCGCGTCGTTCGACAAGGTCACCCGCGGTCACCTTGTCGCCCGGATGCCGCGTGGCCGCTACGCTCGGTTCTCCTCGGTCGGTAACTTTCCGCAGGTGATGACCGACCTGTGGACGCAGATTGCCTACGCCGAGGAGCACAAACAGATCAAACGGACGTATACCGGCGATTTCGAGTGCTATCCGCACGCGTACAAGATCGATCTCTACCTGGCGGTCGAGGCGCGATGACCTATGCGATCGTGGTGCGTGCCGAGGCGATCTACGGCGGGCTGATCGTTCCGCGGGTGCGTCCGAGTTTCAAGGTCAGCAACAGCGACCTGATCGAGTTTCTCAAGGACCGGCTGCGCGACCGGGTGGGCGCGGATCACGCGATGTACACGGTGTACGTGCCCGATCCGGCCGGGAACTACAACGCGGTGGTCTGCTTCGAATACCCGGCGGCGGAGGCCGTTCCGGTGGGTGACGTCCTGGTGCGTGTGCCGAAAGGCGTCTACGCCCGTTTTGCGCCGAACGGTGACTATCACGATCCGGTGGAGGACGTGTGGGCGCAGGTCGACGACGCGACGGCGTCGGCCGAAATTACCCGTGCCTACCGTGAAGAGATCGAGATCTGGCGGGGACCGGAGTCGGTCGAGCTGTTCATCTCCATCCTCGTCTAGATTGCCAGTCGGTAGCTGCTCAAGTACCGACTGGTCTTCATGTTCCTATCGGTCTCGACCTCGGCCGTTCTGACCTGCCAAAAGATCCCCGCACGCCGAGAGTTTCCGGAAGATTAGCCGGACGGCTGGTCAATTCCTGTCGGATGACGGATACTGCCCTGGGCAACGTCATCTCGGCTCATGGGCCGTGGGGTGCTGCATGAGGCTGGATTATCGCGCAATGCGGCGCGGCGATGGAGTAGGGAACAACATGGCTGTGGAAGTGATTGCAGTCGTGCCGCAGGACTCCCTTGGGCGGGGAGTCTTGCGGTATTACGATAGGCAATCCGAGTGCGCGTTCTTTGTCTCCCAACCGGATGTCCGGCCGGTGCTGTGGAACGGATATCTGGACGGAGCGCTGGAGGTTTACCGGCGTTTCGGAGTGGAACACGCACTCGAAATCGACGCGGTCGCCGATGGTCGGTCGACTTCGCTGTTCTTCGTCGCAGTCGACTCCGCAGGGGAGGTGGTCGCCGGCGTGCGGCTGCAAGGGCCCTACGCGGATGCCGGGCAGGCGCACGCGTTGGTCGAGTGGCGAGGCCATGCCGGCGAGGACGATCTGCGCACGATGATTGCCGATCGGATGTCGGAGGGCGTGGTCGAGGCCAAGGGCGCATGGGTCGCTCGCGATGCGGCGCACCGCTCCGAGTTGAGCGCTGCCATCTCGCGCACGGTGCTGCACGGCGCGCGCTTGCTCGGGGCGCGTTACGGTTTCGCCACGGTGGCCTCCTTCACCGTGGCGAGACATCGGGCATGCGGAGCGGTACCTGCCGAGCGAATCTCCGCGGTGCCGTATCCGGACGAGCGCTACCAGACCGTCCCGCTCTGGTGGGACACCCGGACGTATCAGGCGTTTGCCCAGGAGTCGCAGCGGTCGTTGACCGAGCTCGAGCAGGATGCGCTCGGCCTACTGGCTGCCTGTCCGACAGAGGTGTGGCGAGAGGTCGGAAGGGGAAGCGAGGCTCGGCACCGACATGGGCGATGACCGGAGCCGGATGGCGCAACATCGGCCACTTATTCTCGACCGGAACGATCCGGAAGACGCTCGGACACTTGCCGCGCTGCGCGCGTATCCGCACCTCGAATTCACCGACCTTCGAGGGTTGCTGCGTGCTGAAATCGGCAAAATGGTTGCCGCGCCGAATGTTTTGGAGGGCCCCGAGGCGGACCGGTGGATCTACTATCCGTGGCGCGCCGCGGTGATCGCATTGCCGGGCCCGCTAACTTTCCGAATGATTCGGCTGGACCGAAACCGGAACAAGCTGACCAGATCCGAGCAGGAGCGCCTGGCAGATCTCGCGATCGGAATTATCGGACAAAGTGCCGGACATGCCATAGCGCACCTCCTCGCACTCGAAGGTGTCTGCGGAAGTCTGCGATTGGCCGACCTGGACGATATCGAGTTGTCCAATCTCAACCGAGTTCCGGGAACGCTGTTCGACATCGGCGTCAATAAAGCTGTCGTTACGGCACGACGGATTGCCGAACTGGATCCCTATCTGCCGGTGGAGATCTTCGGCGCTGGCATCGACGATAATTCGGTGGACGAGTTCGTGGACGGCCTCTCGATCGTCGTCGAGGAATGTGATTCCCTCGATATGAAGCTCGTGATACGCGAGGCGGCAGCGAGACACGGAATTCCGCTACTGATGGAGACCAGTGACCGAGGTTTGCTGGATGTCGAGCGTTTCGATATCGAGCCACAGCGCCCCGCGTTCCACGGTTTGCTCGGCGATATCCACGCGGCCGACCTGCGCGGGCTGACTGCCAGGGAAAAGGCGCCGTTCGTGGTGAAGCTGCTCGGTGCCGCAGGGCTGTCGCCGCGGCTCGGCGCGAGCCTGGTCGAAGTCGGTGAGACGGTGACCAGCTGGCCGCAGCTGGCCGGCGACGTCACTATGGGCGCCGCGAGTGTCGCCGCCGCGGTCCGCCGTATCGGACTCGGGATGACGCTGAACTCCGGTCGCGTCCGCGTGGATCTGGAACGGCATCTGGACGAGTTGGCCGACCCGTCGCCGACCGGCGAACAGGTCTGGACGGAGGCCGCGGACGAATCCGCCGATGGCCCGATCGACAGCGTGCTCGCGTGTGCGCAGCGCGCCCCGTCCGGGGGAAACATGCAGCCCTGGTCACTGCGGGCCGGGTCAGGTGACATTCGCATCGAGCTGGCGCCTGAATACACGTCGGCGATGGATATCGGCTATCGCGGCAGCGCCGTCGCGCTCGGCGCTGCTGTGTACAACGCGCGTGTCGCGGCCGCCGCGCACGGCATTCTCGGCCCGCACGAGTTCGTCGAGGGGGCGCCGGGGTCCGGTGAGCTCGTCGCGAATCTTCGGCTGGGCAGTGACCGGAATCCGGCGCTCGCCGCCGACTATCCCGCGGTGTTGCGCCGCGCGACCAACCGCAGGGTCGGTACCGGTGCCCGACTGGCCGACGGCGTGCTCGATTCGCTTGTCGCGGCCGCCGAATCGGCTGGTGCGCATCTTCGCGCCGTGGTCGATCGACCGGGAATTGAACAAGCTGCACGTTTGCTGGGAGAATCTGATCGAATCCGCTATCTCACGCCGCGGTTATACGAGGAAATGCTCGCCGAAGTCCGTTGGCCCGACGACGACCCGGAAACCGGGATCGACGCGCGCAGCCTCGAACTCACCGATGACGAGTGGGCGGCATTCGAGATCATCACGCGCGCCGATGTCATGGCGCAGTTGCGATCCTGGTCGGGAGGTGCGGCTCTCGGGAAATACACCTGCGACCGCGTGCTGTCCAGCTCCGCCATTGTGGCAGTGACATTCGATGGAACGAACCCGCGGTTGACCGAGTATGCCGAGGCAGGTGCCGCGGCTGCCTCGGTTTGGGTGCAGGCCGAGCGGCTCGGATTGTGCGTGCAACCGATTTCGCCCGTATACCTCTATGCCCGACGCCCTGGCGAACTTACCGCGATTTCCCCCGACTTCGTGGATACACTAGCGTCACTTCAGGGTCGTTTCCTGAACCTGC
Organism: Nocardia sp. NBC_01730; assembly: GCF_035920445.1. NCBI lineage: Bacteria > Bacillati > Actinomycetota > Actinomycetes > Mycobacteriales > Nocardiaceae > Nocardia > Nocardia sp. NBC_01730. Next base: position 4,993,392 of record NZ_CP109162.1, on the reverse strand, counting down.
TGGAAGTGCCTGAGCATGAGATCATGGCGTTGGTGCTTCGCCTGAGCTACGCCTCCGCCGCCACGGTTCGCAGCAGGCGGCGTCCGGTGCTCGGTGTGGACACCAGTAGCTAGCGCGATCGGAGACAATGTGCCACGGCGGACACTCGACTCGTTGGTGACCCAGGTCGCCTCGGAGCTGATGGGTGTGGACGCCACGACGATGGTGGCTGCGACCGAACGTGTGCTCGCTCAATTGGTCGAATACTTCGACGTGGATTTCAGCTATGTGCGACACACTGACCGCGAACGTCGAGCAACCGTTCTCATCGCGGAGTGGCCGCACCGGCAGAACGTGCCCGATCCGGACCCGCTGGGCGTGATCTATTTCGACACTGCCGACCCGGTATTCCGCGCGCTGGAGAACGCGACCGAGCCGATGGTCGCACGTCCGACCCCGGAGTTCGCCGATTACCAGGAGACGGTCCGGCGGGCGTCCGGCATTGCGGCGGTGACCTCGGCCGCCGTGCCGCTGCTGTCCAGAGGTGAGTCGACCGGTGCTCTCGGATTCGTGAAGGAGGGTGATCGGGAGTGGAGCACTCGCGAACTCAATGTCCTCAAGGCGATCGCGGCGCTTTTTGCTCAGTTGCAGGCGCGGGTGGTCGCCGAGGAACGGCTCCGATATATCGCGCTGCACGACGACCTGACCGGGCTGGCCAATCGGCGCGCGCTGCTCGAGCATATGGAAGAAAGATTACGTACCGGTAGCCCCGGCCCAGTGGCGGCCTTCTTTCTCGACCTCGATCGTCTGAAGGCACTCAACGATTTCCTCGGTCACACCGCGGGGGACAACTTCATCCGCACGTTGTCGACGCGGCTGCGGGAGAACCTGGACCCGAACGACATGATCGCCCGACTGGGTGGCGACGAATTCGTCATCGTTCCCGCCAAACCCATGGACGCGGTGGCCGCCGAGTACGAGGCGAACCGCATCCAGCAGTTGATCGCCCGGCGCGTCACCGTCGGCGGCGAGTCCGTCAGTCGCGCTGCCAGCGTCGGTGTTGCGCTCGGAAATCCGGGCGAGACCACCGTTGCCGACGTGCTCCGCCGCGCCGACCACGCGCTGCTCTCGGCGAAGTCCGGCGGCGGCAACGGCGTCGCGGTGTTCACCGACACCATGCGTGCGCAGTTCGAACTACAAGACGACGTCGAACTCAACCTGCGCGGCGCGGTCTCGGACGGCTCGCTGCTGCTGCACTACCAACCCGAGGTAGACCTGCGCACCGGCCGCATCGTCGCGTTGGAGGCGCTGGTTCGCTGGTTGCATCCGACCAGGGGACTGTTGCCGCCCGGCGCGTTCGTCACTGTCGCCGAGGCCACCAATCTGGCAGGTGAGCTGGGGCGCTGGGTGATCCGGTCGGCGTGTGCGCAGTTCGCCGAATGGCGGCGCCGCGGCTTGGCGGCCAATGTCGTGATGCGGATCAACGTGTCACCGGTGCAGCTGGTCAGCCTCGATTTCGTCGAGCGGATCGAAGACATCCTGCGGCTGTTCGGCATCGACGGAAGTTCGGTGTGTCTCGAGATCACCGAGCACGTTGTGGTGCAGGATCTGGCCAGAACCCAGGTCACGCTGCGCGGACTGAAGCGAATGGGTGTGCAGATCGCCATCGACGACTTCGGCACCGGATACAGCTCGCTGTCGCACCTCAAAGCACTGCCCGTAGACGCGGTGAAGATCGATCGGGGCTTCGTGCAGCGCCTCGGCGCGAGCACGGACGATCTGGCCATCGTGAAATCCATTATCGGCCTTGCCGGTTCGTTCGGCCTCGGCGTGGTCGGCGAAGGCGTGGAGACCGCGGTCGCCGCCAGGACCCTGGTCGGCCTCGGATGCTATCGGGCGCAGGGTTTCCTGATCGCGCGGCCGATGCCCGCCGAGCAGGTCGAAGCCCATCTGTCCGTCGGCAAGATCGCGCTCGACCTCGATTTGCCCCGCGCCGGTCGCGGCTTGCCTACGCACTGAATCGCGGCCCGCGCGCCCGGCGATCCGTGCCTGCTTGTCGAAACGCTCAGGAAATCCGAGGTACGACAACCCTTGTCGCCGACGGCGCCGTGCCCATAGCTCGGGTCGATCCGCTGGTTAGCCGGTTCTTTCATGGTTGTTCACGCGCCGTTGGGCGCATCGGTCCCTGCGGTAACCCGCTCCGCTGCACGATCGGTGAAGTGCGCATTGTTCAGCTCGCGAACTTCTACGGCCCGCGGTCGGGTGGGTTGCGCACCGCGTTGCACCACCTCGGCGATGGCTATGTCGCCGCCGGACACGAGGTGGTGCTGATCGTGCCGGGTTCGCGGCGATCCGAGGAGGTGCTGCCCACGGGGGTCGTTCGGATCACGTTGCCCGCGGCGGCCATTCCCTGGACAGGTGGTTACCGGGCCGCGGACTCGTGGCGGGTAGCCGATGTGCTAACCGGGCTGCGTGCCGACGTGCTCGAGGTGTCCGACCGGCTGACACTGCGCGGATTCGGCCGCTGGGCGCGGCGGCGCGACGTCGCGGGGGTGATGATCTCGCATGAGCGACTCGATCGGCTGCTCGGCCAGGTGCTACCCGGTCCTGCGGCGCGGCGCTGCGCCGACGTGGCCAACCGGCGCACCGCCGCCGATTACGACATCGTCGTCTGCACCACCGCATTCGCTCGCCAGGAGTTCCTGCGGATCGGCGCGCGGAACGTCGAGCTGGTGCCGCTCGGAGTGGATCTGGAGCTGTTCAGCCCGAGCAGGCGCGACCGCGGACTGCGCGCGGATCTCGGTGTGGCCGGGCATCCGCTGCTGGTCCACTGCGGCAGGTTGTCGGTGGAGAAGCGGGTGGATCGCAGCATCGAGGCGGTCGGCGCGCTACGCAAAGCAGGCATCGAGGCCCGGCTGGTGGTCGCCGGGGACGGGCCGCGGCGCGAGGCGCTGGAGCGGCGAGCGCGGACGATGCCTCTGCTGCCGGGCGGGCTGCCCGCCGTGCATTTCACGGGGTTCATCGCCGAGCGTGCGATGGTCGCGAAACTGCTTGCCACCGCGGATGTCTCGCTGGCGCCAGGTCCGCACGAGACGTTCGGGCTCGCCGCGCTGGAGGCGCTCGCGGCGGGCACGCCGGTGGTGGCGAGCCAGTCCTCGGCGCTGGCCGACATCGTCACCTCCGACTGCGGTGCCGTCGCCGCCGACCATCCGTCGGCGTTCGCGCGGGCGGTGACCGATGTGCTGGCCATGCCGCAAGCCGGGCGGCGCGAGGCGGCGCGCAGTCGCGCGGAACAGTTCACCTGGCCGCGGGCTGTCGCGGGCATGCTCGCAGTACTCGGCCGTTAGCGGCGGTAGTCGTCCCGACCTGGATGCTCGACTACCCTGCGGGAAACCGATTCGGCGATTCGAGATGGGATGCGCAGTGCTTGGTATTGGTCGCGGGCGAGCGGGCCGCAAGTCGGTGCGCGGCGCAAAGGTTCTGGTCACGGGCGCGGCCAGCGGGATAGGCAGGGCGACGGCGCAGGCGGCCGCCGGGGCCGGGGCCGAGCTGGTGCTCACCGATCTCGACGCGGCCGGCCTGGAGGAGACGGTCGCCGACATCCGTAAGTCCGGTGGTGTCGTCGCTGTGGCCGAGGCGCTCGACATCACCGACTACGACGCGGTCACCGCCTTCGCCGAGCAGGTGCACGCCGAACTCGGCAGCCTCGACGTGGTCATGAATGTCGCGGGCACCTCCGCGTGGGGGACGGTGGAGAACCTGGAGCACCGGCACTGGCGGCGCATGGTCGAGGTCAACCTGATGGGTCCGATCCACGTGATCGAGAACTTCGTGCCGCCGATGGTGCGCGCAGGCCGGGGCGGCGCGCTGGTGAACGTGTCGTCGGCGGCGGGCCTGCTCGCCCTGCCCTGGCACGCGGCATACAGCGCGAGCAAGTACGGCATCCGTGGGGTGTCCGAGGTGCTGCGCTTCGATCTCGCGCAGCACGGCATCACGGTGCACCTGGTGGTGCCCGGCGCGGTGAACACACCGCTGGTGCGCAGCGTCGAGCTGGTCGGGGTGAACAGGGAGGACCCGAAGATCAAGCGGCTCACGGCGACCTTCGCCGGGCACGCGGTGGCGCCGGAGCGGGTGGCGACGGCGATTCTGCGCGGGATCGAGCGCAACCGGTTTCTGGTCTACACCTCGTTCGACATCCGGTTCGGCTATTGGTGGGCGCGCAAGTTCGCCTTCCCGTACGAGTTCGTCATGCGGCGGGCCAGTGCGCGGTTCAGCAGGTTGCTGGCTTCGTCGGGCAGTTGAGGTGCACGTCGAGTACGCGGGCGCCGGGGCCATCGGCGCCGAGCCGGTCGTGCTCGTTGACCAGGCGGCAGCTGCCCAGCGACAGGCAGCCGCAGCCGATGCAGCCGGTGAGGTTGTCGCGCAGGCGGGTCAGCTGGGTGATCCGGTCGTCGAGGTCCGCACGCCAGGTGGTGGAGAGCGTCTCCCAGTCGCGCCGGGTGGGGTTGCGGCCCTCGGGGAGCTGATCGAGGGCGTCCCGGATTTCGCTCAGCGGGATGCCGACTCGCTGGGAAATGCGGATGAAAGCCACTCGGCGCAGCGTCTCGCGTGCGTACCTGCGCTGGTTTCCGCTGGTGCGTCTGCTCGTGATCAGCCCTTCGCGTTCGTAGAAGTGCAACGCGGAGACCGCGACTCCACTACGCTCGGAGAGCTGCCCGGGGGTCAGCTCCTTCGCTCGCCAATCGGCTGTCGACATGCACTCTCCTCTATTCACCTGAACAATACTTCAGGTTAGGGTGGGCTGGGGTCGGAATCCGGCAGCGCGGGCCGATCGGCACCTGAAGGACAAGAATTCCGTGCTCTCGAGGCCGCGGCGAACTACGGTCTGATCATGGGAGCAGACGCTGTGCCCGCGCGGCACGGAGAGGATCCGAACGGGGCGGGGCCCGATCCCCAGCCGGTCGGCCCGCGACTCGCGGTGACGTCCGAAGTGGGCACCCTGCACACGGTGCTGCTGCACCGTCCAGGCGACGAGCTGCGCAGGCTGACGCCGCGCAACAACGATCAGCTGTTGTTCGACGGCATCCCGTGGGTGGAGCGCGCACAGCAGGAACACGACACGTTTGCGGGCGTCCTGCGCGAACGCGGCACCGAGGTGCTGTTGTTGTCGGACCTGCTCGCGGAGACGCTCGCGGTCAGCGGCGCCGCCCGTATCCAGGGCATCTCGGCCGCGGTGGACGCGCGCAGGCTCGGGCACGCGCTCGCCGACGAGCTGGCCGCCTTCCTGCGCGGCGTGCGGGCCAGGGAATTGGCCGGCATTTTGATGGCGGGGATGACCTTCGATGAGTTGCCGTTCGGGCCCGACGCCACCTCACTGGTCCGCCGCATGCACCACGGCGCGGACTTCGTCATCGATCCGCTGCCCAATCTGCTGTTCACCAGGGACTCCTCATTCTGGGTCGGCCCGCGCGTCGCGATCACCTCGCTCGCGCTGCCCGCCAGAAGCAGAGAGACCTCGCTGACCGACCTCATCTACGCCTTCCACCCCCGCTTTCTCGGCGTGCGCCGCGCCTACGAATCGCACACCGCGCCGATCGAGGGCGGAGACGTGCTGCTGCTCTCCGACGGCGTCGTCGCGGTCGGCGTCGGCGAACGCACCTCGCCCGCAGGCGCGGAAGCGCTGGCGCGCAGCCTGTTCGACGACGACCTCGCACACACCGTACTCGTGGTCCCGATCGCGCAGAGTCGCGCGACCATGCACCTGGACACCGTGTGCACGATGGTCGACGCCGATGCCGTGGTGATGTATCCGGCCGTGCGAGAGACGTTGTGCGCGTTCACAATTCACAAGGAAGACGACTACGGTGGCCGCAATGGCGACGGCCGGGTCAGCATGCGCGGCCCCGACCCGTTTCTGCCCGCCGCCGCCACCGCGATGGGCATCGACAAGCTGCGGGTGATCGACACCGGGCTGGACGGCGTCACCGCTGAACGCGAGCAATGGGACGACGGCAACAACACGCTCGCCCTCGCTCCCGGCGTGGTGGTCGCCTACGAGCGCAACGAGATGACCAACGCCAGACTGGAGGAGGCGGGCATCGAGGTGCTGCGCATCCCCGGTTCCGAGCTGGGATCCGGCCGAGGCGGACCCCGCTGCCTGTCCTGTCCGCTGTCCCGGAATGACAGGTGAGGCCGCATGTTCACCATCACGGTGTCGCACGATTCGGCCGTGCCGCCCTACGAACAGCTTCGCCTCGGCATCATCGCCCAGGTACGTTCCGGCGAGCTGACCGCAGGAACCAAGATCCCCACCGTCCGCGCGCTGGCCGCCAGACTCGGTCTGGCCCCGAACACGGTGGCGCGGGCATACCGCGAGCTGGAGGCCGAAGGGGTGATCGAAACCCGGGGCAGACAGGGCTCTTTCATCGCGTCATCGGGTGACCCGACGCGGGACGTAGCCGGTCGGGCGGCTACCGCGTACGTCGCGACAGTGCGCAGGTTGGGGTTGGACGACGAGGCCGCCCTGCGGTACATACAGGCGGCGCTGGAAGGCTGACAGATAGCTCGGACACGGGCCGGAATGCGGCACACCGGATGCCGCAGACGTCGCTCGAGCAACTACTCGGCCCAACCCGCATTTTCGAGCGTAGCGAGATCGAGCCTTGCCTGTTCGCGGCCCGGCTCGCGTCCGAGCGGCCGCCGCGTCCGCGACGAAGTCGCCAGCGGCGGCCGCTCGGACGCGAGCCACAAGGGGGCCGCGAACACGCCGCGCCCGCGCGGCCAAAAACACAGCATTACCGCCAGCTGGGCAGCCAGAGGTGGTCGTGCCAATTGCCCGGCGTGATGGGTAGCCCGGTGAGGATCGGCCACAACCAGATGAAATTGGTGATCACCAGGCCGAGGTAGAGACAGACCGCGAGCAGGCCGAGGGCGTGCCGTTCGTCCGGGGCCACCGGCAGATAGGTGCCGACGGAACTGCGCGGCACAGTTGTTCGCCGGGTCGACCCGAGCGCGTCACCGAGCGCCAGTGCGACACCCATCGCCAGAAACGGCGCAAGGGCGACGGCGTAGAAGTAGTACATCTGTCGGTCCAGGGTGAAGAACCAGGGCAGCAGGGCGGCGCCGTAACCGGTGAGCACCGTGGCGTAGCGCCAGTCGTGGCGCACCGCTGTGCGCCACAGTGCCCAGGCGAGCATCGGCAACGCGATCCACCAGATGGCGGGCGTGCCGATCAGCATCACCGCTTTCACGCACTGTGTCTGGCTGCATCCGGTGACGTTGGTGTCGGCGTAGTAGTAGAGCATCGGCCGCAGCCCCATCGGCCAGGTCCACGGTTTGGACTCCCAGGGGTGGTGGTTGCCCGCCGAGTTGGTCAGGCTGTCGTGGAACTGCAGCACCTCGCCGCTGTAGAACCACAGCGACCGCAGCGCGTTCGGTATCCACGCGAACGGCCCCCCGGTGCCGACCTGGTTGCCCACCGAGTATCGGTAGACGCCGGTCTCGCTGGCGAACCAGGCCCAGTAGGTGGACAGGTACACGCCGAGCGGCACGAGCACCAGCGCGTACAGGGCAGGCCCCACATCGCGAACAGCCGTACCGAACCAAGGGCTGCGCACTCCGTACGCCCGCCTGGTCGCCAGATCGAAGCAGACGCTCAGGAGGCCGAAGGCGACGATGAAGTAGATCCCGGACCATTTCGTGCCGCATGCCAATCCGAGCAGTACCCCGGCGCCGAATCGCCACCAGCGCACGCCCAACCGCGGGCCCCACGGGGTTTCACCGATTCGGCCTTCGGCGTCGGCCCTGGCGATCCTCGCCCGCACTTCGTCGCGGTCGACGATCAGACAGCCAAAGGCCGCGGTCACGAACAGCGCGAGGAATATGTCGAGCATGCCGATGCGGGACGAGACGAAGGTGAGTCCGTCCGCGATCAGCAGGATGCCCGCGATGGCGCCGATCAGCGTGGAGCGCGCCATCCGCCGCACGATCCGGATCACCAACAGCACGAGCACGGTTCCGGCGACCGCGGAGGCGAAGCGCCAGCCCCAGCCGTTGTAGCCGAACATCGCCTCGCCGATCGCGATGAGCTGTTTGCCGACCGGGGGGTGCACCACCAGTCCATAGCCGGGGTTGTCCTCGACCCAGCCGCCCTCGAGCATCTGCCAGCCCTGTGGGGCGTAATGCTTCTCGTCGAACACCGGGGTGCCCGCGTCGGTCGGATAGTTGAGCATCGTAAACCGGGTCACCGCCGCGATCGTGGTGAGGAACGCCGTGACCAGCCAGCCGCGCAGGCGGTCGGTCGGCCCGAAGTCGGGTGACGGCCGCAGCGGTCCGGGGCTCGACCAGGAGGGCACGGGCCCGAACGGTGCGGTCGTGCGCTGGTCGGTCACCTGGGTCACGCCCCGATCGTATGCTGTCCCGCCTCTCCGGGTCTTTAGGCCGTACTAGTCGCGCGACGAGGGATTTGCGTTCAGGTCTTGCGTCGAGTGCCTGGCCGGGTTCTGGCCGTTCCCGGTGAGTTACCCATGTGCTCACGAGATCAGTTGTTGCGTATTCCAGTGTCGTTCCGTGCAGACTCTGGGGTCTGCTGCGTGGGGCCAGTGAGATTTGTTTCGGACACATGCCGGGGGAAGGCGGTGTGCCGGTCGATCGCTGGAGCTGAGTGGATACGCTGCTCGGTGAGATGCGCGAAGTAGACGGGAGTGTGGGTGACGGAGGTGGCAGCGGGGCGGCTGGTGCTCGCGGCGACACCGATGGGCGAAATCGGCGATGCCTCACAACGGCTGCGCGACGCCCTGACCAGTGCAGACATCGTCGCCGCCGAGGATACTCGGCGGACGAGGTCGCTGGCCAAGGCGCTCGACGTGGAGATCACCGGCCGGGTGGTGAGCTTCTACGACCACGTCGAGACCGCGCGGATCCCGATGCTGCTCGGCGAGATCGAGGACGGGCGCACAGTGCTGCTGGTGACCGACGCGGGCATGCCGTCGGTCAGCGATCCCGGCTATCGGATGGTCGCGGCGTGCGTCGCACGCGACCTGCCGGTGACCTGCCTGCCAGGCCCTTCGGCGGTGACCACGGCACTGGCGCTGTCGGCCCTGCCCGTGGAACGGTTCTGCTTCGACGGATTCCCGCCGCGCAAATCCGGCCAGCGCCGGGAGTGGTTGCGTACTTTGGCCACCGAGCCGCGGGCCTGCGTCTTCTTCGAGGCACCGCACCGCCTTGCCGGCTGCCTTGCCGACGCGGTCGAGGTACTCGGTGCCGACCGTCGCGCCGCCGTCTGCCGTGAGCTGACCAAGACCTACGAGGAGGTCGTCCGCGGCACCCTTGCCGAACTCGCCGTCTGGGCGGTCGAGGGCGCGCGCGGTGAAATCACGGTGGTCCTGGAGGGCGCCCACCCGAAATCGGCTGACCCCGCCGACCTGGTCGACCAGGTCGAAGCCCGCACCGTCGCCGGTATCCGCCTCAAAGACGCGTGTGCGGAAATCGCCGCTGCCCACGCCGTCTCCCGCCGCGAACTGTACGACGCCGTCCTCGCCGCTCGCCGCGCCGCGGACACCTGACCCCGGCCGAGCGACCGACGGCGCGCAGACGGGTGCATGTGGGAAGTGCTGCACCTTTGTGCGAAGTGGGGCCAGTAGCGGCGGGGTATGGAGAGGGCGGGCATGATCGTTTGTATGACTTCTCTGGAGAGCAAGGCGAAGGCGTTTCTCGAGTTGCATCGGCCGGGGGATCCCGGGGTTTTTCCGACGGTGTGGGATGCCTGGTCCGCGAAAGTCGCTGTGGCGGCAGGGTTCTCGGCGTTGACCGTGGGTAGTCATCCGGTTGCCGATTCGATCGGCCGCCCGGACGGGGAGGGGATGACGTTCGCCGAGTCCTTGACTCGGGTTCGGCAGATCACCGCGGCGGTGGATGTTCCGGTGTCGGTCGACATCGAGTCGGGGTACGGGCTCGAGCCCGCGCAGCTGATCGAGGGCCTGCTCGCGGCGGGCGCGATCGGACTGAACATCGAGGACTCCGTGCACAGCGAGGGCGGGCGGCTGCGCACCGCGCAGGAGCACGCCGACCTGGTACACGGATTGCGGCAGTTCGCCGACGCGTCTGGCGTGCACGTGGTGGTCAACGCCAGAACCGATCTGTTCCTGCGCAAGGACGGTGCCGAGGTCGACCGTGTCGATCGCGCCATCGAGCGCCTGAGACTGGCTGCCGATGCGGGCGCGGACGTGTTGTTCCCGGCGGGGCGCCACGCCGACGCCGACATGCGCCGCCTGACCGCAGAACTGCCGCTGCCGATCAGCGCCACCGTTCTCCCGGACCAAGCCGACAAGGCCACTCTCGCCGACCAAGGCGTCGCCCGCATCAGCTTCGGCCCGTTCCTGCAGTTCGCGCTGACCGCGGAGATCGACCGACTGCTCGACCGCTGGAGGTAAGCACGCACCGGCCACACTCCTCCGTCTTCGCGCGGGAGGCGGATGGGTGTGACCTGCGAAGCATTTGGCAGGATCGAACCGTGCAGGTGCTTGTGATCGGAGCGAGCGGGACGCTCGGCAGTGCGGTGGCCACGGCGCTGGAAGGGGCCCATCAGGTAATTCGAGCCTCGCGCAACGGACCGGTTCAGGTCGACGTGTCGGATCCGTCGTCGATGGACACACTTTTCGCCGAACTGCCGGATCTCGACGCCGTCGTGTGCTGCGCCGCGAGTGGGCCGCTCGTCGACCTCGCCACGGTGACGGACGACGAGATCGTCGCCGGTATCCAGGGAAAGCTGCTCGGTCAGGTCGCGCTGGCGCGCCGCGCGCTGCGGCACCTGCGCGACGGCGGTTCGATCACCTTGACCGGCGGGACGTTCGTCGCGCCGTTTCCGGGTGCTTCGCTGGGCGCGCTCATCAATTCCGGTCTGGAAGGTTTCGTTCGCAATGCCTCGGCCGAACTTCCCCGCGGGCTGCGCATCAACCTGATCAGCCCGGGATGGATTCGCGAGACCCTGGTCCGACTCGGTATGGACACGACACAGGGCACACCCGTCGCCGAGGTGGCCGATGCCTACGTGAAAGCCGTCGAGGGTGTGGCGCGGGGCGAGCTCATCCGGCTATGAATTACCAAGCAGCGAAACGGATTTCAGGCTCGAACGGGTAGGCCGAGCACCGTTGTGACCAGCTGGATGAACAGTGGTGCCAGCTCCGGCACCCGCGCGGGCCCGTCGGACACGATGACCCGGCGCGTCCGCTCGCCGATCGCGTCCGGGATCAGCGCGATCAGCTCGTCCGAGATCTCCGGCAGCGTCGGATCCGCCGAGCGAGCCTCGTCGTAGAACACCCGATACAGCTGGGCGAACCGGTCGACGGCCAGGTCGCGGTAGCCGACGGCGGCCTCGTTCACCTTGAAGGACTCCACAAGCACCAGCCGCGCGAAATCCGGCTCGGTGGCGACGGTCCGGCAGAACGTCAGGACGATCGATTCGATCTTGGCGCACGCATCGGCGTTCGGTGGGAGCTGCCCGAGTTCCTCTGCGATCCGGGTTGCGACGATGTCGACCCCGGTGTGCACCGCCTCGGCGAAACATTCCTCTTTGTTGGCGAAGTGATCGTAGAAGGTGGTGCGCGAAACCCGCGCCCTGGCGACGATGTCGGTGAGCGTGGTCGCGGAGTAGCCTTTGTGGTCCACGCATTCGACCATCGCCTCCACCAACCTGCCGCGCTGCGAGGTGAGCACGGCTTCGCGCGCCGCGCGATGCCGCTCGGCGAAGCTCGTCCGCTGGATGGATGCCGTCGCATGCTCCTGGCGCATGTATGCCCTCTCTGTACCGGAACCGATACCGAACGGGACGTCGTTGTACCGATCGCACACGGTCCGGGCGCCGTGCGGCCGCGAACCGGTGTTTCATTATCCGACAACACGTTCCGTGGCGGACGAAGTGGTCGAACCGGCCCGAGCTCCCCGCGTGGAGGGTACCGTCGGACCTGCTCGAAGTACTGTCCGGTACAAGCCTGGGAGAGTGCGGTGAAGAAGCTACTGGAGAACGCGGCAGCGACGTTGGGTGCGTTGCTGTTCGGCGTATTCCGCCTCTACAGCGACCGACGGGTCCAGCATGCCGCAGAGACGTTTCCGGCGCGGCTCGTCGGTCGGCCACTGCCGCGCCCCGTAGTGGTCCGACAGTGCGTGCCGACGCGGCACACCTTGGTCCGGCGTCGCCGCGGCGCCGGACCAGCGTGAGTCAGTCCTTCGGCTCGATGTACTTGGGGTACACCGGTTCCGGCGCGGGCAGCGCCACATCGGGCTCGATCGGCGTCGCGATGTCGGCGAAGGTCCGGTTCTGCTGGCCCAGCTGATCGAGGATCCGGCTCGCCGAACCCGGCATCACCGGCTGCACCAGGATCGCGACGATCCGCAGCACCTCCAGTGTCACGTACAGCACGGTGGCCTCGCGGGCGAGATCCTCCGGCGTGCCGGACTTCGCGAGCGCCCACGGTGCCTGCGCGGAGAAGTACTTGTTCGTCTCGCCGAGCGTCAGCCAGATCGCCTCCAGCGCGAGATGCATCTGCTGGGCGTCGAATTCGGCGCGGCAGCGCTCCAACAGGCCGCCCGCCAGGTCGAGCAGGGCACGGTCGGCATCGGTGAACTCGCCCGGCTTCGGCACCACGCCACCGCAGTCGCGTGCGACCAGTTTGGTGCTGCGTTGCACCAGATTGCCGAACTCGTTGGCCAAATCGCTGTTGATTCGGCCGACGATGGCCTCGTGGCTGTAGCTGCCGTCCTGACCGTAGGAGATCTCGCGCAGCAGGAAGAAGCGCACCGCGTCCAAGCCGTAGTTCTCGACGAGCTCCAGCGGGTCGACGACGTTGCCGACCGACTTGGACATCTTCTCGCCCTTGTTGTACAGGAACCCGTGCACGAAGACCCGTTTCGGCAGCTCCAGACCGGACGACAGCAGGAACGCCGGCCAGTACACGGTGTGGAACCGAGTGATGTCCTTGCCGATGATGTGCACGTCGGCGGGCCAGAACTGCTGGAAGGCCGCGGATTCGGTGTTCGGGAAGCCGACGCCGGTGACGTAGTTGGTCAGCGCGTCCACCCACACGTACATGACGTGATCCGGGTGGTCGGGCACCGGCACACCCCAGTCGAAGGTGGTGCGTGAGATGGACAGATCCTTCAGGCCCGCCTTGACGTAGCTGACGATCTCGTTGCGACGCGTTGCGGGCGCGATGAACTCGGGATGCTCGTCGTAGAGCGCGAGCAGCTTGTCCTGGTACGCCGAGAGCCGGAAGAAGTAGTTCGACTCCTCGGTCCAGGTGACCGGTGTCTTGGACTCGGTGGAGATGCGGGTGCCGTCCGCGAGCACCGTCGTCTCCTCTTCGGTGTAAAACGCCTCGTCGCGCACCGAGTACCAGCCCGAGTAGTTGCCGAGGTAGATGTCGCCGTTGGCGAGCATCCGCTCCCAGATCGCGACGCTGGCGGCCTGGTGGTCCTCGTCGGTCGTGCGGATGAACCGATCGAAGGAGATCTCGAGCGTCTTGTCCAGCGCCTCGAACACGTCGGAGTTGCGCGCCGCGAGCTCCTCCACCGGGATGCCCTCGGCGAGCGCGGCCTGCTGCATCTTCTGGCCGTGCTCGTCGGTGCCGGTCATGAAGAAGACGTCGTACCCGTCGAGCCGTTTGAAGCGGGCTATGGCGTCGGCCGAGATGTACTCGTACGCATGCCCGATGTGCGGCGCACCGTTCGGGTACGCGATGGCCGTGGTGATATAGAAGGCGGGGCGGTCGGCTTCGCTCATGGTGTGTCTACTGTAATGTGCGTGCTTTCCTTCGCTCGCGTGAGCATCCCCGGCCTCCATGCGCAGAGCGCCGCGCCCGGATCCGGCACCAGGTCCGCGGTTCTCGGCGGCGGTCGCCGATGAGAGCCGAACGCCCCGCGCCGGCATTGCCCGAGCCGCTCGCGCCGCTCGTAGACGCACACACTCATCTGGACGCCTGCGGCGCCACCGACGCGGCCTCCACCGCGGTGATCGTGGACCGTGCCGCGTCGGTCGGCGTCGGCCAGGTGGTCACCGTTGCCGATGACCTGGCCGCCGCGCAGTGGGCGGTGCGGGCCGCGCACTGGGACGATCGCGTGTTCGCCGCCGTCGCACTGCATCCGACCAGGGCGAACGCCCTCGACGACGCCGCGAAGACGGAGCTGGAGCGGCTGGCCGCCGACCCGCGTGTGGTCGCGGTCGGCGAGACCGGGCTCGATTACTACTGGCCGGGCAAGCTGGACGGTTGCGCCGATATCGAGACGCAGATCGAGGGCTTCCGCTGGCACATCGATCTGGCCAAGCGAATCCGCAAACCCCTGATGATTCACAACCGCGAGGCCGACCACGACCTGCTCACGGTGCTGCTGGACGAGGGCCCGCCGGACACCGTGATCTTCCACTGCTTTTCCTCGGACACGAATATGGCGCTGTCCTGTGTCGCCGAGGGCTACATCCTGAGTTTTTCCGGGTCGGTCAGTTTCAAGAACGCGCACGAGCTGCGCGAAGCGGCCGAAGTTGTGCCCGACGATCAGATTCTGGTCGAGACGGACGCGCCGTATCTGACCCCGCATCCGTTCCGCGGCGCGCCGAACGAGCCGTACTGCCTGCCGTACACGATGCGAGCGCTGGCCGAACTGCGAGGACAGGATCCCGTGGAATTGGCGAAGATCGCCACCGCCAACGCACGTCGCGTCTATCGCATCTGACGCCGACCGGTTCCGGTCGAGATCTCCGCGCGTACATATCCGGATCGCACGCACGAACGCCCCAAAAGGCGCGGTATGCGCGATGTGTTCCATGTCACTTCGGATGCTCCGATTTGTGATTTACCTGCGGCGTCTATATCTGTTCGTGATATTGAAAAGGCGCTGCTCCACAGCTTGCGGTTGTCGGGGCCCGACCTGTTCGTTATCGTACTGTGACCATGTCTCCCTTTGCGCGGATCAACCAGTCGCGTTCCCCGCTGCTATATGCGGCGGTCGGTGCGCTGCTGCTGACACTGATCGTCGGCGCCGGACTCGCGATCGTGAATCGTAAGACGGTGACCGTCGTCGTGGACGGCGAAAAGCTGTTTCAGACCACCATGTCGCGCGACGTGCGCGGTGTCCTGAAGGCCGCGGGCTTCGCGGTGACCGACCGGGACAAGGTGGCTCCCGCGCTCGCCGCGCACATCGGGAACGGCGCGACCATCACACTGAACCGCGCCCGTGAGATCGACCTGTGGGTCGACGGGATGACCCAGAAGGTGTGGACCACCGGACTGACCGCCGGGGAAGCGCTCGAGCAGCTGAAGATTTCCTCGGAGGTGTTCGTCGCACCCGCGCGCACCGAGAAACTGCCGTTGGCGGGCGCGGCGCTGCGCATCGCGACACCGCACACGGTCGCGCTGACGGACGGCATCGGCAATCCTGTGGACGTGCGCTTGGCCGCCCCCACCGTCGGCGAATTCCTGACCGTCGCGGGTGTCCCGCTGATCGAACAGGACTCCGTCGAGCCCGCTGAGTCCACCCCGCTGACCGACGGTCTGCGAATCAAAGTGACGCGCAAGCGGGTCGAGAATCGCACCGAGACGGTGCCGCTCGACCCGTCGGAAAACATCATCGAGGACCCGACCATGAATATGAGCCGCACGGTGGTGGAAACCTCCGGCGCGCCCGGCGTCCAGGACGTCACGTTCGCGGTCACCATGGTCAACGGCAAGGAAGTGAACCGCGAGCCGATCGGATCGACGGTGAAGGTGACCGCGCAGCCGAAAACCGTCCGCAAGGGCGCCAAGCCGGGCACCGAGGTGCCGCCGGTGCGCGACGGCACGATCTGGGACGCGCTCGCGCGCTGTGAGTCGACCGGCAACTGGGGAATCAATACCGGAAACGGCTACTACGGCGGCGTGCAGTTCGACCAGGGCACCTGGGAGCGGCAGGGCGGCCTGAAGTACGCGCCGCGCGCCGACCTGGCCACCAGGGAAGAGCAGATCGCCATCGCGGAGGTCACCCGCGCCAGGCAGGGCTGGGGCGCCTGGCCCGCGTGCACCAGCAGGCTCGGCATCAACGACTGACCGACCGATCGGCGTGGGCCGGAACCTGACGCGCGCGTCCGGGCGGCTCTCGGAAGCGAATGGTGCGCAGCGTCTCGATGCAGAGGGGCCACGTGTCAGGGCTCCAGGAGTTTCACCGGCGGCGCGACAGCCGCGAGCCGATCGGTACGCACGTGCCGACCGCAGCGGTCGGAGACGTCGCAGCCACCCCGCCGCCCGGTTGATAGATTTCCGACGTGTCCGAATCTGAAATTGCCGCTCGTGGAAGTGCCGCGTTACTCGGGCCCGCCGAGGTGCGGGCGCTGGCTGAGCGGCTCGGGGTGCGGCCGACCAAGCAGCTCGGACAGAACTTCGTGCACGACGCGAACACGGTGCGGCGGATCGTCGCGGCCGCGAGGGTGGGCCGAGCGGACGTGGTACTCGAGGTCGGGCCCGGCCTCGGCTCGCTGACCCTCGCGCTGCTGGACGTGGTGGATTCGGTGGTCGCGGTCGAGATCGATCCCGTGCTCGCGCGGCATCTGCCGGTAACCGTCGCGGACCGGGCGCCGCAGCTGGCCGAGCGGCTGTCGGTGGTCGAGGCGGACGCGTTGCGGGTCGCCGCCGCCGATCTGCCCGTCGCGCCGACCGCACTCGTCGCCAACCTGCCCTACAACGTCGCGGTGCCGGTACTGCTGCATCTGCTTGCCGAATTGCCCAGCATCGCAGTCGCTTTGGTGATGGTGCAGGCCGAGGTGGCCGATCGGCTCGCCGCCGAGCCCGGCAACCGGACCTACGGCGTGCCCAGCGTCAAAGCGGGTTTCTTCGGCACGGTCCGGCGTGCGGGCGCGGTCGGTACCCAGGTGTTCTGGCCGGTCCCGCGCGTCGACTCGGGTCTGGTCCGGATCGAGCGCTACGCCGAGCCGCCTTGGCCGACGGACGCCGACCACCGCCGCCGGGTCTTCGAGGTCGTCGACGCCGCCTTCGCGCAGCGTCGCAAGACCCTTCG
This sequence comes from Nocardia sp. NBC_01730, assembly GCF_035920445.1. NCBI lineage: Bacteria > Bacillati > Actinomycetota > Actinomycetes > Mycobacteriales > Nocardiaceae > Nocardia > Nocardia sp. NBC_01730. The sequence goes on along the minus strand of NZ_CP109162.1, from coordinate 4,976,379 downwards.
CGCCGCACTCGCCACCTGGGCGGGCTCACCAGCCGAAGCCGAACGCCGTCTGCTCGCGGCCGGCATCGCCCCCACCGCCCGCGGCGAAACATTGGACACCGCGGCCTTCGTTCGCCTCGCGGCCCAGACGTAGCGCTACGCAAAACCCTGCGGCTCCGCACACAGCGGTTCCAGGTGTGTGCGGAGCCGCGCCCCGGTGCGAGGGGGTATCAGACGGCGAGTTGGTAGCCGGCTTCGTCTACAGCGGCGGTGATCGTGCCGGTGGGGATCGGGGTGGTGCTGTCGACTCGGACCGCGCCGCTGGCGAGGTCGACGTCGACGCCGGTGACGCCGTCGATCTTCCCGATCTCGGTCTTGACGGAGCTGACGCAGTGCCCGCAGGTCATCCCCGTGACGGTATAGGTGGTGGTGGGCATGGCCGACTCCTTCGCTCGATGGTGATAATACGGCCGGGGGGTATACCCGACCGCAACGAACATACCCCCCATGGGTATAGCATCGCAAGGGGTTCCTCCCCCGGCTGCCGCGACGTGCGGCTATCCGCCCCAACCCCGCATCGCCAGCTCGGCCACCTTCTCCAGTTCGGCCCAGCTCGCGGCGTCTCCGGCCGCCTGGGACATGCCCTGCATGACGGTACCCACATAGCGGGCCGGCATGTGCGCGTCGAAGTGTTCGGGCAGGATGCCCGCGTCGATGTCGGGTGCGCCGCGGTAAAACGAGCCGATTGGTCGGATGGTGCAGCGGTTATGCGGCTGCCTCGCCTTTGCTCGGCCTTCGGACAGGCTTCGTCCGGCTGCGCCCATTAGGCTTGTGCACCGTGCTGTCAGTAGTGCCGAGTCCCGTCTCCGTGCGCGCGCCGTCGAAGGTGAACCTCCATCTCGGAGTCGGCGACCTACGTGCCGATGGCTATCACGACCTGACCACGGTGTTCCAGGCGCTGTCCCTCAGCGATGATCTGCGGATCGCTCCGTCGGCTTCGCTGGCCGTGCGGGTCACGGGTGAAGGCGCCGCGGACGTGCCGACCGACCGTAAGAACCTGGTGTGGAAGGCGGCCGTCCGGCTCGCGCACATCGGCGGCCGGGCCCCGCTGGTGGAAATCGCCATCGCCAAAGGCATTCCGGTGGCGGGCGGCATGGCGGGCGGCAGCGCAGACGCCGCCGCCGCGCTGGTCGGGCTGAACGAGCTGTGGGATCTCGGCCTGTCCAGGGACGAGCTGGTCGCGCTGGCGGCCGAACTCGGCAGTGACGTGCCGTTCGCGTTGCACGGCGGTACCGCGCTGGGCACCGGCCGCGGCGAACGGCTGCTTCCCGTGCTCTCGCGCAACACGTTTCACTGGGTGCTCGCCCTCGCCAAGGGTGGCCTGCCGACCCCGGCCGTGTTCACCGAGCTCGACCGCTTGCGTGAGCTCGGTGAACCGCCCCGGCTCGGCGAACCACAGCAGCTGATGCAGGCGCTGGCCTCCGGAGATCCGAAACAGCTCGCGCCCCTGCTCGGTAATGATTTGCAGGCGGCGGCGCTGTCGCTGAAGCCGGAACTGCGCCGCACCCTGCGCGCTGGTCTGTCCGCGGGCGCGCTGGCCGGACTAGTGTCCGGCTCCGGGCCCACCTGCGCGTTCCTCTGCGAGAGCGAGGAATCCTCGGTGTCGGTGGCGGCCGAACTCGCGGGCGCGGGCGTGTGCCGCAGTGTCCGGACGGCCAGCGGCCCGGTACCGGGTGCGCGCATTCTCGGCGACGGGCCGTCGGGGAAGCACTGATCCTGCATTACACCCGGGCGGCGGCGTCCACGGATATCGATGCGGCGGAACGCGCAGAGCTGGGCGCGACCCCTTCGACGCCCGGGTGTCGGTGTCCCCGGGTGGATTTCAGGAGACGACGTCGGCCAGACGATCGACCTGATCGGCATCGCGCCCGTAGCAGTAGAACATCACCTCGTCGGCGCCGAGACCGTCGAATTCGGCGAGGGCCGTGCGGATTTCCGTCGGCGTGGTGAGCATCCCGGCGAGCATGACATCGGCTCGGCCGCTGAACTCGTAGTAGGCGCCCATCGCGGCGCGGGCGTCATCGCTGACCTCCTCCGGGCCGAGCGCGACATTGATCTGGGCGACGATACGCGGCTCACCGGCCCTGCCGTTGTCCTTCCACGAGCGGCGCACCGCATCGAACAGGCTGCCCGCCCAGGAGGGCGCCGCGGCGGCGAGGAACCCACCGCCCCAACGGCCGACGCGGTCGAGCGCGGCGGGCTGAAACCCGCCGAACAGGATCTCCGGGCCTTCGGGTCGCAGCGGCGCGGGGCCGATCGGCCCGCACTCGGCGCTGTAGGGCTCACCCGCCCACAGGCGGCGCATGATCGCGAGCTGTTCGTCCATGCGGCGACCGCGGGTGCGCAGGTCGGTGCCGGAGGCGAGGTGGTCGTCCGCGCGACCGCCGACGCCGAGGCCGAGCACCAGGCGTCCGCCGGACATGCGATCAAGTGTCGCAGCCTGTTTCGCGAGTAACGCCGGATCGCGCAGCGGCGCGAGCAGCACTTCGGTCTGTACGTGGACGCGGCTGGTCGCACCGGCGACCATGGCCAGTGCGACGAGCGGTTCGGGGTTGTCGTAGACCAGCCGGTCGAGCAGGCCGAGCGTGCGGAACGGGCCCGCGTCGGCTCGCCGGGCCCAGTCGAGCAGGGCGGCGGGATCGGAAATGGGCAGGCCGAGGCCGACGTGCATGGAGAACCTCTGTGTTTGTTTGGCAGCGCCTGCGGCGCTGCGTGTTCGCGGCCCCCTCTTGGCTCGCGTCCGAGCGATCGAGACTCGCGACTGCGTCGCATGCGCTTCGATCGCTCGGACGCGAGCCGGGCCGCGAACGGTGCTCGTAAGACTCGCACCTCGACGGGGTCGGCAGTGCGGTGAGCGGGGGTTTGCGTTTGGGGTGGAGGGCGGTTCGCGAGGGGGTGGAACGAACGGTGTTCGTCGCGATCAATTTAAACGAACAATGTTCGTTGCGCAAGGGTCGCCTTCGCGTTCCCCGCCGTTCGCCGGGCGGAGGCCCGGTCGGCCCGGTCGGTACGCTGGCTCCGGGCACGTATCAGCCCGCCGCCGCAAGACACGGAAGGATCCATGTCCAACCTGATCAATCTCGAACAGGTCCACAAGAGCTTCGGGATCGCCCCGCTCCTGGACAATGTGTCGCTCGGCGTGCACGCGGGCGAACGGATCGGCGTCGTCGGCCTCAACGGTGGCGGAAAGACCACCCTGCTCGAGGTGCTCACCGGAATCGAGGAGCCCGACAGCGGCCGGGTCAGCAGGGTCGGCGGCCTGCGCTCGGCGGTGGTGACGCAGCGCGGCGTGCTGCCCGAGGGCTCGACCGTCGGCTCTGTGGTGCTGGCCGGCCTGGCCGACGACGCCATGACCGACGATGTGGCCGAACACGAATGGGCCGCCAACCCCCGCATCCGCTCGGTGCTGGACGGCATCGGCATCGCCGATCTCGGCATGGACGCCCCGGTCGACAATCTTTCCGGCGGCGAGCGCCGCCGGGTCGCGCTCGCTGCCGCGCTGGTGCGCGAACTCGACCTGCTCGTGCTGGACGAGCCGACCAACCACCTCGACGTGGAAGGCGTGCAGTGGCTGGCCGAGCATCTGCTGAGCCGCCGCAGCGCGCTGGTCGTGGTGACCCACGACCGCTGGTTCCTCGACACCGTCGCCACCAACACCTGGGAGGTGGTCGGCGGCAAGGTGGAAAGCTACGAGGGCGGTTACGGAGACTGGATCTTCGCCCGCGCCGAGCGTGCCCGCCAGTCGGACGCCTCCGAGGCGCGGCGGCGCAACCTCGCCCGTAAGGAGCTGGCATGGCTGCGGCGCGGCCCGCAGGCGCGCACATCCAAGCCGCGCTATCGGGTAGAGGCCGCGGAGGCGCTGATCGCCGACGTCCCTCCGCCGCGCGACAGCGTCTCGCTGGCCGCCTTCGCGCGAAAGCGCCTCGGTCGCGTGGTGATCGAACTGGAGGACGCCACCCTCGCCACCCCGGACGGCAGGGAACTGGTGCGCGACCTGACGTGGCGGTTGGCGCCGGGGGAGCGGGTCGGTCTGGTCGGCGTCAACGGGTCCGGCAAGACGACGCTGCTGCGCGCGCTGGCCGGAGACGACGGCGCGAACGGCACCGTGCTCGCCGAGGGCAAACGGATCCAGGGCCAGACCGTGCAGATCGGTTGGCTGCGCCAGGAACTCGACGACCTGCCGACGAACCTGCGCGTGTTGGAGGCGGTGCAGCAGGTCGCGCAGCGAATCATGCTCGGCGACAAGGAGGTTTCGGCGGGCCAGCTGGCTGAGCGGCTCGGTTTCAGCCCCGCTCGCCAGCGCACTCCGGTCGGCGACCTGTCCGGTGGCGAGCGCAGGCGCCTGCAGCTGACTCGCATCCTCATGTCCGAGCCGAACGTCCTGCTGCTCGACGAGCCGACCAACGACCTGGATATCGACACTCTGCAACAGCTGGAGGATCTGCTCGATAACTGGGCGGGCACCCTGGTGGTGATCAGCCACGACCGCTATCTGATCGAGCGCATCTGCGACTCGACCTGGGCGCTGTTCGGCGACGGCAAGCTCACCAATCTGCCCGGCGGCATCGAGGAGTATCTGAACAAGCGCGCGGCCCTCAGCGCGGGCCCAGTCCGCGCCACCGCGCCGGAGGCCAAGCCTGTCGACGCCTCTGCCACCGATTCCGCGACTTATCGTGCGGCCCGCAAGGAGCTGACCCGCCTGGAACGCGCGATCGACAAGCTGTCGGACCGGGAACAGCGTCTGCATGCCGCGCTGGCCGACGCCGCCACCGATCGAAACCGGCTGGTCACCTTGGGCGCGGAGCTCGAGCAGGTGCTCGCGGAGAAGGAGACGGTCGAGGAGCGCTGGCTGGAACTGGCCGACAGTGTGTAGTCCGCGCGCCTAATGCCCGGAGGCGCGTCCGTCCTGCACGGCCACCGGCAGGCAGGTCCGCACGAAGTCCTTGCCGAAGTCGGTGAGCACCACGCTGCGGTAGATCACCTTGGTACCGAACCCGGAGCGCTTCAGCATCTCCCGCACCAGCGACTGCGCCTCCAACAGCTGGTAGCGGTTCGGATTGCCGATCGGCTCGCGCGCGTGCTCGACCAGGCCGAGCCTGCGCAAGTTGGTCAGGTACTGCTGGATCCGGTTCGGGAAGCGCAGGCCCGCCTGCTCGCCGATCAGCGTGAGCATCGAGCCGATGCGTTCCCCGCCGAGCGCACGGGGACGCCCGGTGCGGACGTCGATCGAGGGCTGCGGTCCGTCCAGATGCAAGAAACGCAGAATGCGCGCCTCGTCCGGGGTCAGTTCGGCGAGCATGCCCGCGAAGGCCGGGTGGTTCTCGTCCTCGTCGTGCGTGCTCGCCGACAAACGCAGCAGCGCGGCGCCCTGCTCGCGCAGCGTCGGCACACCGTCCTGCACCGGCGTTTCCGGGGTTGTGGGCAGCCCGAGCGCCTTGCGCATCGCGTCGCGCACCTCGGCCTCGGCCTCGGTGAATACTTCTCGGGGCGGCGCGCCCTCGATGCTGCGCCGCACGACGGTCGAGGCGACGCCGACCACGGTGCCGACACCCCAGGCGGTGGCCTCGGCGACGGCGGTCCATGCGACCAGGGCGACACCGGTCGCCGCACGCACGGTGGCCACGGGAACCGATATCCGCGTGGGTAATTCGCTGGCGTGCATGACGTCCGAGGCGGGCCGCCGCGCGATCTCCCGGGATGGCCCGGCGTTCGTCTCCGTCGCGTCGGGGTGCTCGACGGCTTCGATGTCGCCGCCGTCCGGACCCGCTACAGCCATGATGTCGCCACTCCTGTTCCGAAGATCAGGATATGAGCGTATCCGGCGAACAGCCCGAGCACGCCACCATGCACGAAAAGCAACCATTCATCCTGTTTGATGGCGGCTCTCAGCATGTCCACGAAGTCCGGGGGCGACAACGCCGACATCTGTTTGGCGATGTACTCGTTGATCTGCCTACCTTGGCGGATGTTGAACTCGGGGTCGGCGAACGCGATCGGCGCGATAGCCATGGCCTCGGTGGTGAGCGTCGATTGCAGCGAGTCGTATTCGCGGCTGCCGAGCACGAACTTGACCGCGGTGCGGGCAGGCCCGAGCGCGCGATCGGCGGCGGGGCGCAAAGTGTCCTCGAGCATCTGCATGGTGCGATCGGAGCGCGGGCCGTTGAGCAACTCGTCGCCGATATTCGCCACGGTGATCACCTGGCTGGACACCAATTCCGCATAGCCGTCGGTGATTTCGGATTTGCGTTTGATCAGTAGACCCTGCCGCCACGGGCACCACCACTTCGGATAGGCGGGCGCGAAGATCATGTTGATCCCGATCCAGTTGACCACCCAGCCGATGATCACGCCGCCGATCGGCAGTACGACGAGGCTGGACCATCCGGTCAGATGCAGCACGGCCACCAACACCGCGCCCATGGGCGCGCCGAAGTAGAAACCGAAGTCCTGCATGAATCGCAGTTCTTTGGCGCCGAGCACCTGGAACAGTGTGTTGAGCAGGTGCGGGCGGGCCTGGAAGTAGCGGATCACCATCTGCTTCACATCGAGCAGCTGATCGATATTCGCGCCCAATTCCTCGGTGAGCTCGCGCAGGATCTCCGGCAGCTGCTGGCGCACCCTGGCATGCACCATGTCGCGGACCTGATTCGGCAGGTTATACCAGAGCTGGGGATGTTCGCGCCGCAGGATTTCCTCGACGATGTCCTTGATCTGCGCGTCGGCGATGCCGGCTAGATGCTCGGCCAGCTTGTCCGGTTCCAGCTCGCGGTAGAAGTCGGCGACGCTGCCGAGTTTGGCAAGGCCCTTGTCGACCGCGATGCTGGCCATCTTGTCCGCGCGCGACGGGACGATGCCCTGCCAACCGAATCTGCCGTCATAGCTCAGCAGCGGCAAAACTTGAATTCGTTTGGGGAGGAACGGATATAGCGCGCGCAGGCCAGGAACGTGAATGCCGTGGAAGGCGACCGGCTTGAAGAGCATGAGCACGCCGGTCCAGTTGGTGATGTAGCCGATGATCCCCGTGAAAAGCGGGATTGTCACAAGCTCGAGGAGGACCGTGGGGTGGATTCCGAAAACACTCTCTAACACGACACCCTCCTGCCGATACACCGGTGACCGCCGCCTCACCGGCACCATAAACTAGCACTCTCCCGGCAAAGGAACGCGATTGCCAGCGGAGGGCCTGCTTACACCGCGAGTGCGCCTCCCATAGAGGTGGTTGTCGAGATATCGGTCACAGTGTTTGTCCGGAATGCCACGCTGGCGGAGTCAGGCGGCGACAATGACCGGCGGCACAGGGGGAAGTAATCTGTGGGGCGGATTCGTTCACCTGGCGATATCGGAGAAAATGTGGCAGACGACAGGACCGGACAGGACGTGGCCCGGGCCGGTTCCCGTGCCGTCGAGCGCGGCTCGGATGTCGAACAGCGGCAGATCAGCAACGAGGCGCGACTGATCCGCGGCGTGTTCCGTGCGGCAGGACTGGCCGCGGGCACGGTCGTGCGCGGTGGTCAGTGGGCCGTCGGCACCACCGTCGACGTGACCAAGGAGATCACCCAGGCAGCGCTGGACGGCGAGTCGTCGGCAGAGATCGCCGAACGGACCGGAAACGCGTTGCGCTCCATAGCCCGCAGTGCGCTCGGCGTCACCGAGGGGTCGGTGCGCGAGGTCGTCAGCTATGTGCCGACGTCCAACGGTCCAGGCTCCCAGCAGGCGCTGGGAGTCGGCTCGCACCTCCGCTCGGCGAGCACGGAGGAACTGCGCCGCCGCGGCGACGCACTGCTGGCCAGGTCCGCGGATGTGTACTTCACCGAGGACGTGCACCCGGCCTACGACCGCATCCTCGACCAGCTCGCTCCTGACGAGGCGCGCATGCTGCGCTTCATGGCGCTCAACGGTCCGCAACCGTCGGTCGACGTGCGCACCAACCGCCCGCTCGGCATCGGCTCGGAGCTGGTGCAGGGCGATCTCACCTCCGTGCCCGAGCAGGCGGGCGTGCGGTACCCGGATCGCGCACGTTCTTATCTGATCAACCTCAACCGCCTCGGACTGACGCTGACCTCCGACGATCCGGTGGTATTGAGCCGGTACATGGTGCTCGAGGTGCAGCCTATGGTGGAGGCGGCGCTGAAAAAGGCGGGCCGGGCGCCCAAAATAGTGCGCAAGAGTCTGCGGCTCACCGAGTTCGGCGAGGACTTCTGCCACACATGCTTCACCATCGGAAGTTGACTGTCTAGTTGATCTTCAGGGGATATTCCCCGACTGTGATAGCAATCTGATACAAATCTCCCAATTCGTGAAGTGGCGTGGCTTCGGATGGGATTGTGGAGGTATGGATCAGGGAACCGGCGGGCAGGAGCGCGGCGACCCAGGCGTAGGGGTCGGCGCGCAGGTGCGTGGGGACCGGGGTGCAGGCACCGGTGGGCAGGAGCGCGGCGACCAGCGAATGCGCACTGGTGCGTCGGGACGCGGCGACCGAGCAATGCGCGCCGGTGCGCCGGAAGGCGGTGACCAGGCAGTACGAACCAGCGCGCCGGAAAGCGGTGACCAAGCAGTAGGCACCAGCGCGCCGGAAGGCGGGAGCCTCGACACCGGGGGGCAGCTGCGTTTCGACGCGGGGCCGATCGATTTCGGGCAGGTGCGCGACGATCCGAGGGTCAGGCGTGGCCGCGACGAGCGGCAAATGGATGATGTCGCCGCGATCAGTCGGCTGAAGTATCGCTATCTGCGCAGCCTCGACACCAAATCGTGGGACGAGTTCGTGGACACCATGGTTCCCGAGGCCACCGCCACCTACAGCGAATATCTCCAGTTCGAATCACGTGACGCGTTTCTCGCGTTCATGCGCAACACCCTCGGCCCGCATGTGATCACCGAACACCGATGCGACCATCCCGAGATCGACGTCGACGGCGACTCGGCGACCGGCACCTGGTACCTCGCCGACACCGTCCTGATTCCCAGCCACAACATGCTGCTGCGCGGCGCGGCCTTCTATTCCGACCGTTACGTCCGCTGCGACGACGGCTGCTGGCGGATTTCGCACACCGGTTACGAGCGCACCTACGAGGTGGTGCTCTCGCTGAGCGACCTGCCGAGCCTGCGGCTGACCTCCAGCAGGTGGGGCCTGATCGCGCGGGATGACGGCATCGCCGCGGTCCAGCGCGAGCCGGGAGCCGTGCCGCAGCCACCCGAGCCCGAAGCCGAGTGACTCAGTCCGCGGTGGCGACCAGCGGTTCCAATGTCAGCGTCGGATGTTCCTTCTCGATGTATTGCAGCCGCCACTTGTCGCTGAACAGCGCGAGCAGCGCGCCGTCGCTGCGGGTGAACACCTCGACCCCGCGCTGACGCCCGAGATCCTCCGCCGAGGCGGCGTCGGTACGCCGAGCCAGCGAGTAGCCGAGATGCTCCATCGTGGTCTCGACAGTGAACTCCGCGAGCATGCGCGCGGTGACCACCTCGAACTGCATCGGGCCGACGGCCGCGAGAACCGGAGAGGCGTCACCGCGGAGATCGTTGCGTAGCACTTGGACGACACCCTCGGAGTCGAGTTGATCGATGGCCTTGCGGAACTGCTTGTACTTGCCCGCGCTCTGCGCGCGCAACACCGCGAAATGCTCCGGCGCGAAGGACGGGATCGGCGGGAACTCCACCTTCTTGTCCACGAACAGGGTGTGGCCCGGTGCCAGCGCCGTCGCGTTCACCAGGCCGACCACGTCGCCGGGGTAGGCGGTGTCGACGGTGGCGCGCTCGCGGCCGAACACGGTCAGCGCGTACTTGGTCGCGAACGGCCGTCCGGTCTGCGCGTGGGTGACCACCATGCCGCGCTCGAACTCACCGGACACGATCCGCATGAAGGCGAGTCGGTCGCGGTGCGCGGCGTCCATACCCGCCTGCACCTTGAACACGACCGCGCTGAACGGGTCGGAGGTGTCGCGCGGGTTGCCGCCGACATCCCGGCGCGGGCCCGGCGCAGGCGCCAGCGCGACCAGGGTCTCCAGCAACTGCCGCACGCCGAAGTTCAGCATCGCGGAGGCGTAGATCACCGGCGAGGTCTGTCCGGCGAGGAACAGCTCCTGGTCGTGGTCCTGCCCGATGGCGGAGAGCAGCTCGCTCTCCTCGACGGCGGTGGTCCACGGCTCGCCCTCACGCGCCTCCGCGGACTCCGGGGTCAGCGACTCCTCCGGTGCGATGGTCGCACCGCCGGCGGTGCGGGTGAAGTGGATGTATTCGAGGGGTGACCCGTCGGGACCGCGGCGCAACAGGCCGCGGAAGTCGCCCGCGATGCCGACCGGGAGGAACAGCGGGGTCGGGGTGAGGCCGATCCGCTCGTTGATCTCGTCGAGCAGTTCCAGCGGCGCCTGTCCGGGACGGTCCCACTTGTTGATCACCGTGATCACCGGTATGCCGCGGTGGCGGCAGACCTGGAACAGCTTCAGCGTCTGCGGCTCCAGGCCCTTGGCGGCGTCGATCAGCATCACCGCGGCGTCGACGGCGGTGAGCACCCGGTAGGTGTCCTCGGAGAAATCGGAGTGGCCGGGGGTGTCGACCAGGTTGATCACGCTGTCGACGTCGGAGCCCGCGGCGCGATAGTTGAACTGCAGCGCCGTCGAGCTGACCGAGATGCCGCGCGCCTTCTCCATCTCCATCCAGTCCGAGACCGTGGACTTGCGTCCGGCCTTGCCGTGGATCGCGCCCGCCTCGGAGATCATCCTGGCGTGCAGGGCGAGTGCCTCGGTGAGCGTCGACTTGCCCGCGTCAGGATGGGAGATGACCGCGAACGTGCGTCGCCGGGCGACCTCGGCAGGTAATCCGCGGGGGGCGGGCGCGACGACACCCTCAGGGGAGGCGCTCAACGGAAACAACCTTTCACAGACAACCGATCGGCAACCACGCCAGCGTACGCGACTGGCATGATGGCGACCCCGACGCGCTGGTGACCACCCGATTCCAGGCACGGCCGCGCGCTGCGGTATGGTGTTCGGGTTGTCTCGGCGAGGGTGACCGCAGACCTGTTTGCGCACCGTGATCGACGCGGCTCGGCTTCCGGCCGTCCTCGTTCGGTCTTCGCCCGACGAGTAGACCAACCCGGTCAGGTGTGAGCAGCCCCTGACGTGTAACCGTTGACAGTCCGGAAGAGCCGTAGGAGTAGATCCAGTCATGTCCGACGCCAACCTTCTCGAAGCCGCCGTACGCACCGAGTTCGGCAAGGGCGCCGCCCGCCGCACCCGCCGCGCGGGCAACGTCCCGGCAGTGCTCTACGGCCATCAGGCCGACCCGCAGCACCTGTCGGTCAACGCCCAGGCTTTCGCCGCCATCCTGCGCGAGCACGGCACCAACGCGGTGCTGAACCTGGTCATCGACGGCAAGAAGCAGCTTGCGCTGACCAAATCCGTTGTGGTGCACCCGATTCGCCGCTACATCGAGCACGCCGACCTGCTGATCATCAAGCGTGGCGAGAAGGTCACCGCCGACGTGATCGTCGCCGTCGTCGGTGATGCCGTCCCGGGCACCCTGGTCACCCAGGAGGCCACCACCGTGTCCATCGAGGCCGACGCGATGAAGCTTCCCGAGACCATTGAGGTCTCCGTCGAAGGCGTCGAGCCGGGTACCCAGATCACCGCGGGCGCACTGGAGCTGCCTGCCGGCGTCAGCCTGGCCGTCGATCCGGAGACGCTGATCGTCAATGTCATCGCTGCCCCTGCCGCCGCGGCCGAAACCGAGGGTGCGGCAGGCGAGGCCGAGAGCGCTGAATAACACCGAATCGTCGACCGGGCCCGCGCTCGTCGTCGGACTGGGTAACCCAGGTCCCGAATACGAGCGCACCCGGCACAATCTCGGTTTTCTGGTCGCCGACGTGCTCGCGGAGCGCGTCGGCGGCCGTTTTGGTGTGCACAAGAAATCCGGCGCGGACCTGCTGCAAGCCCGGCTGGACGGCCGCCAGGTGTTGATCGCCAAGCCGAGGTCGTTCATGAACCTATCCGGACGGGCGGTGGCCGCGCTGGCCAGATTCTTCTCCGTGTCGCCCACCGAGGTGATCGTCGTGCACGACGAACTCGACCTTCCGTTCGGCGCGATCCGGCTCAAGCGGGGCGGCGGCGAGGGCGGCCACAACGGGCTCCGCTCTGTCTCCAGCGCCTTGACCACCAAGGACTACCTGCGCACCCGCATCGGCATCGGCCGTCCGCCGGGGCGGCAGGATCCGGCCGACTATGTGCTGAAGCCGTTTTCGGCGCCGGAACGCAAAGAGGTCCCGGTGATCGTCGAGCAGGCCGCCGACGCGGTGGAGCTGCTGCTGCGGGTCGGTCTGGAGACCGCGCAGAACCAACTGCACTGAGCCCGCGCCGCAACGCTCAGCGCGTGGTTCTCTCCAATTGGGCGATTCGTGCGTAGAGCGTGCGCAACGTGCTCTCGACATCGTCGAGGAGCCGATCCACGTCCTCGGGGTCATAGCCGCGCTGGCCGAACCGAGGCTTCCCGAACTGGACATTCCGGATGTCGTCAGGCGTCAGTGGCACGTCTACTCCTTCTTGGGTGGGCCTTGCGCGGATCGTTCAGTGCACGTGGATGGCGGTGGCGGCACGGCGAAGTTTGCCCGACGAGGTCTTCGGCAGTGCGCCGGGGCCCAGCACCGCCACGGTGCGCGGCCGCACACCCACCTCGGAGAACACCTCGTGCACGATCTCGTGCTCGATCCGTTTGACCTCGTCGGGGTTCTGGTGGTTGTTGCTCTCCACCACCACGGCGAAGCTCTCCCGCTTCTGGCCCGCGTCCAGGCGTACCGCGACCGCGTTGCCGGGTCGGACACCGCTCACCCTGGTGGCGGCGCGTTCGATATCGGTGGGATAGATATTGCGGCCGGCCATGATGATGACGTCCTTGATCCGGCCGCACACCACGATCAGACCCTCCTCGGTGAAGTAGCCGATGTCGCCGGTGTCCAACCAGCCGTCGGCGTCCTGGGCGGGGCGGAATCCGTCCATCGTCACGTAGCCGGGTGTGACCGCGGGGCCGCGCAATTCGATCACACCCACCGAGCGGACCGGCAGCGGCTGACGGTCGCTGTCGACGATTCGGCCTTCCAGATTGTCGACCAGGTAGCCAAGGGTCGCCAGCCTGCGGATGGTGCCGGTGTGCCCGTGCCCGTGCCTGTGCTCGTCCGGTACCGGCACCGCCTTGCCGATCGCTTCGAGCAGGTCGGCGTCGATCACGTCCACCACTTGGCCGAGGCCGGGATCGGGGACCGAGACGGCGAGCGTGGTCTCGGCCATGCCGTAGACCGGGGTGAGCGCCATCGGGTTGAGCCCGAACCGTCTTCCGGCCGTGGCCAGCGCGTCCATGGTGTCCGGGTCGACCGGTTCCGCGCCATTCCACATGTAACGCACGCTGCTGAGGTCGAACGCGTCGTCGTCGGCCTGTCGCAGCCGTCGGGCCAATAGTGAGTACGCGAAATTCGGTGCGGCGGTGACGGTGCCGCGGTATTTGTGGATCAGCTCGGCCCACAGCAGCGGGCGGGTCAGGAAGTCCAGCGGCGTCACACAGACCACTTCCGCACCGAATTGCATAGGGACGCTGAGGAATCCGACCATGCCCATGTCGTGGAACAGTGGCAGCCAGCTGATCATCACGTCGTCGTCGAGCTGGAACTTCACCCGGTCGAACATGGCATAGGCGTTGACGAAGAAGTTTCCGTGCGTGATCCGCACCGCCTTCGGCGAGCCAGTCGAGCCGGAGGTCAACTGCTGCAACGCGATATCGTCCTCGTCGGTGGACACCGGGTCGATGTCGGGACCGTCGGGCAACTGGTCGATGCGCACCACGGTGATGCCGCGCTCGCGCAACAGCGGCTCGGCAGCCTCGAACGGCGCGCCGAGGACGACGGCGCGCGCCTCGATCATGGTCAGCACGGTCTCGGTGTCGCGTGCCCAGAGAACGAGATCGGTGCGCGGTGTCGGCTGATGCAGCATCGTGATCGACGCTCCGCGCATCCAGATGGCCTGGCAGGCCGGGGCGATATCGACCGGCATCCCGGCCAGCACGCCGACCGCGTCACCGTGTCCGATTCCCGCCGCGGCCAAGCCGCCCGCCATACGGCGGGCGATCTGATGGATCTCCGCCCAGGTGCGGCGCTGCGGGACGGTCGGCTCGCCGGTCACCAAGCCCCGCTCGGAGGTCTGCGCCGTGGCGTACATCTCGTCGGTGAACCTGCTCAAAACCTCAACTCCTCAGCACCAACCGTCGGCCGAGACCCGGCCTCCACCAACTATCCCGCTATCGCAGCGCTGCGTTAACCCCCCTTCTGAAGATCCCAGGTCAGGACCGTAACGCCGGGGCATCGAAGGTGGCCGCGTAGCGGTCGACGTAGCACCGGCCGGACTGTGCTGCCAGTTCACGGTATCGCCGCTTTGCAGGCCAACCGCAGCCTGCGCCTGGTCGGCCAGGGCGCCGACGTCGCCGCACTGGTGGCCAGGGCGCTTGACGTGCATTTGGTCTGAAAGGGGCTACTTCGCGGTGCTTTCGGGGCGCATCGGAGTCCTAGAGCGCCGCGACCGCGGCGACGAACCGGTCCAGTTCGTCGAAGCTGACGTAACAGTGCGGAGAGGCGCGGACCACCGATGCCAGGCCGCGGCCCGTCATGTCCAGCAGGGTCGAGCCGGCGTGGCTGACCGTGACGGTGATGTCCTGCGCCAGCAGCTGGTCGCGCACCTCGGTGGATTCGATGTCGTCGACGGTGAACGACACAATGCCGCTGTGCCGGACGCCGATGTCGTGCACCGTGACGCCGGGGATCTCCGGCAGTGTCTTGCGCAGGTGCTCGGCGCGAGCCGCGACCGCGGCGTACACGTTGTCCGGACCCAGGTCGAGCAGGTACCGCACCGCGGCGCCCAGACCGAGTCGTCCTGCGACGTCGCACTCCCAGAACTCGAAACGGCTGGCATCCGGCGCTAGGCGGTAGTCGTCCGGGCCGGTCCACTTCGCGCCGTGCAGGTCGAGCCGCTCGGGCTCCATGGACTGTGCCAACTCGGGCCGCAGGTACAGGAATCCGGTTCCGCGGGGGCCGCGCAGCCACTTGCGACCGGTCGCCGACAACGCGTCGACACCGAGGTCGGCCACGTCCAGTGGCAGCTGTCCTGCGGACTGGCAGGCGTCCAGCAGCACGAGCGCGCCGACCGAATGCGCGATTCTCGTCGCCTCGGCGGCCGGGTTCACCAGGCCGCCGTTCGTCGGCGCGTGCAGTACCGAGACCAACTTGACCCGTTCGTCGACCATGGCGGCCAGTGCGTCGAGGTCGATCTGCCCGCTGCCGTCGCTCGGAATCTTCTGCACCGTCGCACCGGTGGCGCGGGCGCGCTGCAGGGCGGCGATGGCATTGCTCGCGTAGTCGGCCTCGGAGACCAGGATGCGATCGCCGGGCGCCAGCGGAACCGAGTAGAAGAAATCCGCCCAGGAGCGGGTGGCGCTGTCGCTGAGCGCGATGCTCGTCGGCGCGGCGTTGATCAGCGTGCCGATCGCGGTCTTCACCGCGGCGAGATCACCCAGCCTCTCGTTAGCGGCACGGTAGCCACCGATCTCCGCCTCGCGTAGCAGGTGACCGATGACAGTGTCGGTGACGACCCGCGGCGGCAGCGAGGACCCGGCGCTGTCGAGGAACACCGGACCGAGTTCGGATCCGGACGCGCATCCGGGAGTGTCGGCTCGTACACGATCGTCATCCAGCATGCCGCCGACCTTATCCGGTGTGAAGTTCGGCTTCTCGTCGATTTCTTGTCAGCTGCCGTGGCTACCCTGGATGGATCGCCGCGCTCGGAATCCGGCATCGGAGTGGAATAGGACCGAGCGGTATGGGGATAACTGAATAACAGCGGACTCGAAACCACTACACCACTACAACTCGGAACGCACAGTGGAGGTTGCCATGGCGGTCACGCTCGATACACCTGAGTCGGCCCATTGTGCCCCGGAGCAGGGAGAACTATCTTCCCGCGCGGCGGCGGAGGCCTATGTCGGCGGCGTCTGCTTCAAGCTCGGACCGCCCCGTCTGATCGGTGCCGAACTCGAGTGGCTTACCGTGCAGGGTGAGTGTTCGGCGTCAGGCCCCGCGTCCGCCCCGCGTCCGCCGCTGGCTGCTCTGGCGGATGCTCTCGGACCGTACGCACCACGATCCATCGCCCCCGATTCTCCGGCGCTCGCACTGCCGGGGGGCAGCCGGGTCACCCTGGAACCCGGTGGTCAAATAGAACTCTCCAGCGCTCCTTACGCTGATGCCGCGCGGCTGTGCGACCGACTGCGCGACGATGCCCGCTTGTTGCGGAAACTCCTCGAAACCCGGTCCATCCGTACCGTTTCCCTTGCCGCCGACGCGGACCGCCGCCCCAAACGAATCCTGCGGCTGCCGCGCTACCGCGCCATGGAGCATGCCTTCGGTGGTGTCGGCCCGTTCGGTAAGTTGATGATGTGCAATACCGCGGCCGCCCAGGTCAGTGTCGACGCGGGCGCCCACCGCGCGGAGGTGACCGCGCGGTGGACGGCACTGTATGCCGTCGGTCCGGCTTTGCTGGCTGCTTTCGCCTGCTCGCCTGCCCTGCGCGGGGCTCCGTCCGGCGCCTGGGCTTCGCAGCGCATGCGAGCCTGGCTGCGGCTGGACAACGTGCGCACCCGCCCGCCCGTGATGGACTGGACCGACCCGGTGGCCGGGTACAGCAAATGGGCGCTGGACGTCCCGCTGCTGTGCGTGCGAAGTCCCGACGGAAGTAGGGACGGCCGCGAGACCGGGTGGTTGGCTCCGCCCGGCGCGACGTTCGCCGACTGGCTGTCGGGCGGACTGGACGATGAGGTGGGGCGCCGCCCCGACGTCAGCGACCTGGACTACCACCTGACCACGATGTTCCCGCCGGTGCGCGCGTCGGGGCATCTGGAGGTCCGCTACATAGACGCCCAGCCCGGCGACACCTGGACCACGCCGGTCCAGGTGATCGAAGCGCTCATGTCGAGCCCGTCCGTGGTCGCCGAGGCGACAACGGTCGCCGCGCCGCTCGCGGGCCACTGGCTCGACGCCGCCCGCTATGGCCTGGCCGACCGGGACATCCGTTCCGCCGCGGTCGACCTGCTGCGGCTCGCCGCCGCCCACGCGGCCACCGCGGCCTGCGCCACGGAGATCGAATCCGCCGCCGAACGATGTCGCAGCGGCCGCACCCCGACCGAAGACCGCGCCGGGAACGGCACAGGGCCGGATCGACCGGAAGCCGGCGCGTGACGGCGTACCTGCCGCGCATCGTCGACTGCGCGCCGGTCGACCTGGCCGACAAGGGCCGAATCGTCGCGCCCGCGGACTCGTTCGCGAGCGTGACGACGCCGATCAGAACCGATCTCGGAGACGTTTATCGTGACCACTCAGTACCCCACCCCGACCGACAGTTCCGGCACCGAACAGCTACGGGACCGGATCGCCGACGTACTCGCCCGCGCGCGACAGCGCACCCTGACTCTCACCGGCTGTGTCGACGAAGCCGAGCTGGTGGCCCAGCATTCGCGTCTGATGAGCCCGCTGGTCTGGGATCTCGCGCACATCGGCAACCAGGAAGAACTGTGGCTCGTCCGCGATGTTGGCGGTCGCGAACCTGTGCGCGCCGACCTCGACGAACTCTACGACGCCTTCAAAAACGCCCGCGCGAGCCGTCCCGCGCTGCCCCTGCTCGATCCCACCCAGGCCCGCGACTACGTCGGCGTGGTTCGTGACAGGGTATGGGATGTGCTGGAGCGCAACGAGTTACAGGGCAGGCCGTTGGTCGACGGTGGTTTCGCGTTCGGAATGATCGCCCAGCACGAGCAGCAGCACGACGAGACCATGCTGGCCACCCACCAGCTGCGCACCGGTGCCGCCGTGCTCTCCGGAGCGGCCGTGCCGACCACATCGGCTCCGGTCGCCGGTGAAATCGTCATTCCCGCAGGCAAATTCACGATGGGCACCTCGACCGACGCGTGGGCGCTCGACAATGAGCGCCCCGCCCACCGGGTGTCGGTGCCCGGCTTCGCGATCGATGCCGCGCCCGTGACCAACGAGCAATATCTGGCCTTCATAGACGACGGCGGCTACGACCGTCCCGAACTGTGGTCCGTGCGCGGCTGGGCGCACCGCACGGAAGCGGGTCTGGTCGCGCCACAGTTCTGGGAGCGCGACCCGGCCGGGCACTGGTGGCGCCGGGTGTTCGGCGTGATGACCCCGCTACGCCGACACCAGCCGGTGGTGCATGTGTGCTGGTTCGAGGCCGAGGCGTACGCGAACTGGGCGGGCAAGCGACTACCCACGGAAGCCGAATGGGAGAAGGCGGCCAGGTTCGACCCGGCGACGGGCGCGTCCCGTCGATTCCCCTGGGGCGACACCGATCCCGATGTCGGCACCGCTAATCTCGGTCAACGTCATCTGGAACCCGCGGAGGTCGGCGCCTATCCGGCCGGTGCGTCCCCGGCAGGTGTGCACCAGTTGATCGGCGACGTCTGGGAGTGGACCGCGTCGAGCTTCGAGCCTTACCCGGGTTTCCGCGCCTTCCCGTACAAGGAGTACTCCGCGGTCTTCTTCGGCGGTGACTATCGCGTCCTGCGCGGGGGTTCTTTCGGCACCGACCCGGTCGCCTGTCGCGGCACTTTTCGCAATTGGGACCACCCGATCCGCCGCCAGATCTTCGCCGGTTTCCGCTTGGCGCGGGATCTGCGACCGGGGGAAGGCGAGTGAGCGACGTTCGTCCTGGCGGGGCACGGATCTGGGGGCCGTGCGACGTGGCGATCCGTCCGGGAACGAGAGTGGGTGCCCATGTGTAGACATCTGGGCTATATCGGCCCGCCGGTCCGGGTCGGCGACATGTTGACCCTCGGAGCGCATTCCCTGCGCGCTCAGGCATGGGCTCCCCGAGACATGCGCCGCGGCGGCACCATCAACGCCGACGGTTTCGGTGTCGCGTGGTGGCGCGAGACCGAGGACGACTCGGTCGCCGTCAGCCGCTACCGCAATGCGGCGCCGATCTGGACCGATCCGGCCGTGGACGAGGTATTGCCACAACTCGAATCCTGGGCGGTGCTCGGCGCGGTGCGTTCGGCGACCGTCGGGATGCCGGTGGAGCGGTCCGCGTGCGCGCCGTTCACCCGCGGGCGCTGGGCCTTCAGCCACAACGGCGTCGTGCCGGACTGGCGCGACACGCTGAGCGCGGTGGCCTCGGAGTTCGCGCACACCGCAGTCGAACTCGGCGCCGAGGGACTGTTCGCCCCGAGCCGGTTGCTCGAGGCAGAATCCGCCACCGACACCGCCACGCTCTGGGTGATCCTGTGCGACCTGCTGGCGACCGGATCGCCGGACGGTGCGTGGTCGGCCGCCCCGGCGGCACTGAAGCTGCTCGCCGGCGCGGTGCTCGACCGAGTACCGGACGCGCGCCTGAATTTCCTGCTGTGCGACGGTGCGCAGCTGTGGGCGACCACCTGCCACCACTCGTTGTCCGTGCTGGTCACCGACACTTTCGCGATTCTGTCGTCCGAACCGTTCGACGACGACCCCCGATGGCGGTCGATCCCGGACCGCAGCCTGGTCACCGCAAGGCCCGGCGCGCTATCCGTCGACGCCCTCCTCTGACACCGAAAGGCCCGTGCTATGACCGCACCGACGCTGGAGATCCACCTATCCGACGACGACCTGACCGCGGCGTTGCGCTCGGACGCCCGGCTCGGCCTCACCGCGAACCCGAAGTGGCTACCGCCCAAGTGGTTCTACGACGCCAGGGGTAGCGAGCTGTTCGAGCGGATCACCGAACTGCCCGAGTACTACCCGACACGCACCGAGCGCGCGCTGCTGGAGCGCGTGGTCGGCGAGATCGCGCGCGCTGCGCAGGCCGAGGTGCTGGTCGAGCTCGGCGCCGGTTCTGCGGCAAAGACCAGGCTGCTGCTCACCGCCCTTACCGCGCGTGCCCCACTGAAAACCTATGTTCCGCAGGATGTTTCGGCGGCAGCGCTGCGCGCGGCGGCGGATGCCGTCGCGGCCGAGTTCCCCGGGTTGGCCGTGCACGGTGTGGTCAGCGATTTCACCGACACCCTGCACAACCTGCCGCGCGGAGGCCGCAGGATGATCGCTTTCCTTGGGGGCACCATCGGCAATCTGGTCCCCGGAGAGCGGGCCGAATTCCTGGCGGCCATCCGCGACGTGCTGGAGCCGGGCGAACAGTTGCTGCTCGGTGCGGGTCTGGTCATCGACTCCGCGGTGCTCGTCCCCGCCTACGACGACGCGGCGGGCGTCACCGCCGAGTTCAACCGCAACGTGCTGCATGTGCTGAACTCCCGGCTCGACGCCGATTTCCCCCCGGAGAAGTTCCGGCATATCGCGATCTGGGATTCGGCGCACGAGTGGATCGAGATGCGCCTGGAGGCCACCGAGGATATGACGGTCACGGTCCGCGCGCTCGACCTCACCGTGCGGTTTGCCCGCGGCGACCAGATGCGCACCGAGATCTCGGCGAAGTTCCGGGTCGATGGCCTGAGCACCGAACTCACGGCCGCCGGTTTCGGCACCGAACACGTCTGGACCGACCCGGACGATCGCTTCGCGCTGGTGCTCGCCCGACGGCGCTGACG
Source organism: Nocardia sp. NBC_01730 (assembly GCF_035920445.1). Taxonomy (NCBI): domain Bacteria; kingdom Bacillati; phylum Actinomycetota; class Actinomycetes; order Mycobacteriales; family Nocardiaceae; genus Nocardia; species Nocardia sp. NBC_01730. The sequence continues at coordinate 4,955,730 of NZ_CP109162.1, read as the reverse complement.
GCGCACATCCTCGACGGGGCGAGCCGACGCTGTGTCACCACGACGGCGGGCTGCCGACCACCGCCGCCAGCCATTCGATCAGCGGCCGTGTCGTCTCCCACGCGGCGCGGACCTCTTCGGCCGCGCGCGGCGTGTCCAGCCAGGCCGGTGCGCCGAATTCCTTGCCGCACGTGAGGGATTTGTGCCGCAGCAGGTCGATGCGCGGATGGTCGGCGGCGTAGCCCTTCGGCTTGGTCTTCAGCTTCTCGCCGCTGGCGGTGAAGCCTGCCTTGGTGAGTTTCGCGAGAATCGCCGCGAGCTCGGGCCCGCGCACGTCGTCGTCGATGGTGGCGCGCAACAGCGCGATCTGGGCGGGGGAGCCCTGGTAGAAACCGCCGCCGACGTACAGCCCGGCGGCGCCGATCTGGACGTACCAGCCGACGCTCTGCGCGGCGCCGACCACCGCGCCCTGGGCAGTCTTGTATGGCGACTTGTCGTTGGAAAATCTGACATCGCGGTATGGGCGGAAGATCTTGGCCGCTCCGAAATCCGACTCCAGCCCGGCGAGCAGTGCGGTCATCGGCTCTTTCACCGCTCGCGCGTAGATGTCCTTGTGCGCGGTCCAGAATGCCTTCGAGTTGTCGGCCTCGAGGTCCTCGTAGAAGTCCAGGCCCGCCAGTGGAAAGCCCGCGAATCCGGTCATGACCGGCCCCCAGCCACGTTGGCAGCGGCCCGTGAGAATCCACCGAATCGACGCATACCGAGAATCTACGTCGTCAAGTCTCCGGAGAATACGACGAACCCGACGATGAAGCCGATCACCGTGCCGATGGCCGCCGCGATGGCCGCCCATTTGCCGAGCGATTCGCCCTTGTTGTGCCCGACCACGCCGAGGACGATCCCGGCAGGCCCGAACAGGATCGGGCAGAACAGTACCGCGATCGCCGCGCAGGCGAATCCGATGATCGAGTACACCTGACTGCCCGGCTGCCGCGGCGGCTCGCCGTACGGCTGATACTCCTGCTGTGGATAGGACGGATAGCCGCCGGACTGCGAATTTTGCGGTCCTGTGGTCGGCGGGTAGTTGTAGACGCCGCCCGCGGGGTACTGCGGTTGACCGCTGGGCGGGTACTGCTGCTGGGCATCCTGCGGTGGCTGCCCGACCGGGGGATACTGCGGTTGACCAGCCGACCCGTACTGCGCATGGTCGCCGGGTGTGAACGGCCGGGTGGATTCGCCGGGCGGCATCTGCGGTGCCGAGCTGCCCGACGCGGCGGCGCCCCACGGCTGGCCGGGTGCGGCGGGTTCCGCGCCCCACGACTGCTGCCCGCTGTCGGCTCCCCATGCTCGAGGTTCGGCCTGCTGCCCGCTCGGTTCCGCGCCCCACTGCCCACCCAGCGGTCCCCCGGGCGGAGTATCGGCGGGCTGCCACCATTGCTCGACGGGCTGACCTGCCGCGGAGCCGGGTGCTTGCTCGGTGGGTGGCGGCGGCGCGCCGGATTCGTCGTCGGGAGCGGCCGACGCGTCATCGGAGGTCGGCGGTGCGGGCTCCTCGCCGGGTGCGTTCCCGGCGTTCTTCGACAGCGACGGTGACGCAGCCTCCTGCTCCGGCGCGTTGTTCGTGGGTTCCGGATCCTTCGGCGTGCTCATCGCACCCTCCTCGTATCGTCCCGGTCACGCCACCTATGCGTACCACGGCAAACTCTTCGCCATCGCCGATTGCGGCAGCGTGGCGCACATCGGGTCTCAGAGATCCTCGTCGTGCACGATCTCGATGGCGGCCACCTCGGCGGGCCGGTCGTCTTCCTCGGCGGCTTCGGCACGTTGCCCGCGCCGCGTCCACTCCTGATCGAGCTCGTCTTCGATGCCGAGCCTGCCGTCGTCGTCGTTCTCGCGATAGGGGATGAGCAGGTCGTCGGGCGGATCCTCGACGTTGCGCTCGTACTCGCGGATCTCGTCCGCCTGGTCGTCGTCCCCCATGTCGGTATCCAACGGGTCACGGTCCATACCCCTAGTATCCCCACCGATCGCAGGGACTAACGGGTGCAGAACGCAAACAACCCAACACTTCCAACGCAACAGCTGATCTCGTGCGGACATGGGTAACTCACCGGGTACGTCCAGAACCCGACCAGCACCCAACGCAGGACCTGAACGCAAATCACGCGGCAGCCGACTAGTACGGCCTGAAACCCAGGAGAGGCGGGAGAGCACCCAACGCAGGACCTGAACGCAAACCCCGTCTCACCCGACCAGTACGGCCTGAATACTCGGAGAGGCGGTCAAGCGTTGCCGTTGAAAAGGCCGGTGACCGAGCCGTTTTCGAAGACCTCACGGATGGTGCGGGCCAGCAGCGGCGCGATGGAGAGCACGGTCAGCTGCGGGAACTTCTTCTCCTCGCTGATCGGCAGGGTGTTGGTCACCACGACCTCCTTGGCGCCGCAGGAGGCGAGGCGCTCGGCGGCGGGCGGGCTCAGCACGCCGTGGGTCGCGGCGATCACCACGTCACCGGCGCCTGCCTCCTTCAGCACATTGACCGCGCCTGCGATGGTGCCACCGGTGTCGATCATGTCGTCGATCAGGATGCAGGTGCGTCCCTCGACTTCACCCACCACGCGGTTGGACTTCACCTGGTTCGGCACCAGCGGGTCGCGCGTCTTGTGGATGAACGCCAGCGGCGAGCCACCCAGCGAGTCTGCCCACTTCTCGGCGACGCGCACACGTCCCGAGTCCGGGGAGACGACGGTGATGTGCTCCAGGCTGTAGTTGTTGCGCACGTACTCCGCCAGCTGCAGCTGGGCGTGCATGTGATCGACCGGGCCGTCGAAGAAGCCCTGGATTTGATCGGTGTGCAGGTCGACGGTGATGATCCGGTCCGCGCCTGCGGTCTTCAGCAGGTCGGCGACCAGGCGGGCCGAGATCGGTTCGCGGCCGCGGTGCTTCTTGTCCTGGCGGGCGTAGGGGTAGAAGGGCAGCACCGCGGTGATCCGCTTGGCGGAGCCGCGCTTGAGCGCGTCGATCATGATGAGCTGCTCCATCAGCCACTGGTTCAGCGGCGCGGGGAAGCTCTGCAGGAGGAAGGCGTCGGATCCGCGTACCGACTCCTCGAATCGGACGAAGATCTCGCCATTGGCGAAGTCGCGGGCGGTCTGCGGCGTGACGTGCACGTCGAGTTCCTTGGCGACCTGCTCGGCCAGCTCAGGATGGGCGCGTCCCGAGAAGAGCATCAGGTTCTTCTGGTTGTCGATCCATGACGCGGTCACTGCTGTTTGCCATCCTTTTGCTCGATTGCCTGACCCGACATCTCTTTGGCCGCGATGGATTCCGCCGCCGCGAGCGCCGCGTCCGTCCCTGGACGGTGTTGCTGCACCCAGCCCTCGATGTTCTTCTGCGGTCCGCCGGACACCGCGAGAGCCCCGGGCGGAACACTTCTGCGCAGTACAGTACCCGCCGCCGTGTACGCGCCGTCACCCACCGTCACCGGCGCGACGAACATGGTGTCGCTGCCGGTGCGCACGTGCGAGCCAACTGTCGTGTGGTGCTTGGTCACGCCGTCGTAATTGACGAAAACGCTGGAAGCACCGATGTTGCTGTGCTCACCGATGGTGGCATCGCCGACGTAGGTCAGATGCGGCACCTTGGAATGCGCGCCGATCGAGGCGTTCTTGGTCTCCACGAAGGCGCCCAGCTTGCCCGAATCGCCGACCACGGTGCCGGGACGCAGATAGCTGAACGGGCCGATGTTGGCGTGCGGCCCGACGGTCGCGCCCTCACCGTGGGTGCGGACCACCTTGGCGCCGTCGCCCACGATGACGTCGGTGAGCGTGCTGTCCGGGCCCACCTCGACGTCCTCGCCGATCACGGTGGTGCCGAGCAACTGCACGCCAGGGCGCAGCACCGCGTCCCTTCCGATCCGCACGCTGGCATCCACCCAGGTGGAGGCCGGGTCCATGATGGTGACGCCGGCGCGCATGTGCCGTTCCAGGATGTAGCGGTTGAGCCTGCTCGCCGCCGAAGCCAGCTGCACGCGGTCGTTGACGCCGGTGACCTTGGCCGCGTCGAGCAGGCGCGCTCCGTGCACGGGGTGGCCTGCCTCGTGTGCCAGTCGCAGCACGTCGGTCAGATACAGCTCGTGCTGGGCGTTGGCGGTGGAGAGCCTGCTGATCATGGTCCGCAGTATCGCGGCGTCGAACGCGTAGACGCCGGAGTTCACCTCGGGGATCGCGGCCTGCTTCGGAGAGGCGTCGGCATGCTCGACGATCTCGACCAGCTGGCCGTTCGCGTCACGCACGATGCGGCCGTACCCGTTCGGGTCGTCGGGCACGAAGGTCAGCACGGTGACCGCCGAGCGTTCGGCGTAGCTGCGGTGCTCGTCGAGCAGAGCCGAGAGCGTGTGCCCGTCCAGCAGCGGCACGTCGGCGGAGGTGACCAGGACATCGCCGGTGAAACCGACCGGCAGCGCGGCCAGAGCGCACTGCACCGCGTGCCCCGTGCCGAGCTGCTTCTCCTGGATGGCAGTCGTGATGCCCCGGCCCAGGTCGTCGGCGATCGCGGACACCGCCGCGCCGACTTGGCCACGGTCGTGCCCCACCACAGTGATGAGGTACGCGGGGTCGATCTCGTTCGCCGCATGCAGCGCGTGCGCGAGCATGCTCCGACCGGCCAGCGAATGCAGCACCTTGGGGGTCTTCGACCGCATTCGCGTCCCGGCACCGGCTGCGAGAACGACGACGGCGGTCTGCTGTGGCATGGATCTCCCTCGGCTGCCTGTCCTCGTGCGGGGCTGTCGTCGTGCATGGTCAGCGATGTGCGGCCAACGATAGTCATCGTGCTGTCGAGCTCCGCCGCCAGGACTCGAACCTGAACTCTCTGAACCAAAATCAGATGTGCTGCCATTACACCACGGCGGATTACCACATCGGCGGTTCGGGAAACCCCCGCCGCTGTGCCACGGCACGGGAAAGATCCTCGCATACTCCCCCGCTTCCTCGCGAATGCTCCCCCGCTCCCCCGCCTCTCCGGGTCTTTAGGCCGTACTGGTCGGGTGCCGCGAGATTCGCGTTCGGGTCCTGCGTTGGGTGTTGCTCGAGTTCTGGGCGTGCCCGGTGAGTTACCCATGTACGTGCGAGATCAGTCGTCGCGTTGGGGAGATCTGTGCACACCGCCTGGGTTGGTGATCTCGGATCTCGTCGTTCGGACCGGACGTGCCCGAGGTGTCCTGCCGGCCTCGTGGTCACCGGGGTCCAGAGTGGGCTCGGTATCCGCCGCGTTGCCAGGCGGGTGGCGGGGGCTGTGGAGCAGTTGTCGCCGGACGGCTGTGGAGCAGTTGTCGCCGGACGGTAATGTCATGCGTGCGGGAGGGCAGCCAGGTACGCGAGCTTCCTGAACGTGACGGCTGATTTCGCACGCACATGGGTAACTCGTCGGGTACGCCCAAAACCCAGCCGGGCAGGTGACCGTCGGCCCGGTGCGAAATCGTCGAGGCACCCACGACCGGCAAAAAACGCGGAGAGGCGGAATTGTGTCTTCGGGTGAGTCGCATCGGGTGTCCCGGCCGCGGATGACCGGTACCCAGCGGCGTCAGCAGTTGATCGAGATCGGTCGCGCGCTGTTCGCCGAACGCGGATACGACGCGACCTCGATCGAGGAGATCGCGCAACGTGCCCAGGTCTCGAAACCTGTCGTGTACGAACACTTCGGCGGCAAAGAGGGGTTGTACGCGGTCGTCGTCGATCGCGAGATGTCGATGCTGCTCGACATGATCACGTCCTCGCTCACCCAGAATCGGTCCCGAATTCGGCTGGAACAGGTCGCGCTAGCACTGCTGACCTATATCGAAGAACGGACCGACGGGTTTCGAATTCTGGTGCGCGATCAGCCCGCCGCCGCTGCCGAAGGCCGGTATTCCAGCCTCCTCAACGAGGCGACCAACCAAGTGGCGCACATACTGGCGGACGATTTCGAGCGCCGCGGTTTCGACACCAGCCTGTCTACGCTCTATGCGCAGGCACTGGTCGGTCAGGTCGCCACCGCCGCCACCTGGTGGCTCGACGAGCGCACACCGTCGAAAGAGGTTGTCGCGGCACATCTGGTGAACCTCTGCTGGAACGGACTCAGCCATCTGGAAGCCCATCCGCGACTCAGCTCGGAATGGCGCGCGAGCACCGGGGAGTGACTCGGATGTTAACCAGCAAATTGCGCTGTAGGTCTGATCGAATGCTCGAATCCGCTGCCGGGCGGGCAGCTGATGGTACGGTTCACCCATCCTCTGGGTGCTGTTCGAGCGGTAAGTCGGTCTACTTCGGGATTTCGGTCTACTTCAGGATGGCTGGTTTTGGGATGACAGGCGGATCTGATGGCTAGGCAAGCGCGCGCGGAGATCACGCGCGATTCCGTCCTTGCTGGCGCTGCCGATGTCTTTCTGCGCTTGGGATATGCGAATGCGAGCCTGAGCGAGATCATCGCGCAGTCCAACGTAACCAAGGGCGCCTTGTACTTTCACTTCGGCTCGAAGGAAGAGCTGGCGCGCGCCGTGGTCGACCAGGGCAACGAGCGACTGATCAGCTCGTGCCAGGGCTTCTTCGATCCCAGAGTGCCCGCGCTGGAAGCGTGCATCGGCATCACCTACGTCGTTGCCGACCTATCGATGAACGACCCGATGGTCGGCGCCATGCTGAAGCTGACCCACCAGATCGGCGACTACCGCGGCGCGCAGGGCGACAACATCGCCAAAACCTGGGGCGACACCTACCGCCTGCTCTCCGAGCGGGCCGTCGCCCAGGGCGATCTGGAGTCCCACCTCGACCCTGAGGTCATCGGCCTACTGCTGCAAGAAGTGACCGCGGGCGTGCACATCACCGCAGTCGGCACCGAGACGATCGACCAGATGGCGATCAGGATGGAACGCGCCTGGTTCTTCCTGCTGCCGTCGCTCGTCCCCGCGGAGAAGCTGTCGTACTTCCGTGAGTTCGCCGCCCGCAGACTCCGCCGCTACGTGCCGTAATTTTGGCCGCGCGGGCGCGGCGGGTTCGCGGCCCCCTTTTGGCTCGCGTCCGAGCGACCGACGCTGGCGACTTCGTCGCGGACGCGTCGGCCGCTCGGACGCGAGCCGGGCCGCGAACAGGGGAATGCTCGGTCTCGCTGCGCTCGGAAATGGGGGTTCGGCCGGTGTGGTTGTGTGAGGCGGTATCGGCGGCACTGGGGTGCGCCACCCTTGGATGGCTCGCATTGGGTGGCTCGTGGCTGGGTACTGCCACTGGTGACTTCGTCGCGGAGGCGGCTGGACCAAGCGGCGAACCACCCCGATCAGCGCTCGCTCTCGCCAGGCCAAACCACAAAACGCCTGGTCGACCCTCTTCCCGCTCTGCCGGGGGTGAGTCTCGGACGCTCGGATGCGAGCCATCCAGGGGCCGCGAACCCGCAGCGCCGCAGGCGCTGCAAAAATCAACACCATAACGCCCGCCTGCGCTCAGGAGTTGTCGATGTCCACCCACCGCCCGCCGTTGGCGGGACTGGCCGCCGCGGCCGGTGCCGATACCTCGCTACGGACTGTCGCGGAGCTGATCGGCACTGCGTCGGTCGAGTTGGTCGCGCCGTCCGCGGTGCGGCCGTTCGTGGCGGCGACCGTCGCGGCCGAGCGGCCGTTGGTGGTGGTCACCGCGACCGGGCGCGAGGCCGACGATCTGACCGTCGAGCTCGAGGAGATGCTCGGCGCCGCCGTGGCGCAGTTCCCATCTTGGGAGACGCTGCCGCATGAGCGACTCTCGCCAGGCGCCGACACGGTGGGGCGCAGGCTCGAGGTGCTTCGCCGGATCGCACACCCCGACGATTCGACCTTCCCGGGGCCGTTGCGCGTGGTGGTGACCACGGTGCGGTCGCTCATGCAGCCGATGGCGGGCGGGCTCGGCGACATCGAGCCGATCGTGCTGCGCGTCGGTGTCGAATTCGACTTCGACGAGTTGCTCACACGCCTGGTCGAATTCGCCTACACCCGGGTCGACATGGTGGGCAAGCGCGGCGAGTTCGCGGTGCGCGGTGGCATCCTGGACGTCTTCCCGCCGACCGCCGATCATCCGGTGCGCGTGGAGTTCTGGGGCGACGAGATCGCCGAGCTGCGGCCGTTCGCGGTCGCCGACCAGCGCTCGCTGCCGGACGTCGCGGCGAATGTCGTCGTCGCGCCGCCGTGCCGGGAATTGCTGCTCACCACGGCGGTGCGCGAGCGCGCCGCCGAGGTCGCCGTCGCCAACGCGGCGGACGCGGCGCTGGTCGAGATGCTGGAGAAGCTGGCGCAGGGCATCCCGGTCGACGGCATGGAGGCGCTGCTGCCGGTACTGCAACCCGGGCAGCTGCGCCTGCTCACCGAGGTGCTGCCCGAGGGAACCCACGTGCTGCTGTGCGATCCGGAGAAGATCCGCACCCGCGCGGCCGATCTGGTGCGCACCGGCGAGGAGTTCCTGGAGGCATCCTGGACGGCGGCCTCGTTCGGCGGCGCCGCTCCGCTCGGTGGGCACGGGCTCGACCTTGCGGCCTCGGCCTACCGTCCGCTGCCTGAGATCCACGCCAGCGCCGACCGGCATGGCCTGCCCTGGTGGACGCTGAGCCCCCTCACCTCCGGTGACCCGGCGGAGGTCGTCCTCCCGGTGCTGACCGGTCCCGCTGCGCGCGGTTCCGACGAGCTGGTGGCGACTATCTTCGCCTCGCTGCGCGCGCACGTATCCACTGGTGGCATGGCGGTCGTGGTCGTCGCGGGACAGGGTACGGCGCAGCGCGTTCTGGAACGGCTCGCCGATGCCGACGTGCCCGCGGCGGCGCTGGAATCGGGCGCTGAGCCGAGCGCGGGCGTCGTCGGCGTGCTGTGCGGCTCGCTGCACGACGGTCTGGTGTTCGACGACGCCGGGCTCGTGGTCGTCGCTGAATCCGATCTCACCGGCAACCGGGTCACCGCCCCTGCCGAGGGCAAGCGGATGCCCGCCAAGCGGCGCAACCAGGTCGATCCGCTGGCGCTCAACGCGGGCGACATGGTGGTGCACGATCAGCACGGCATCGGCAAGTTCGTCGAGATGATCGAGCGCACCGTCGGCGGCGCGCGTCGCGAATACCTGGTTATCGAATACGCGCCGGGCAAGCGCGGTCAGCCCGGCGACCGCTTGTTCGTGCCGATGGAGTCGCTCGATCAGCTCTCCCGCTACGTCGGCGGTGAGATGCCGAGCCTGTCCAAGCTCGGAGGCTCGGACTGGGCCAATACGAAACGCAAGGCGCGCAAGGCCGTTCGCGAGATCGCGGGCGAGCTCGTGCAGCTGTATGCCGCCCGCCAGGCGGCGCCGGGACACGCGTTCGGGCTGGACACGCCATGGCAGCAGGAGATGGAGGATGCGTTCGCGTTCACCGAGACCGTCGATCAGATGACCGCCATCGCCGAGGTGAAGGCGGACATGGAGAAGCCGGTCCCGATGGACCGAGTGGTGTGCGGCGACGTCGGCTACGGCAAGACCGAGATCGCCGTGCGCGCCGCCTTCAAGGCAGTGCAGGACGGCAAGCAGGTCGTCGTGCTCGTGCCGACCACACTGCTCGCGCAACAGCATCTGCAGACCTTCACCGAGCGCGTCTCCGGCTTCCCGATCACCGTGCGGGGGCTTTCCCGCTTCACCGATCCGCCCGATGCCCGCGTCGTGCTGGAGGGCATGGCCGACGGCAGCGTCGACATCGTGGTCGGTACCCACCGGCTGCTGCAGACGGGCGTGCGCTGGAAGGACCTCGGCTTGGTGGTGGTCGACGAGGAGCAGCGGTTCGGCGTCGAGCACAAGGAACACATCAAGGCGCTGCGCACCCATGTCGATGTGCTCACCATGTCCGCGACGCCGATTCCGCGCACCCTGGAAATGAGCCTGGCCGGCATCCGCGAGATGTCCACGATCCTCACGCCGCCCGAGGAGCGCCACCCGGTGCTCACTTACGTCGGCGGGTACAACGACAAGCAGGTCACCGCCGCCATTCGGCGCGAGCTGCTGCGCGACGGCCAGGTGTTCTACGTGCACAACCGCGTGTCGTCGATCGACAAGGCGGCCAAGCGGATTCGCGATCTCGTGCCGGAGGCGCGGGTCGCGGTCGCGCACGGGCAGATGAACGAGGACGCGCTGGAGTCCACCGTGCAGGGCTTCTGGCAGCGGGAGTTCGACGTGCTGGTCTGCACCACGATCATCGAGACCGGACTGGACATCTCCAACGCCAACACACTGATCGTGGAACGCGCCGACGCCCTCGGCCTCTCGCAGCTGCACCAGCTGCGCGGCCGGGTCGGGCGCAGCAGGGAGCGCGGCTACGCCTACTTCTTGTACCCGCCGGAGAAGCCGCTCACCGAGACGGCCTACGACCGCCTGGCCACGATTTCGCAGAATTCGGATCTGGGTGCGGGCATGGCCGTCGCGATGAAGGATCTCGAGATCCGCGGTGCGGGCAACGTGCTCGGCGCCGAACAGTCCGGCCATGTCGCGGGCGTCGGCTTCGATCTCTACGTCCGTCTGGTCGGCGAGGCGGTCGAGGCCTATCGCGCCGCCGCCGACGGCAAGCCGATCACCACCGAGGAGATCAAAGAGGTGCGCATCGACTTGCCCGTCGACGCGCACATCCCGCCCGATTACGTCGCCAGCGACCGCCTCCGCCTGGAGGCGTATCGGAAACTGGCCGCCGCGCAGGATGATGCGGCGCTCGCGCTGGTCGTCGAGGAACTCGTCGACCGGTACGGTCCGCTGCCGGTCGAGGTCGGACGCCTCGTTTCGGTGGCCAAGCTGCGACTGCTCGCCCGTGCGTACGAGGTCGCCGAAATCGCCGTCACCGGAACGACGTTGAAGATCTCACCGCTTCATCTGCCGGATTCCAAACAACTGCGCCTCAAGCGGATCTACCCGAGCGCGGGATACCGCGCCGTCTCCGGCGTGGTGCAACTTCCGTTGCCGCGGGTGGAGGACAGCGTCGGGGCCGAGCGGGTCCGCGACGTGGTGCTGCTCCAATTCGTGGCCGACCTGCTGCTCGCCCTGGACGGAAAGGCCCAGGGCGCGGTCGATCTCACCGTCGCCACCGAGATGTCGGTCCGATGAGTTCGACTCGCGACGAATCCGTCTTGCGTGCCGCACGGCACGCCGCCTCCGGCCGCACGCCGCCCAACGGTGATCGGCATCTGCCGAGCGACACGGCGGTTGTCGCGGCCGGTCTCGCCGGAGCTGTCGAAGTCATGGACCGCCTGTGGAATTTCGGTGGTTGGGAGGTCACCCAGACGCACGACTCCTTGCGCCCATACCTGCTCGAGGAAACCTACGAACTCCTCGACGCCATCCAGCACGAGGACGCCGAGACCATCAAGGAAGAACTCGGTGACCTGCTCCTCCAAGTCCTTTTCCACTCTCGAATAGCCCAAGCCGCAGGCGAATTCACTGTCAACGACGTAGCCGCCGCCCTGGTCGCCAAACTCGTCAACCGCAGCCCCCATTTGAGCGACGCCGATTTCGCCCCCGACGCGACCGTCGAGGAGAAGATCGCCGCCCAGGAACGCGCCTGGGAGGAACGCAAATCCGCCGAGAAGTCCCGCGGCTCTTGCCTGGACGGCATCGCCATGGCCCAACCCGCCTTGGCTCTGGCGGAAAAGATCATCTCCCGCAGCACCAAAGCGGGCCTCCCACCCGACCTCATCCCGGAAGGGCTGCGCGTAGTTCATCTCGGCGGCCTGGACAGCGCCGAGGAACGCCTCCGCAAAGCAACCCTCACCTTCGCCTCCGTCATCCGCGCGGCCGAGGACGCGGCCGAAAATGTACGTGGCGAACGTCTTCCGCTCACTTTCGATGACTGGCGTGCGTTCTGGATGGTCGCACACCGAAACGTTCATGACAATGCGATCTGGCGGATGGGGACCGGCAGCTGACAGCCCTCTCGGTTCGCTAGATCAGGGACGGAAGGAAAGCCTGTGCGTTCTATTGCGATCTTCGGGCACCGAGGGAGAAGACCATTCCTCGTGGTGCTGTCCGGTGTGTTGTCGGCAGTGCTGCTGACCGTGACCGCGGTGACGATCGGGGCTCACTCCGCAACCGACGACGCGCAGTTCTCCCAGAACGGCACGGGGTTCGATCCAGCGCTGCTGGTCCGCATCGAGCAGGCCGAAGCGTACGCAAGGACTCGTCCCGGGTTCGCGGGAATCGTGGTCCGCGACCGTATGACCGGTGCCGTATGGCGCAGCGCGGAAGCGGGCGCGCTCGTCTGGGCGTGTTCCACGCCCAAGTTGGCCATGGTGGTGGATTTGCTGCTACGCAACGACTCGGGCGCGATCACGCTGACCGCGGAGGACCGTGAGCTGATGCGCAGGATGCTGAACTCCAGCGACGACCAGGCGGCCACGACGATGTGGGACCGCTATGGCGGTGAGGCGGAGTACCCGACGCGGTTTCCGTCCTACGGCATGACGGACATGAAGTTCACCGACCAACACAAGCATTACTGGGGCTGGATCCTGACCACGGCGAACGATCTCGACCGTCTGATCAACTACGTGCTGGAGCAGCTGCCTGCGCGGCATCGGGACTACATCGTCGATGAGATGCGTTCGGTCGATGTCAACCAGCAGTGGGGGGTCTGGGGCGCGGGCGCGAAGGCGCGGCCGGGGAACAAGAACGGTTGGTCCGACGACAACGACGACGGTTCCTGGCTGATGAATTCAGTGGGGTTTGTCGGCCAGGACGAGCGGTACACGTTGGCGATCATGGACAACACTCGGGTGATCGAGGGCGGTGACAAGGTCGGCATGGAGACCACAACCAGGATCAGTGAAATCCTGTTCGACGGCTACTTCGGCTGACCGCGAGTGCGACCCCGCACAGCACACGTCCGGCCGGCATCAGTGGCGCCGCGAGCACCACTACTCGGACCTGCCCGATGTGCTCGGCCGCGCTGGGCGGATCTTCCGGAACTCGATGCGTCGCACTCCATCAAGCGGAAGATCCGCGCCGCGATCGCGGAATTCGAGAGCCGTCAGACGTTCACGCCGTAGTCGCGGGCGATACCCCCGAGACCCGACGCATACCCCTGGCCGATGGCGCGGAATTTCCACTCGTTGCCGTGCCGGTACAACTCGCCGAACACCATCGCGGTCTCGACGGAGGCGTCCTCGGTCAGGTCGTAGCGGGCCAACTCGACGCCGGTGGCGGCGTCGACCACCCGGATGAACGCGTTGCGGATCTGGCCGAACGACTGTCCCCGCGCATCGGCGTCGTGGATGGACACCGGGAAGAAGATGTTGGTGATGGTCGGCGGGGTCGCCATGAGGTCGACATTGATCATCTCGTCATCGCCTTCGCCCGCGCCGGTGAGATTGTCGCCGGTGTGCTCGATCGATCCTTCGGGCGAACGCAGGTTGTTGTAGAAGATGAAGTGCTGGTCGGACAGCACTTTCAGATTCGGTCCGCACGCGAGCGCGCTCGCATCGAGGTCGTAGTCGGTGCCGGTGGTGGTGCGCACGTCCCAACCGAGACCCACCGACACCTTGGTGAGATTCGCCGCCTGCTTGGACAGCGAAACGTTGCCGCCTTTGGCCAAAGTGACGCTCATGATCCCCTTCCGCGCGGCACACCGGTGCCGCCTGTCTCCGTTGCTATCGGGAACTGTTGTACCGGTTCAGTTCTGGTTGTCTATCCAGGATTGCAGCGTGGCCACACGCCCTTTCAGTGCACGCAGCTCGCTCTCGTCGTCGAGCACCGTACGCTGAATGCCCTGCGCCACGGCGAAGGCCGACTGGCGGTGGTCGTCGATCACCTCGACGTCGATCCGGACCGCCACGTAATCGGTGGCGTCCGGCATCTCCTCGGCGACGACGTGCGCGGTGCCCCGCGCGCACATCGCCACGTTGCCCGCACCGAGGATCAGTAGTGCGACCTCGGGCCGCTCCTGGAGCCGGGCCAGCGAGCCGCGGTCGAACTTGAGGCTGATCAAGATCTGCCGATCGCCCGCACGCACCGGCCAGGACACCGGGATCGCGTGTGGCGCGGGATCGGTCGTGACCAGCACGCCGATTGTCTCCAAGGGCCATTCCGGGAGCACGTCCAGCTCGGGATGATCTAACAAGGGGTCTTGACGTTGAACGGGGCTCGCTCCGGATGCCATCTGCGTCACCTCATGGATCGTCGCGCGCGGCGGGCTGTGCCGCGCTTCATAGCAGTCTAGTACTGCGACGGCGCCTGCCTGAGTTAGTCCTGGTCGGTCTGACATATGGTGCTGGATCGTATTGTGGCCGAGCTGGTTACCCGCTCAGCATTGCTCATGTCCTTCGGCCATGACTTTCGCGCGCGGCGCTCTGGTGTGCTCCGGAGAAGGTTCGTGGAGGTCTGCTGTTCGGCCGGACCGCGCCGTACCCGGGCGGGCCACGGAATCATCGAGTACGTGGCATGGCCGCAGCGATCTCGCGCCGTGACCGTAGGTCGAGTTTCGCCAGGATATTCGACACGTGTGACTGAATCGTGCGACGCGACAGGAACATCTGCGCCGCGACGTCGGAATTGGAGCAGCCTTCGGTCACCAGCGCGGCGACCTTGCGCTCGGTATCCGTCAGGGCGGCCCACCCGGACTTCGGGCGGTTGCGCGGACCGCGGACACCCAGCCGAATTCCATATGGCCGCACGCGTGCGACCGCGCGGCCGGTATCCCACGATGCGCCCAGCCGGCTGTAGAGCCCTATCGCGGCTTCCAGCGCGCTACGGGCGTCGGCATCTCGTCCCGCGGCAGCGAGCAGCACGGCGGCGTTCTCGTGGGCCTGCGCTTCGTAGAGCGGCCACCCGGACTGTTGGAATGCGTTGACGGCCATGAAGAGGGCGTCGGGATCGTGGTCGGCCAGACCTCGGCAGAGCAGGGCCGTTCCCTTTCTGCCTGCGGTCGCCCGTCGCGCCAGGAGCTCGTCCGCGGCGGCTACCACCGACTGGGCCGCATCCTTGTCACCGACATCCGCGGCCAGCCGGGCGATGTCCGGGAAGATGTAGTGCAGCGTGGACGCGGTCATGCCATCGGCCAGCCGCTGATGGGTGCCGGCGAGCAGTTTCAGCGCTACGTCCGGGTGACCGCGGGCCTCGTGCGTCAAGGCCTTGACCCAGGGGTGGACCTGCGCATAGCCGGTGCTGCCCAAGCGGTCGTCCGGCGCGGGAATACCGTCCGGGTCGGGCAGGAAGGTGCCGCGGTGAATTCCGATGAGTGCCGCCAGGCTGTGCGCGACCGGCGCGTATCCGAGCGCGTCGGGCCCCTCCATGCTCGCCGTGCATTCGGCCAGCGCATCGTCCCAGCGGCCGTCCAGTAGGTACAGTCGCGCCTTGGCAAGCAGGTTCGGGGACAGGTACACCCCGTGCATCCGGCGGTTGTGCCCGATGGCCTTCTTCAGTGTCTCTTCGGCGTCGGTGAGCCGATCGAGCTCGATCAGGCAGTGTGCGTACAGCACATAGGGATCGAACTGGTCCGATCCGGTCCCGTCCTCGAAGATGGTGAGGATCCGAGTGCTCAGATCCATCGCCTCGTCGAGGTGGCCCTGGGTGTAGCGCACCGCACCCACCGCCATGAGACCGTATCCGGTGGCGAGCGGGTTCCCACTGTTCTGCCCCATCGACATCGCCCGTCGGCCTGCTTGCTCCGCCGCCTCGAACCGCTCGAGGAAGAAATTGTCCAGTCCGCACATTCCCAAAAATCGGCCCGCGTCTTCGGCACCGAGATCCATGGTGGACAGCGCTGTTTCGGCGACGACGACAGCGTCTGCCAACCGGCCCTGCGCTTGGCAGACTTGGACGAGCAACCACCGCAGTTCGACGTCGTGGCTGTGTTCCGGTCGCGTGTGCAGCGCGGCGCGCACGACGGACTCGGCCTCCGCGGCGCGGCCGTTCCACAGCAATGCCCGGGTCTGCCAGCGGATCAGCACCGAGCGCATGGCGCCGTCGAGGTCCGTCGCGGTCGCCACGCGGTTCAGCAGCTGCACGGCCAGCTCGGGCGCTCGCACGATCAGTTTGTCGGCCACGGCCACCAGCCAGTCGAGACTTGTCTTGTCGAGCTCGTGGCCGCCGGTCGACAGATAGTAGGCGACTCGCTCGATCGGCGCATCGGTTGCCTGCAGGACCTGCCCCGCCCGCCTGAGCAGATCCGAGCGCAGCGAAGCAGGTACCTGATCGGACAGTACATCGCGTATCAGATCGTGCCGGAACACCAGTTCGGAATTCACCCGAGTAAGCAGCCCGCCATCCATCGCCTCGGTGACGGCGCTCCAGACATCCAGGAGGGGGCTGTTCAGCACTGCCGCCAGTTCCGCGACATTGATGGCCGGTCCCAGGGCGGCCGCCATCGGCAGCACGTCTCGCGTCGGGCGGGACAGGAATTCCAGCCGCTGTGCGATCGCGCCCGCCAGCGAGGCGGTCGGACCGTCGTCGGCAGCCGTTTCCATCGCGGCGGCGGTTTCGGCGATCACCGTGATCGCCTCATCGCGCAACAACGCGGCCACCAATTCGGTGATGTGGAGCGGATTGCCGCCCGCACCAGCCACCCTTCGCAGCAAGCCAGGGCCGGGGGCGGCACCGACCATGTGTCGCACCAGTGTCGCCGCAGCCGAGTCGGGGAGTGCGTCCAGTCGGATCATCGGGGCGCGACGTTCGACCAGTTCCGCCGACAGCGCGGTGAATGCCTGGTCTCGAGGCCGTGGGCGGGCCGCGAGCAGTAGCAGGAGCGGCAGCGGTGTGATGAGGGCGCAGAGCCGACGCAACACCAACAGGCTCGACGTGTCTGCCCAGTGGACGTCGTCCATGATCAGTGCGACCGGAGTAGCGACACACCAGGTATCGATGTGATCCAGAATCGCCTCGGTGATGGTGAACTCGTGGGTCGCCGCCGCGTCGCCCGCCCGATCCCCGCTGTGCAGCAGCGCGCGAATCGGATCCGACCCCGAGCCGGATGGGGTGCCGTCGACATCCAGCCAGGAGTGCACCGCGGCGAACGGCACGTCCCGCTGCAGTTCCATGGCGGCGCCGATGCGCACATGCAGGCCCGCCGCGGCAAACCGGATCCTGGCTGCCTCGAGTAGCGAGGTCTTGCCGATACCGGGTTCGCCTTCCACGAGCACCACGGCGCCCTGCCCCGCGGCGACTCGGCCCGCGAGGGCCGCCAGGTTCTCGATCTCGGCGTCACGACCGACGAAGACTGTCGCGAAGGGCTCCTGCATGCAGGTGAGCTTAAACATCTCGAGCGAAGGCGGCCGGTCGAACTGTCCTCTGGCGGGCCTGACCGTACGGATATTTCTTTCCGGTGCGACGGATGTTCCGCTCCCGCACGTGCCATAGCGTGCCTGAAAGCGGCCCGATACCCAGAACTCCGTCGGGCACAGCAATCGAAAACCACCGAGTCGAGGAGATATTCGTTGGCGTCCAGTGCTGCCACCCGTAACCCCGTACTAGAGGTGATGCGGGGGATCATCCGCATAGGTGGTCATGTCGCCAAGGAATCGCTCACCGGGCCTCGGGCCCGTGCCGCGACCGACGTCCCGGTGACCGGCCGTGAGGTGACAGCGGAATGGCTGACGGCGGTGCTGTGTGCCGGGCATCCCGGCGCCGATGTCGAAGCGTTCGATACGCAAGACGTGAGCGCCGGCACGTCCACCCGCTGGAAGCTCAGCGTGAGCTACAACGACGCCGGACGGGCAGCAGGCCTGCCGGAGCAACTGTTCGCGAAGACCACCGCGGGCTTCAAACAGCGCCTCACCTTGGAGCTGGCCGGAATCCTCGGCGGTGAGCCAGGTTTCTTCAGCCACGTGCGGCCGGCGCTGGACATCGAAGCGCCGCGCGGTTACCACAGCGCGATCGACTATCGGTCGGGCCGGACGATCTCGTTGCTCGAGGACATCGTCAGCACCAAGGGCGCCACCTTCAGCACGCCGCAGACCCCGATCGACCGCACGCAGATGGAGGATCTGCTGCGCACCATGGCGACCTGGCATGCCCAGCACTGGAACGATGCCGAGCTCGAGCAGCATCGGTGGCTCAAGCCGCCGCGGGCGCACTTCGCCAATCTCGACCGGTTGATCGGTATGTCGAAACGAGCACGGGTGGGAGCCCGGCGGGCAGCCGCGGTGCTACCGGAAACGCTGCTGGCCGACCATGATCGGCTGTATCGGGCGCTGCAACGATCCTTGGAGATCGCCAGCACCGGTGCACAGACCTTCTTGCATGGCGACAGTCACATCGGCAACACCTACATGACCTCCCACGGTCGCATGGGGTTCACCGACTGGCAAGTCGTGCTGCGCGGCAGTTGGGCGTATGACTTCGCCTATGTGGTGGGCTCCGGCCTCAGCGTGCACGACCGGCGGGACTGGGAGCGTGACCTGCTGGCCGTCTATCTCGAGCGTTTGGCGGCCTGCGGTGCTCCGGCACCCGATTTCGACACGGCGTGGCTATCCTACCGACAGCAGGCGTTGTATCCGTATTTCATCTGGTTGGCGACCATTGGCCACAGCGCCATTCAGCCGAAATACCAACCGGACGAGATCTGCCTCGGCATCATCGAGCGCACCGCCGGCGCGGTGCTCGACCTCGATGCCGTGAAAGCGATCGAGGAAGCGGGGTAATCCGTGCAGATCATCAGTAATCGCTGCCACACGTTCGAATACATGGTGACGGAGCCGAGCCCGTGCGCGGTCGACCTGGAGCCGTCGGCCGTCTGGGTGCGCAGGTATTTCCACGATTGCCTACTCGTGACCGTCGGCGTCGGCCACGGTGATCTCACCTTGGCGGGCGCGGCGGTACAGGTAGTTCGGCACATCGTCGACGAGACCGATGCGTGGCAGGTTGTCGTCGACGGCGTAGCCCACCTGCCGGTATCCGGTGACATCGCGAATGCCCCTGCGGAAGTGGATGTGCTTTCGGAGCTCGCCGACACCCTCGACGTCTTGGCGGAATTCGCCGAACGCCTGGAAGAACGCGGCGAACGAGTCCATCTGATGCCTTTCGGTTGGCACAAGACCTGCCGCGTCGATGCCATCGCGGGACCGCGAGCACGGCAGGTCCTCCAGCTGTCCGCCGACGGCACCGGCTCCGGTCATGTTCCCGCGAATCCGGTGTGTCTCGGCGCGCACACCTTGTCCATGCGGCCACACGGCGGACGCCGTTCGTCCAGATTCTGGTAATTCGAGCGCTTCTCCACCGGAATAGCGGTCGAGTATCCGCACGAAAGGAATTCACGGTCGACATGGGATCCACGATCGATATTCAGCTCACCGCCGCCGATTTCCGCGGCCAGCTGTCCGAGGACGTTCTGCCGGGGTTGGCCACGCGTTGGAAATGGTTGCCGTCCAAGTGGTTCTACGATGCGCAGGGCAGCAAGCTGTTCGAGGCGATCACGGAGCTCCCCGAGTATTATCCGACCCGTATCGAGCGTGCGCTGCTGTAAGACAACGCGGACGAGATCGCGGTCGCAGTGGGCGGCGCCACCGAGCTGGTGGAGCTCGGGTCGGGTTCGCGGGAGACGACGCGCCTGCTGCTGAATGCGTTGAGCGGTTGTGGGTCTGTGCGATCGTTCGTGCCCCAGGATGTCTCCGAATTTGCCCTGCGTGCTGCGATCGAGTGGATCGGCGAGGAATTCCCGCGATTGGAGATCCACGGAATCGTCAGTGACCGTGGACTGTTCTCGTGATTTTCAGGCCGAGACGAGTGCGGGGATGTCGAGCGTCGCGGCCCACTCTCGGGCCATGTCCTCGGCGCGGACCTCGGTCGAGGCGTCGTGCCGCCCGTGCTCGCCGACCTGGGCGGCCCCGCATGCGATGAGCTTCTGGGCGATGATTTCGCTGCCGCGGTTGAAGGTGTCGCCGTACACGGTGTCGCCGAGCCCGAACACGGCGAACCGCAGCCCGGTCAGCTGCGGTGGGCGCCGGTCGAGCGCGTCGGAGAACGGTTCGGCGCCGGTCGGCAGATCGCCGTCGCCGTAGGTCGAGCAGACCACGATGTAGAAGTCGTGCACGTCGAGGTCGTCGACGTCGAAGTCGGTCATGTCGCAGACCGAGACCTCGTGCGCCGACGAGAGCTCGTCGGCGATGCTGTCCGCGGCGGTCTCCGCGGTCCCCATCTCGGTTCCGAACAAAACGACGACGCGCACCAGCGCCACCCCTTCCAGGCCTATATGGTGAGGCTATCCTAACTGCGCGGCCTCCGGTGTGTCACGGCCAGGGGTTCGCCGGTCGGAGCGGAGGGGCAGCGGAAGGGCAGGTGGAAACCGAGCGTTCCGATTGACGTAATGCCGCCCGCGTTGCATCATTCGTAACGGGTCCCGTTTTTCTCGGGGCCGTCCACTATTTTGCTGCCGGCCGATGACCGTCCGGCTCGGCGTGCTGCGGCTCGCGCCCTCGTCGGCGTCGCCGCGCACGAGTGCAGCGCTTCCATCTATGACGCTTCGGCGTCCGGCCGTGAGTGAGGTGAAAACGAAATGGTTTACCAGTCGTCTGGATATCAGGTGAGCAATTCGTTCCTGCGCTTCGGCACCCTTCCCCACTTCTGAATGTCGCGCCGAGCGCGGCCACCTCGAGTCGATGTCGCGGCATCGACTCCAGGCGCCGCCCGACCTCGGCGCGGACCCGGATAAGAACGAAAACCGGTGTATGGACAGATGTGGAGACAGCCATGATGGACAAGGGAGCAGTGAATTCGGGGGCGGTAGAAATGGTGGCGCGGCCGACGGCGGCCAATCTCGCCGCATCGACCGCGATGATCGAGGATCTCGGCTATCTGCGCGCGGAATTGGCGGCGGCGGAGGTGCCGTTCCTGCTCGTGCGCGACAGTCGAGACCGGTTTGTGCTCGCGGCCGACGCGGCGCACCATCTCATGGTGCGCCGGGTGGCGGCGGCGGCGATGTCCGCGGGATTCTCGTGTATGGAACTGGGGCACAACGTCTTCCGGCTCGGTCGCGACCTCGACCCGGCCCACCACGTCGATCTGGAACTGTGGGAATACCACGGTGACACGGTGACCTGTCCGCGCCCGAACGCGTTGACGCGCCCCGTCTTCGACCTCGCCGACGTCCAGGTCACACAGGTGCGGTTGTTCGACCGCGCCTGGCCGACCTTGGTGGATATGTTCGCGCCCCAGCCGACCGACGTCGACTTCGACATCGACCTGGTGTTCTCCTGGGTGGACGGCTCTGATCCCGAGTTCCGCGCCCGTCGAGCCGGAATGCTCGCCCAGGTCGTGGTGGGGGAAGGTGACGACGCGGACGCCAGGATCCGGCAGATCGACGAGCTGAAGTACGCGCTGCGGTCGGTGCACAAGAACGCGCCGTGGATCCGGCGGATCTTCATCGCGACCGATTCCACGGCGCCGGATTGGCTGACCGCGCATCCGAAGGTGACAGTGGTGCGCGCGGTCGACCATTTCCGTGACACCGCGGTCTTGCCTACCTTCAATTCGCACGCGGTGGAATGCCAGTTGCAGCACATCGAAGGACTCAGCGAGCACTTCCTGTACGCCAACGACGACATGTTCTTCGCGCGCCCGGTTCGTCCGTTCATGTTCTTCACTCCGGCCGGGGTGAGCCGATTCATCGAGGCGGACACCAGGATCGGCCCTGGACCGAACGACGAGCGGCGCAGCGGATTCGAGAACGCCGCACGGGTGAATCGCAGACTGCTCGCAGAACATTTCGGGCATGTCATCACCCGGCATCTGGAACATACGCCGGTTCCACTGTGCCGCAGCGTACTGCTGGAGATGGAAGGGGAATTCGCGGCCGATTTCGCGCGAACCAGCGCGAGCCGATTCCGCTCGGCGACCGACATTTCGGTAACCAATTCCCTGTACCACTACTACGCGCTGCTGACTGGTCGCGCGGTGCCACAGGAGGCGGCGAAGGTCCGCTACGTCGACACGACGAGCTACCGGGGCCTTGCCCTGTTGGCGGGGTTGGCGCGCCGCCGGGAGGTCGACTTCTTCTGCCTGAACGACGGCAGCTTTCCCGAGATCGCGGAGGCGGAGCGGGTCCAGGCGGTGTCGGAGTTCCTCGCCGAGTACTACCCGGACACCGCGCCGTGGGAGCGGCTCACCGCACCGCCTCGTCATCCGATTCCGGAGTCGACGCCCGGCGCCGCATAACCTGCGGGATGCCCGCGGCGGGCGGTATCACGATGCCCTCCTCCACCAGTTTCCGGTTCGCTTCCTCCGGCGTCGCGGGGGTGCCGACCGTAGGACCACGGTCGATGGGGACCACGGAGTGCACCACGGTGTCCGGGTAGACGTGCACGTAGTTGAAGGCCTGTGCGCCGTCCCGGCCACGCGTGCCGCCCTGCGCGACGCCGAGGTCCTGGCTGTAGCAGGTCGCCGACGCCACCGAGACCGGGATGCCCGCGAAGGTGGCGCTGGTGGAGTAGTGCAGGTGGCCCGCGAGGATGGCGCGCACGTCGCTGCCGTCGAGCACGTCGGCCAGCCTGCGCTGGTCGCGCAGCTCGACGGTGACGGCGAGATCGAGCACACAGGGGACGGGCGGGTGGTGCATGGCCAGGATGGTGCCGAACGGGGCGGGCCCGGCCAGCACCGAGCGCAGCCAGGCCAGCTGGTCGTCGGTGATCTCGCCGTAGTGGTGTCCGGGGACCGAGGTGTCCAAGGCGATGACGCGCAGGCCGTCGATCAGGTGGACGCGATCCAGCGGGGATGTCGAGGCATGCTCACCGAGCAGCTGGGTGCGCAGCGCGGCGCGGTCGTCGTGGTTGCCGGTGACCCACACGATCGGCGTTCGCAAACTTCTAGCGAATGGTTCGACGATCGCTTTGAGCTTGTCGTATGCGGCGGGCTCACCCTGGTCGGTGAGGTCGCCGGTGAACACGATCGCGGTCGGTCGGATCCGGCTGGACGCGGCCTGCTCCAGCAATTGCCGTAACCGCAGGTCGGCATCGACATCGCCGTACAGCGCGTCGTCACCGGCGAGGAGATGAGTGTCACTGAAGTGGAACAACACGTGATCCGGTCGCGGGTGCTCCGCGACTCTGGTGATGGGCACCGGGCCGACGTCCCTCCCGGCGGTTTGCCCGCCATTGGCTTCGATTCCGTCGCCAGGATAGCGAGGACTATGGACAGGATTCCCGCTGCCTGGTGACGACAAGCTTGCGGGACGGTGAGAGTTCGGTGTCGAACAGTGCGAAATCAGCCTCTGAACGAACGGGCGGCGTCACCGCCTGCCGAGCGCGTCGGCGGTGCGCAGCGCGTCGACCACCATCGGAACGTCCACGGTGAACGGCTCGTTGTGGATCGTTTCACCAGGGGCGGTCGCGCGGGCTGCGATCGTGGTGACCGTTTCCTGGTCGGGATCGTCCAAGCCGAGCGCGGCAAAGGTGGTCGGCAGTCCGACCTCGGCGCAGAAATCGAGCACCGTGTCGAACTCGGCCGCGGGCGCCCCTTCCAGCACCAGCTGGGTGAGGACGCCGAAGGCGACCTTCTCGCCGTGCAGGCGTGTGCGCGTGCACGCGGCGGCGGTGAGGCCGTTGTGCACGGCATGCGCGGCGGCCAGACCCGACGATTCGAACCCGAGTCCCGACAGCAGTGTGTTGGCCTCGACGATGCGTTCCAGCGCCGGAGTGACGGTGTGGTTGCGTACCGCGGTCAGCGCCTGCGGCCCGTCGGCGAGCAGCGTGTGGTAGCAGAGTTCGGCGAGTGCGCCTGCGCCGCGCGTCGTCGCGCCGCCACGCATATTGCGCACCTGCGCCACGCTGCACGTGCGTGCCTCGAACCAGGTGGCAAGCGCGTCGCCCATGCCGGCGACGAGCAGCCGGGCGGGCGCCTGTGCCACGACCGCAGATGCCGCGGCAGGTACCCGATCAGCTCGGGGCGGCGAGGGTTTCCGGGAGCAGGCGCGGCCGGTCGCGCTCCTTGCTGTCGAGCAGCGCGAAGTAGCGGCGGAGCATCAGGATCGCAGTGGTGGCCAGGCCCGCGGTGAGCCCCCACCACACGCCCGCGGCGCCGAGACCGACCGGGAAGGCGAGCAGCAGGGCGACAGGCAGACCGACACCCCAGTAGCCGATCAGCGAGAGCCGGAAGCCCGCGTTGGTCGCTTTGAGCCCACGCAGCAGACCGGTGCCGATGTTCTGGGCGGCGTCGAAAAACTGCAGCACGATCCCGATCAGCAGCAGGGTATGCGCGATTCGGATGGTGTCGGTGTCGGACGAATCCAGGAAGGGGCGCAGCACCAGATCCGGGGCGATCACATACACAGCGCCGGTCACGGCCGCGACCACCGCTGTATGCCGCAGCGCGAGCCGGGCAAGTGCGCGGGCTTGCCCGAATTCGTCGCGGGCGACGGCGTGGCTGACCAGGATCGACGCACCGTGCGAGAGGCCGATCGCGACCTGGAAGACGATGTAGATGATCTGGTACACGACGTTGTGCGCGGCCAGCGCGGCAGGTCCGATGCTGCCCATCACGAGGGCCAGCGCCGAGAACATCCCCGCCTCGGAGCCGTAGGTGAGCGCGATCGGCGCGCCCAGCTTCAGTTCGGCGCGGACCGTGGCCGGTCGCACCGGCAGCGGACGTATCGGGAGGGTGCGGCCGAGTTGGTCGTCGCGCCACACCATCGCCCAGAACACACCGAAGGTGATCAGGAAGACCAGCGAGGTCGAGACACCGATGCCGGTGAGTCCCAGCGCGGGCAGCCCGGCCTTGCCGTGGATGAAGCCGAGCGCGAGCAGCAGATTCAACACGACCGACCCGAGCGTCACCAGCAGCAGTGCCTGCGGGCGCTGCATGCCGACGGTGTATTGGCGCAACACCTGGAACCACAGGCAGGGCAACAGACCCGGCGCGAGCGCCGTCATCAGCGGTCGCGCGTCGGCGAGTACGCCGGGGTCCTGCCCGAGCAGGCGCAGCGCCCAGCCGAGCCCGATCAGCACCACTCCACCGGCGATTCCGGCGAGCGTGGCGATCAGGAAGCTCGACCGCAACAGGTCCCGGATCTCTCGATCCGGCGCCTCGCCGCGCTTTCCCGCGGCGCTCACCGCGGTGGCGATCTGGTTGCCGCTCGCGGTGATCAGCCCGACGCACATGGTGCGGATCTGGTTGAACAGCACGATCGCCAAACCGCCCGCGGCCACCTGCCGCACGCCGAGCGTGCCCATCAGTGCGATGTTGGTCGTAGAGACCGCGATCTGCGCGAGCTGGGTGAGGGCGATCGGGGTCGCGAGCGCGGTCAGTTGCCGTCCGTCGGCGCGGAAGCTCGACAGGTTCACCAGCTCTCCTCGGCGGGCGATGGGCTCATCGTCGAGCCCGGTGTCACAGGAATTACCAGCGCGCGCGAGATCACACAGACCGAGGGCGCCACACGATGGTGACTCATCGCACCCTGTGTTCTGCGGGGGTTCCCGCACCCCGTCGGCTCGATGAGCGCTGCGCGATTATGTCTCATCGAGCCCTGTGTTCTGCGGGGGTTCCCGCACCCCGTCGGCTCGATGAGCGCTGCGCGATTATGTCTCATCGAGCCTCCACGAGCCCGCCACGTCGGGTGGTGGGGGTGTAGCGCTCCAGCATGTCCAGCACTTCGTGTTCGGCGTCGGCGTCGAGCAGGTCGCGGGCGCTCATCCAGTCGTCGTCGAAGACGGTGTCCAGATACTTCTCCCCGCCGTCGCAGACGATAGTGACCACGGTGGAACCGGGCGGGAACTTCTCGAGCCTGGCGAGCGCGGCATGCACCGAACCCCCCGCAGACCCGCCGATCATCAGGCCGAGCTTGTTCGCCACCGCGCGCGCGGTCGCGAATGCCGCCACGTCGGAGACCTTCACACCCTCGTCGAGCAGCGCGTAGTCCACGGCGGTACCGATGGTGGCGCCCGGCGGCGTGCCGGTGCCGGACTGCCAGTACGGCCCGCCGGGTCCACCGAACGCGATCGAACCGATCGGCTCGACACCGATCACATGGGGCGTGCAGCCGAGCTGGCGCAGCCGGGTCGCGGTGCCGAACAGGGAACCGCCGGTGCCCACCGCCGACAGCAGGATATCGACCCGCTCGACGTCCTCCAGCAATTCCTCGGCCACCGCGTAGTAGCCCACCGCGTTGGCGTCGTTGTTGTGCTGCTCGGTGAAATACGCATCGTCCCGCTCGGCCGCCATCGCCTCGGCCAGATCCTCCCGCGCCGAAGTGGCCAGGGTGTCGTCGTCCGCATCGGCGACGAACACCAGTTCCGCGCCCATTGCTCGCATCGCGCGCAGTTTGTCCTTACATGCGTGGTGGTCGACCACCGCGGTGAAGCGATACCCACGTTCGGCAGCCACCACAGCCAGGCCGAGCCCGGTGTTCCCGGATGTGGATTCGATGATATGCCCGCCACTGGCCAGCAAACCGCGGCGCTCGGCATCGAGCACCATTTCGCGCGCCATCCTGATCTTGGCCGCGCCGGTCGGGTTGAACTGCTCCAGCTTGAGCAGTAGCCGGGTACCGGTCGAGGTGGCCGCGAGCTCGAACAGTGGCGTGCGGCCGATCAGATCCGTCACACGCGTGACGAGCGGCATGGGTAGAACTCCTCGTTCGTGTCGGTCATGGGACTAGCTGCCGTCGCGGGTCCAGCGGAAGTGATCGCCGGACGCGTCGTGCAGCACCACCTTGGGTGGGATCGGCAGTTGGTGAAAGGCGGACTCGTTGGAATCCATCTGGTAGCCGGCGGTGTTCGGGTAGATCAGCAGATCGCCGATCGCCGCGGCACGTGGCAGCGGCACGCGACGCCAGCTGAGCATGTCGGAATCCAGGCAGGTGGCCGCCCCGACGCTGGTCGGTGTCGGTGTCGGTGTCGGTGTCGGTGTCGGTGTCGGCGTCGGCGTGCCGGGTCGCGTCGGCCACAGCATCGGATCGGGCAGGTATTCGCTCTCGAACCACTGCTCCGAGAGGCTCAGACTGCTGCCGTCGACCGTGAGCAGCCGGTACGGCTGCCCGTGCGCGTGTCTGGTCTTGCTGCCCTGCACACGGAAGACGGTGCAGCCGGCGTGTGCGAGCAGGGCGCGTCCGGGCTCGATCGCGAGCCGGATGGCGTTGTCGCGTAGCCGACCGGCGAGATCGTCGTGGTGCAGGATCTGGGCCAGCATGGCCGGTCCGGGAGTGGGAAAGTGGTACGGATAGTACGAATCGAACGACTTGCCCGAGTGGAACCACTGCCTGCCGACCCGCTCGGTGAACTCAGCGGCCGCGTCGGCCGGAACATAGTCGACACCGAACCCGCCGCCGATCGACACGGTCGTGGCCGGATGCCCGTGCGTGCGTGCGTGCAGACACCGGGCGATCAGCTCGCCCGCCAGTTCGGCCCGCGCCACCGCGTCATACCCCGATAGGTGGAAGCTGAAGCCCTCCAGACGGATCGACTCGTTCTCGCCGAGCAGCGCGAGTGCGCTGTCGATCTCGTCGGAGGTCATGCCGAACCGGCTCGCCGAGGCGGCAGGTAGCACCCGGAGGAGCACGCGCGTTGGCGCGGCGGGAGAACCCAGCGCGGTGAGCCGGTCGAGTTCCCCGAGATCGTCCACGGCGATCAGCGCGCCGTGCCGGGTGGCCAGCCAGAGCAATTCGTCGCACTTGGCCGGACCGGTCACCATCAGTTCGTCGCCGCGGACGCCATGGGCGAGCGCCGCCGTCAGCTCGCCGACACTGGAGACGTCCACACCCGCACCGTTTTCCGCGCAGGCTCGGGTGACGCAGGCGGCCTTGTTCGCCTTCTTGCCGTAGTAGACGAAGCCGTGCACCCCGGCCTGCTCGAAGGCGGCGCGGAATTCCTGGATGTTGTGCGCCACACGCGGCGGGTACATGACGTGGAACGGCCCACCGATCGTGAAGGCGATGTCGCCGAGCAGGTTCGGGTCGTCGAGCAGGCGGCGCTCCCACGGATCGAGATGCGCGGGCATCGGCGCCGCGCTGATCGTGTCGTGCGCGGCGCTGCCTGCGTTGTTCGTACCGCCGCGCGCCGCCTCCTCTGCGCAGACCACCGGGTCGCAGGCCGCGGGTGTCTCGCTGCCGAGGCCCGCCTTCAATCCCACAGGGGCACCTCCGTGCCACGGCCCTCCGCGATGGCCCGCTCCGCCAGGGCATGGGCTACGGCGATGTCGGTGAGCACCAGCCCGCTGTTGTAGACGAAGATGCGCTCGTCGTCCGTGCGCCGCGCGACCGCGCGCCTGCTCAGGATCCGCGGCAGCTCCGCGTCCACTGAGCGCAGCGTCCCGTCCGGACCCACCATGTCGGTGCCGGTCAGTGCCATCTGCTCGGCGCTGGTCGCGATCACACGATCGGCGTGGACCAGTGTCGAGGGCGCGAGTCCGTAGCCGACCAGCACCGCCACCGAACCCGGTGCGAGATCATCGGATTCGAGCGCGACCTCGGTACCTGGGCCCGCGGTGGCCAGCACGACGTCGGCGGTCGCCGCCGCGGCGCGCGGATCCTGCACCGTCTCGAGCAAGGCGTGCGGGTAATGCTCGGCGAGCTGGCGGCCAACGGCTTCCAGTCCCTCCGGGTGCGTTCCGTACAGCATCAGTTTGCGCAGCTGCGGATTCGCGGCGAGCAGGTGCGGAAGGGCGTTGCGGCCCTGCGTTCCGGTGCCGATCAGCAGCACGCTCTCGGCTCCGCGGCGCGCGGTCTCGCGCACCAGCAGCGCCGACACCGCGGGCGTTCGCAGCGCGCCGACCCTGGCGCAGTCCATCATCGCGATCGGCGCACCGGTGGTGTCGTCGTAGAGCGTGATGGTCGTGTAGTACCGCTTGGTGCTGCGGTCGTGGCCGGGGTCGAACTTGTAGGAGGTCTTCATCGCCACCACCCGCCTACGGCCGTCCCGGCCGAGCATGGCGTAAGCGACCGACCAGCCGTCTGGGTTCGCGACGCTGAGCTTGCGCGGATTGTCCGAATCACCCGCGGCGAACGCCAGATACGCCTCTTCTACGGCGCGCACGACATCGGCGGGCGTGATGGGCACGTCGGCCAGGTCGCTGCGGCTCAACACCCGCAGGGGTGTGCTTCGGTCACGAGTGCTCAAGGGTTCCTCGATCATTCGGTACTGCATCCCACTCATGAGTGCCACGCTCGAGCGGCAGGGTGCCTGCCGCTCGGAACGGGGCGACGATCCGTTGCCCGTAACCATTCTCGTCGGCTTCCGCGGCCCGGCGCTGTCGTTCCGGGAGACGGATGTTCACCCGCTTCAGCCACCGATCGGTGCCGTCGTAGCGTGCGGTGAACGGCACGCGTCCGTGCACGGCAACGTCGTTGTCCACCAGCAGCACCTCGCCGGGGGCGAGCGCGGCGGTCACGCAGACGCGCTCCAGCTCCGCGGTGAGTCGTGCGTAGGCCGAACGGAACTCGGGCGCGGCGTCGTCGAGCGGGGTGTATGCCGGGTCGTAGCGGAGGGTCTGCTCGTCCGGGCCCGCCGCACTCCAGAGGGTGGGTAGCGGTGTGGCCGAATACTTTTCGTGCCCGTCACCGTACGAGACGTCGGGCAGGATCGGCAGGATGGGTGTGCTCAGCAGCCCGCGCTGTTCGGCGGAGAGCTCGACCCGGCGCACCGACGACACCGTGGTACCGACCAGATCCGGGTTGCGCAGACAGCCGAGCATCAGCAGGTGCGCCCGCTCCGGATGGAACGCGTCCTCGGTGTGCGGGCTCAGCAGCGTCTTGCTGCTGGCGCCGGACTGCTCGTGCTCGTGCCCCGCCGCCGGGACGATGTTGTTGACCAGCCGTCCGTCCTGCTGGCCTCGCCAGCCGAACGGCTCACCCGCGCTGCGTGCGAGCAGCAGCATGACGAGGTCGAACTGGAACGAGTTCGCGCGAGTCACCGACTCGCCGCTCCATCGCGCGGCCTCGCGCCAGCTCGGCGGGGTAGGGCCGAATTCCTTGTCGGTCAAGGGAAGGCAGCTGACGATGGTCGCGCCGTGCGCGGTGGCGGGCGGGCGCACGGCATGGCGCACCTCGGGGGGCAGCTCCGCGACCCTGGCATCGATCTGCTCGATCAGCGCCGGATGGGTGAGCGTTCGCGCGGCGTCGGTCTCGTCGAGTGTGGTGGATATTTCTCTGGCGAGTTCGCGCACCGCCTGGCCTGCGGCCGCGGGGAGCTCGCGTCGTTCGATATCTTGTGGGTGAAGCGTCTTACGTTCGGAGAGAACGCTTTTCACCGGGGATTCCCTTCTTCGCATAGGTTCGAAAAGCAGGGTGACGATTCGATCTGCGAAGTTAGCTGTTCTCGCAGAGCCAAGCAAGGCTTACCTAAGCGCGCCCGTAAATATAGCCGAATTGCATAACTGCGATGCGACCGAGGTTAGGCCGCCGATGGTCTCGGTGGAGCTGTTTTGTGGCTTTGCGGGCGGGTCTGCCCTGTCGCTGCCGTTTCATGGCGGTATCGGCGAGTCTTCCGCCTCATTAGGCTAGCCTGTCCTGATCCGTACCCGAAAATTATGCCGGTAGGGTACGGAATTCGTCCAGAAAGAGGGCAACGCAATGGGTTTGAATCGACGGCAACTTTTGCAGTCGAGTCTCGGGGTCGGAGCGGTACTACTGGTCGCGGCGTGTTCCGACGGCGCGGAGGCGTCCGGACCGGCCCGGCGCGGCGGCACGCTGCGGGTCGGTGCGCTCGGCACCTCGGCGCGCATCGAACGTGATCCGCACGCCAACCTCAGCAACGACAGCGACTTCCTGATCACCTCGCTGGTCTACGACGCCTTGACCGTGCCGGGAGCCGACCCGAATGTCGCACCGCGCCTCGCCACCCGGTGGGAGCCGGACGCCGATCGGCGCCGCTGGAGCTTCACCCTGGCCGACGGCGCGACCTTCCACGACGGGACGCCGGTCACCTCGGAGGACGTGGCGTGGTCGCTGCGCCGACTGCGGACGGTCGGCGGGGCATCGAAAATGCCGGTGGCTGTGGAGGGTATCACCACCGACGGGCCGGATCGGGTGGTGCTCGCGGTGCCCGAGCCGAACACCCAGCTTCCGCTACTGGTCCGACTGATGACCTTCACCGTCAAGAAGGACACCGCGGACTTCACGACGGCCGTCGGCACCGGACCGTTCCGCCTGGAGTCCTATCAGGGCGGCAACGCGCGGCTGGTGCGCAACGACCAGTGGCACGGCACACCACCGCTGCTGGACGCGATCGAGGTCACCATGTTCGAAAGCGTGACCGCGCTGGGCAACGCCGTGCTCGGCGGACAGATCGACCTCGCCTCCAATGTCGGCGCCATCGCGGGCCGCGCCGCGGAGGGGCGCGGCGATCTGGCGGTGGTGCGTCGCGCGAACGACACCATGGTCGGGGTAGCCATGCGCACTTCTGACGGGCCCTTCGCCGATGTGCGGGTTCGTACCGCGCTGCGGCTCGGCGTCGACCGCAAGGCCCTGGTCACCCAGGTGCATTCCGGGTACGGCAAGGTCGCCAACGACATTCTGGGCACCGGCGACCCGGATTACGACACCTCGATCGCCCAGCGCACCCAGGATGTCGATCGCGCGAAAGCCCTGCTACGCGACGCGAATTTCGACACTGGACGCAGCTATCCGCTGCTCACCAAGGCTGAAGCGCCCGGCGAGGTCGAATCGGCGAAGGTCATCGCCACCCAACTCGCCGAGATCGGCGTGCGGCTCGGTGTCGTCCCCCAGGAGCCCAACACCTTCTACGACCAGACCTGGCTGAAAGCCCCGCTCTACACGGTCTCCTGGGGCACCAACGACTCCATGTTGTTCTTCGCGAGCAAGCTGATGGCCAACGGATCCAACCGCAACGAAACCGATTTCAAAGACGCCGCATTCGATGCCGCGACGGTCAAAGCGCTTGGCGCGCACACAGACTCGGAGTACGTGGCGGCCAGTCATGACGTGCAGCGCATCCAATACGACCGCGGCGGGTACCTGGTGTGGGGGATGGCCGACGGCATCGACATCGCCACCACCCGGGTGCGTGACCTGCCCACGCTCGGCGGGTTCGCCAGGGTCCAGCTGGAACGGACCTGGCTGGCGGAGTGATCTCCTTCGCGCGACTCCTAGTCCGGCGCATCGTCCTCCTGGTGACGCTGCTGGCGGCTGTGTTCGTGGCCGTGGACATGCTGCCGGGCAACACCGCCCGCGCCGTCCTCGGTCGCGAGGCCACGCCGGAACAGATCGCGGCCAAGGAGCACGAACTCGGTGTGGACCGACCGCTGGCGGTGCGCTTCTGGAACTGGATATCCGGCGTCGCGGCCGGTGATTTCGGCCGTACCGCACGGGGGCGTTCGGTCAACGAATTGCTGGTCGACAAGTTCCCGCCGACGCTGCTGCTCGGCGGAACGGCCCTCGCGGTGACCGTGCTGGCGTCGCTGGCGCTCGGCGCGTGGTGGGCGGTGCGGCAGGGCAGCGCCTCGACGCGGCTGTTGCAACCCGTGACGACGATGGCGGTGGCGGTTCCCGAGTTCGTCGTCGCGACCTTGCTGATTCTGGTGTTCGCGCTGGCGCTCGGCTGGCTACCCGCGGTCACCATCACCGGCCGTTCCGGGTTCCCGTCCCGTCCCGACATGCTGGTGCTGCCGGTGCTCGCGCTGGCGGTGCCGCAGATCGGCTGGAACACCCGGGTCGTGCGCGCCGCGCTGGCCGACGCGGCACAGGCGCCGCACGTGGAAAGCGTGGTGCTGGACGGGCTTTCGACCCGCACGGTTCTCGCGCGGCATGTCCTGCCGTTCGCACTGCCGACGATCGTCGCCAGTTTCGCCACCACGGTCGGGATGCTGCTCGGTGGCTCCCTGGTGGTGGAGACCATCTTCAACTACCCGGGCCTCGGGGCGGTGCTGGCCGGTTCGGTCGGCGACCGCGACACCGCGGTGGTCGCCGCGGTGGTCGCGCTGTCCGGTGTGGTCATCATGGGCATGCTCGCTATCGCCGACGGTATTCGGGCCTGGTCATTGCGGGGAAGCCGATGACCGGTCTGCGTTCGATCGACATTGCCGGTCTGCCGAAGCGACGGCGCGGCATGGTGAGTATCGCGCCCGCCGTGCTGGTCATTGTGCTCGCGGTACTCGGGCCGACGCTGGCGCCGCGCCCGGCCGAGGAGCCAGTGGGTATTCCGTTCGGCGATCCCGGCGACGGCGCGTGGCTCGGCACCGATCGGCTCGGCAGGGATGTGGTCAGCCAGCTGCTGTACGGCGGTTGGGGATTGCTGCTGCTGTCGGCGGTCATCGCGGTGCTGGTGACCGGGTTGTCGTGCGTGCTCGGCGCGGTCGTCGCGCTGCGCCCGCGGATCGGGGCCGTGATCGAACTGGGCACCGACTTCATCATCCTGCTGCCCGCGGTGCTCGGCATCCTGCTGGTGCTGACTTCCTGGCCGGACGCGGGCGCCTATGGGCTGATCGTCGTGGCGCTGCTGTTCGGGGTCCCTTACTGTGGGCGGGTTTTCGCGGCTGCGGCCGCCGGGGTAGCGGCATCGGGGTATGTGGAAAGCGCGGAGGCCGGCGGTGAGTCGCTGCCCTATCTGGTTTTCCGGGAAGTGATTCCGAATCTGCGTGCCGTGCTGGCGACCCAGCTCGGCCTGCGTTTCGTCGCGGCGGTCTACCTGGTGAGCACCGCGTCCTTTCTGCAGTTGCCCACCACGCTGGGGGCGAGCAACTGGGCGGTCATGGTGCGCGACAACGCCTCCGGGTTGCTGCTCAACCCCTGGGCGGTGCTGGCACCGAGTCTGGTGATCGCGATCGTCGCGGTGAGTGTGAACCTGGCGGTGTCCGCGTTCGGGCGAGAGGAGCGGACATCGACATTGTCATGAACCTCGTCCTCGCCGTTGCGTCAAGGGTTGATTCATACCGGTCCGGCGGTCGTCGGCCGCCTCGGCGGGGTGCGGAGAATGAGTGATCTCGTCCTGGTCGACGGGCTGACGGTGCTTGGTTCGAACGGGGAGGAGTTGGCCGGCCCAGCGACCTTCCGGATACCTGCGGGCACGATCACCGCGCTCACCGGGCCGTCCGGGTCGGGCAAGACCACGCTGATGCGCGCACTGCTCGGCCGGCTGCCGTCCGCCACATCCCGGGCTACGGGGTCGGTATCGGTCGCCGGAAACGACGTGTTCGCACTGAATCGCGAGGCACTACAGCGGTTCCGGCGTCGACACATCGCCTATGTCGGGCAGGACCCCGGGTCCGCGCTGAACCCGCTGCTGCGGGTGCGCGTCCTCCTGCGCGAGGTCGCGCCGGACGCCGCCACGGCCACCCTGGTCGACACGCTGGCGCTGGTCGGCCTTTCGCCGGAATACCTGCGCCGCCGCCCTGGCGAGCTCTCCGGGGGACAGCAGCGTCGAGTCGCCCTCGCCAGGGCGCTGATCCGCGACACCGGTGTATTGGTGCTGGATGAACCACTCGCCGGGCTACACGGCGCGCTGCGTACCGACATCGCGGGACAGCTGGTCGACATCGCGCGACGACGTTCGGCGGCGATCCTGCTGTCCGGCCACGACACCACCCTCGTGCACTCGATCGCCGACCAGGTCGTCGAACTCGGCGCCGTCGCCGACCTACCGACGGCCCCTGCTACCTGGCCGCCACTGGCACAAGCACCCTCGAACGACCTGTCCGCCGAGGGCCGGGCGGCGAAGCTGCGAACCGAAATCGGCATGCCGACCATGGCCTCGGGTGACTCCGACGAATTCGCACCTGGTTCACCGACCATCGCGCCGCCCGAGCGCGCTTCCGAGGCGGCAGTATTACTCGACGCCGATTCGGAAACGGGCGATCATGGGCGGATCGGCGCCGACGTGCAGTCGGTGGTGAGCGGCGGTCGAATGCGGGCTGATGTGGCGTACCCGGTGGAACCTGGTTCGATCGAATTCGACCGAGAACGGGCCGCTGAGCCCGCGTGGAACGGTCACCGCGACTCGTCCGACGCCGTGCTGGAGGACGGACCCGCCCGGGACGAATTCGTCTTGCGTGCACGGGGAATCAGCGCGTCGGTCGATGGTCATCAGGTGCTCGCCGACATCGACTTCGAGCTGTTCGGGGGTGCGGCCCTTGCGGTGGTCGGCGCGTCCGGCGCGGGCAAGACCACCTTGGCCCGCGTTGTCGCGGGTCTGCACCGCTGCGCGACCGGATATCTCTACCTGCGAGACGCGCCGATTTCGGTGGGACGGGGACGACGAATCCCCTATGGCGCAGGCGGTATTCAGCTGGTCACCCAGAATCCGAGGTCGGCTCTCAACCCGCGCCGGACGGTGGCGCAAACCCTCGGCCGTCCACTGCGCCGCATCGGACGCGTCCCGAAACACCAACTGCCCCGGCGTATCACCGAACTCCTGGCCTCGGTGGAACTCTCCGCGGACCTAAGCGCCCGCTACCCACACGAACTCTCCGGTGGACAACGCCAACGGATCGCGGTGGCCAGGGCCCTCGCCGCCGAACCCGCGGTGCTGCTGTGCGACGAGATCACCTCCGCCCTCGACCACGCCACCGCCACCTCGATCATGGCCCTGCTCGACCGCATCCGCGCCGAAAGCGACACTGCCCTGCTGGTTATCACCCACGACATGGCCCTGGTCGCCGAGCGCTGCTCCCGGCTCCTCGTCCTGGACCATGGTCGCATCGTCGAGTCGGGCAAGGCCGGAACCGTTCTCGCCGCACCGATCCACACCGCCACCCGCGAGTTGCTCGGCTGAGCCCCGCCACGCGGAAGTGGGATATTCGGACAGCGCCGTCGACAACGCGGTCGCCGTCGAACATCGCCGCCACGGCGGTCGCAACCAGTGGTCTCGGCCGCCCGGAAACCACGATCACCCGCACTGTCTGGATGATGGAAGAGGTGTTCCTGAAGAAGACCGGCGCCACGGCCGCCGCCATGGTGATCCTCGTGCTCACCGGTTGTGGGATCGATCGCGACCGTACCCCGATCCCGGAGGGCATTCCGCCCGGCCCTGGCACCCCGGTGCCCGTCATCGATCTGGACGCGCCCGGGCGCACTGCCGTCCAGCTGCGCGGATGGGCCGACGATCAGGCGGATCGGCTCGGCATTCCGGCCGTCGCGCTGGAGGCATACGGCTACGCGGCGGCGGTGCTGGCCAGGGCACGTCCCGACTGCGGCATCGCCTGGACGACGCTCGCGGGCATCGCCAGCGTGGAGAGCAAGCACGGCGCCCATCGCGGGGCGGAGTTGGGCGCCGACGGCACGGTCCGCCCGCCGATCATCGGGGTCGCGCTGGACGGCTCGCCCGGCGTCGCGCTGGTCCAGGACACCGACGTGGGTGCGCTCGACGGCGATCCGGTCTTCGACCGGGCCGCCGGTCCATTGCAGTTCATTCCGGAAACCTGGAAGCGCTGGGGCGTCGACGCCAACGGCGACGGGGTCGCCGACCCACAGAGCATCGACGACGCGGCGCTCACCGCGGCCCGCTACTTGTGCACCAGCGGCGGCGATCTCACCTCTGAGCACGGCTGGCAGCAGGCGTTGCTCACCTACAACCAGTCGCACAGCTACCTGCGCACGGTGCGCGATCGCGCGGCCGTCTACAGCGTCGGGCGCAGAGCGTGATCCGCCGCTCGCCGGAGTGCCGGTTACCGACCCGGCCGCGAGGACGATAGGCTCGCAGCGCACGGCCAATCCCGTAAGACCTACCGTGTCCGCAGCCTAAGGAGTGTCGTTTTCGTGGCCATCATCGAACAGGTCGGAGCTCGCGAGATCCTTGATTCGCGCGGAAACCCCACCGTCGAGGTCGAGATCGCCCTCGACGACGGCACCCTGACCAGGGCTGCCGTGCCGTCCGGGGCATCCACCGGCGAGCACGAGGCCGTCGAGCTGCGCGACGGTGACGAGCGGTACGGCGGCAAGGGTGTGCGGAAGGCCGTCGAGGGTGTGCTCGACGAGGTCGCTCCGGCCGTTATCGGTCTGGACGCGGTCGAGCAGCGCACCGTCGACCAGGTACTGCTCGACTTGGACGGCACGCCCGACAAGTCCCGCCTCGGCGCCAATGCCCTGCTGGGCGTTTCGCTGGCGGTGGCCCGCGCGGCCGCCGAGTCCTCCGGCCTCGAGCTGTTCCGTTACCTCGGTGGCCCGAACGCCCACGTGCTGCCGGTACCGATGATGAACATCCTCAACGGCGGCGCGCACGCCGACACCGGCGTCGACGTCCAGGAGTTCATGGTCGCCCCGATCGGTGCGCCGACCTTCAAGGAGTCGCTGCGCTGGGGTACCGAGGTTTACCACGCGCTCAAGTCGGTGCTGAAGTCCAAGGGCCTGGCCACCGGCCTCGGCGACGAGGGCGGCTTCGCCCCCGACGTGGCGGGCACCCGGGAGGCGCTGGATCTGATCAGCTCGGCCATCGCGAAGACCGGCCTGAAGCTGGGCAGCGACGTGGCGCTCGCGCTCGACGTCGCGGCCACCGAGTTCTACACGGCGGGCAGCGGCTACAAGTTCGAGGGCAGCCTGCGTTCGGCCGAGGAGATGGCGCGGTTCTACGCGGAGCTGCTCACCGGCTACCCGCTGGTCTCCATCGAGGACCCGCTGTCGGAGGACGACTGGGACGGCTGGGTGGCGCTGACCGATGAGATCGGCGACAAGATCCAGCTCGTCGGTGACGACCTGTTCGTCACCAACCCGGAGCGCCTGGAAGAGGGCATCGCCAAGGGCGCGGCCAACGCGCTGCTGGTCAAGGTGAACCAGATCGGCACGCTCACCGAGACTTTGGACGCCGTCGAGCTGGCCCACCGCAACGGCTACAAGACGATGATGTCGCACCGATCCGGCGAGACCGAGGACACCACCATCGCCGACCTCGCCGTCGCGGTCGGCAGCGGTCAGATCAAGACCGGTGCTCCCGCGCGCAGCGAGCGTGTGGCCAAGTACAACCAGCTGCTGCGCATCGAAGACGCACTCGGGGATTCGGCGCGCTACGCGGGCGATGTCGCGTTCCCCCGATTCGCGTTCGAGGGCTGACCCCTGCGGTGCGAGCGACGGGCCCGGAGGCGGTAGCTTGCGTGGCCATGGAGGGCCCCGTGAGCGCCGCAGATCAGATACAGCGGTGCGAGCGGTAGCTTGCATGGCCATGGAGGGCCCCGTGAGCGCTGCGGAATAGACAGAGGCGTGACATGACGGAGCGACGTGCGCGTGGTACCAGTCCAGCCGGACGCGGAGACCGCCGCACGTCGCATGCCGCCAGATCGCGCCCGGCCGACGCCGCGGCCAAGCGCAGCCGAAGGCGGGCCGAGTCCGCGGAGAAGAAGCCGGGGGCGCGCAAGAGCGAACGTGGTTCCGCGGCAGACAAGCACGACCACACCATCCTCGGTCTGTCCACGGGCAAGGCCGTGATCCTCGCGATCGTGGTGTGCGCGCTCGCCCTGACCCTCGCCGTGCCGATGCGCACCTACTTCACCCAGCGTGCCGAGGCGACCCAGCTGGCGCAGCAGCGCGACGAGCTGGAAGCCGATCTCGCCCGGTTGCGCGATCGCCGTGCAGAGCAACAGGATCCCGCCTATATCCGCTCGGAGGCGCGGGACCGGCTTCGTCTGGTGCTGCCCGGCGAGACGCCGTACATCGTGCAGGTCCCCGGCATCGAGGCACCCGCGCCGCCCGCGGCGCCCACCAAGTTCAGGGAGCCCGATCCCTGGTACACCCAGCTGTGGCGCAGCATCTCCGAGCCACAGCCGACGCCAGCGGCCGCGCCGCCAGGACGGGAAGGACCCAGATGACCGCACCGAACGACCAGGATCTCGTGATCATCGCCGAGCAGCTGGGCCGTGCACCGCGCGGTGTGCTTGCCATCGCTTACCGCACGCCGGACGGGATCCCGGCCGTGGTGCAGACCGCGCCTCGGCTGCCGGACGGTACCCCTTTCCCGACCCTCTACTATCTGACCGATCCCCGGCTCACCGCGGAGGCGAGCAGACAGGAATCCGCCGGTGTGATGCGCGAGATGACCGAACGGCTCGGCGCCGACCCGGAATTGGCCGCCGGCTATCGGGCCGCGCACGAGAGCTATTTGGCCGAGCGCGACGCGATCGACTCGCTCGGCACCGATTTCACCGGTGGCGGGATGCCGGAGCGGGTCAAGTGCCTGCATGTCCTGATCGCGCACTCGCTGGCCAAGGGGCCGGGAGTGAATCCGCTCGGCGACGAGGCGGTGGCGCTGGCCGCCGACCATGGCTTGCGCGGCACCGCGATTCCGGCAGACTGGCCGAAGTACGAGCCGAGCGGCCCACGAGACAAGGAAGTGCGGTCATGAGTAACCGGGTAGCCGCCGTCGACTGTGGCACGAACTCCATCCGACTGCTGATCGCCGACGTGCTCGGCGACGGCCGCTTGGCCGACGTGCACCGCGAGATGAGGATCGTCCGCCTCGGCCAGGGTGTCGACGCGACCGGCTCGCTCGCGCCGGAGGCGATCGAACGCACCCGCGTCGCCTTGGCCGACTACGCGGCGCAGATGCGCGCGGCAGGTGCCAGCAGGGTAAGGATGGTCGCTACCTCCGCGACCCGGGACGCCGCCAACCGCGAAGATTTCTTCGCCATGGCGCGTGCCGAACTCGCCACAGTTGTGCAGGGCGCCGAAGCCGAGGTGATCACCGGTGACGAAGAGGCGCGGCTGTCGTTTGCCGGCGCGGTCGGCGAATTGTCGAGCGAGGCAGCACCTTTCGTGGTCGTAGACCTGGGCGGCGGCTCGACCGAGCTGGTCTTCGGCGACGGCGCGGGTGTGCAGGCCGCCTATTCCGCCGACATCGGCTGTGTCCGGATCACCGAGCGCTGCCTCACCGGCAACCCGCCGACGGCTGAGCAGATCGCCGCGGCTCGCGCATTCGCCTCCGAGCGGCTGGCGGAAGCGTTCGCGCATGTTCCCGTGGAGGGGGCACATACTTGGGTCGGTGTGGCGGGCACGATGACCACCCTCGCCGCGGTCGCGCTCGACCTCCCCGAATACGACGCGGAGAAGGTTCATCTCACGCGGCTGACACTGGACCAGGTCCACGCCGTCTGCGACCGGCTGGTCGCCATGAACCACGACCAGCGCGCCGACCTCGGCCCGATGCACCCGGGCCGGGTCGACGTGATCGGCGGCGGTGCGGTCATCACCGAGGTGCTCGCGGAGGAATTGTCCCGTCGCGCCGGAATTTCCGAGCTGGTCGTCAGCGAGCACGACATTCTCGACGGCATCGCGCTGTCCATCGCCTGAGCCGCCTCCGAACAGCGGTTGCGGCGCTCAGATGTGGGAGATGTCCTGGCCGCCGTCGGCTGCGTCGTGTGATCTGCCGACCACGATATCGGCGAGCCTGGACAGGGATTCCCGGTTGCGTGGCATCAGCAGCAGTTCCTGGAGAACGTCGGGCACCCACGTGCCCGGGCCGCGCTTGGTGTGCTCGTACATACGGATTCGGGTCCGGCCGGGTGCCGTCTCGGTCAGTTCCAACCGGATCCACGCCGAGCCGAACGGCCGAAGCCTGGCCTCCAATTCCAGCAGTCGCGGCGCATCGACCGCGCTGACCTGCGTGATGTCGTCCATAGTGAATGGCCACACGCCGACGCGGTAGTGCAGCTGGGTGCCCTCCGCGGGCCAGCTCGGGTCGACGTCACGAATGTGGGTGGCGCCCACCACCCAGGACGCGAACGACCAGCCGTCGGCAAGGACGGCGAAGGTGTCCTCCGCCGATGCCTGCACCATGATTTCGACGTGGGCCATAAGCGCAACGCTTTCCGGGCGCGATCGCGGTGGGTTTGCCTGCTGCCTCCAGGATGCCCGGCCGCGGAAGGGACAAACGTTCAATACGTTCAGTGTCAGATGCCTGCGGAATCGATGGACCGCGTGCGATGGTTCGGGGATGGTTGAAGCGGCAACATCGCAAAAATCAGTGGAGACCCTGACCCTGTTCGGCCACCCGATCGGGCTGGTCAACCTCTTCGGAGTCGAGTTGTGGGAGCGTTTTTCGTTCTACGGAATGGTCACCATCCTCGGGTACTACCTGTACTATTCGGCGACCGACGGCGGTCTGGGTCTGGCCAAGGACACCGCGGTCGGCCTGGTTGGCGCCTACGGTGGTCTGGTCTACCTGTCCACGGTGCTCGGCGGCTGGATCGCCGACCGGTTGCTCGGCATGGAGCGCACCCTGCTCTACGGCGGCGTCGTTGTGATGGCCGGGCACATCGCGCTGGCCGTGCTGCCCGGACTGGCCGGCGTCGGGGTCGGCCTTGTGCTGGTCGCGCTCGGTAGCGGTGGGCTGAAGGCGAACGCGTCCTCGCTGCTCGGCACCCTCTATTCGAAGGGGGACGCACGCGCCGACGGCGGATTCACGCTGTTCTATCTGGGCATCAATCTCGGCGCGTTCTCCGGCCCGCTGCTCACCGGGCTGCTGCAGACCAACCTCGGCTTCCACTTCGGCTTCGGCGCGGCGGCGATCGGTATGGCGCTCGGCCTCACCCAGTACCTGGTGTTCCGCCGCAACCTCGGCACGCACGGCCGCGCGGTGCCGAATCCGCTCTCGCGCAACGCCGTCGGGCCGCTGGTGGCCGCACTGGCCGGGGCCGCGGTGCTCGTCGTGGTGGTGTGGGTGACCGGCCTGGTCACGCTGGACAACCTGCCCGAGGTGACGACCGGCGTCATTGTCGCGGCTTCGGCCGGGTACTTCGCTGTGCTGCTCACCAGCGCCAAGGTCACCCAGCTCGAGCGCAGCCGGGTGCGCGCGTTCCTTCCGCTGTTTCTCGCCAATGCGGTGTTCTGGTCGCTGTTCAAGCAGATCTTCACGGTGCTGGCGGTCTACTCCGACGAACGGATGGACTGGACCATCTTCGGTTGGACCGCGCCCTCGAGCTGGATCGGTTCGGTTCAGCCGGTATGGGTCCTCCTGCTGTCGCCGCTGTTCGCGCTCCTCTGGACCAAGCTGGGGCAGCGCGCCCCGAGCACGCCGCGGAAATTCGCGCTCGGCGTGATCGGCATGGGTGTCGCGTTCTGGTTGTTCGTGCCGATGTCCGGCAGCACAGGACGCGCCGTGCCCGCACTGCTCGTGCTGGCGATCATGGCGGCGTTCGCGATCTCCGAACTGCTGCTTTCGCCTGTCGGTCTCGCGGCTACGACCCGGCTGGCGCCGGAAGCTTTTCGGGCTCAGATGATGGCGTTGTATTTTTTCTCCGTTGGCCTCGGAACATCGATGTCGGGTACTTTGGCTCGGTTCTATGACCCAGGCCACGAATTCGCCTACTTCGGTATCACAGGGACGGTCGTGGTGTGTGCGGGGTTGATCGTCGCCGCGATGGCGCCGTGGATCAGCAGGTCCATGGCGGGCGTGCATTAGCGCCGCCGAGGCAGAGAACAGATGCTCAACAGCAGTATGAAGGAGGACGCATGACGAACCCTAGGCCTCGAGCAGGCACGACGGGTGATGTCTCGTCTCGATGGGGCGGCCTGTTCCGCACCAAATCCGTCGAACAGTCGATACGCGACACCGACGAACCCGACTCGAAACTACGCAAAGACCTGACCGCCTGGGATCTCACCGTCTTCGGCGTCGCCGTAGTGGTCGGCGCGGGCATCTTCACCCTCACCGCCCGCACCGCCGGCGACGTCGCGGGCCCCTCCGTCTCGATCGCCTTCGTCTTCGCCGCGATCGCCTGCGGGTTGACCGCGCTCTGCTATGCCGAGTTCGCCTCCACCGTCCCCGTGGCGGGGAGTGCGTACACGTTCTCCTACGCCACCTTCGGCGAGATCGTCGCCTGGATCATCGGCTGGGACCTGATCCTGGAGTTCGCGCTCGCCGTGGCGGTGGTGGCCAAGGGCTGGTCGCAGTACCTCGGTGAGGTGCTCGGCACCACCTCGCCGGTCGCGCACTTCGGCCCGGTGTCCTTCGACTGGGGCGCGGTGCTGCTGATCGCGGTGCTCGGTGTGCTGCTCGCGACGGGCACCAAGGTGTCCTCGCGGGTGTCGGCGGTGGCGGTGGCCATCAAACTCGCTGTGATCGCGCTCGTGCTGATCGTCGGCTGCACCTACTTCAAGGCCTCGAACCTCACGCCGTATATCCCGCCATCCCAGGACGGAAAGGAAGGCGAGGGCCTGCGGCAGTCGCTGTTCTCCTATCTGACCGGCGCCGGGCACAGCAACTTCGGCTGGTACGGCCTGCTCGCCGCGGCCAGCCTGGTGTTCTTCGCGTTCATCGGTTTCGACGTCGTCGCCACCACCGCGGAGGAGACCAAGAACCCGCAGCGCGCGGTCCCGCGCGGCATCCTCGGCTCGCTGGTGATCGTCACCGTCCTGTACGTTGCGGTGTCGCTCGTGCTCACCGGCATGGTGCCCTACACCGAGCTGACCGGCAAGAACGCCACGTTGGCCACGGCGTTCGCCATCCATGGCGCGACCTGGGTGAAGAACATCATCTCGATCGGCGCACTCGCTGGGCTCACCACCGTCGTGATGGTGATGTTCCTCGGGCAGACCCGCGTGCTCTTCGCGATGGCGCGCGACGGCCTTGTGCCGCGCAAACTCGCCCACACCGGCAAGAACGGCACGCCGGTGCGCATCACCGCCCTCGTCGGCGTGGCGTGCGCGCTGCTGGCTGGGTTCGTAGACTTCGGCACCCTGGAAGAGATGGTCAACATCGGAACCCTCTTCGCCTTCGTGCTGGTCTCCATCGGGGTGCTCATCCTGCGTCGCACGCGCCCCGACCTGCCGCGCGGCTTCCGGGTCCCGCTCGTCCCGCTGATCCCGGTCCTCGCGGTGCTGGCCTGTCTGTGGCTGATGCTGAACCTGTCGGTGGAGACCTGGCTGCGCTTCCTGGTCTGGATGGCCATCGGTTTCGTCATCTACTTCACCTACTCCCGCCGCCACTCCCTGCTGCG
This sequence comes from Nocardia sp. NBC_01730, assembly GCF_035920445.1. Classification (NCBI taxonomy): domain Bacteria; kingdom Bacillati; phylum Actinomycetota; class Actinomycetes; order Mycobacteriales; family Nocardiaceae; genus Nocardia; species Nocardia sp. NBC_01730. Next base: position 4,911,988 of record NZ_CP109162.1, on the reverse strand, counting down.
GCAAACCGTCGAGTAGCCCGCGACCGGGACATGGCGATGGTGAACCACGACAAAGCCCCACCACCATGTCCCGGTCCGGGAGCGAGGGATAGCCTGGCGCGGTGTCACAGCGTGAGTTGGTTGTTCTCGGGACCGCTAGTCAGGTCCCGACGAAACAGCGGAACCACAACGGTTACCTGCTTCGGTGGGATGACGAGTCGGTCCTGTTCGACCCCGGGGAGGGAACGCAGCGGCAGATGACGTATGCCGGTGTCACCGTCACCGGTCTCACCCGCATCGGTATCACCCATTTCCACGGCGATCACAGTCTCGGGCTGGCCGGAGTGGTGCAGCGGATCAATCTCGACCGAGTGCCGCATCCGGTCGACGTGTGGTTCCCGGCCTCGGGCGCCGAGTACTACGACCGGCTCGTCAACGCGACCTCCTACTATCACCGCGCCGAGCTGCGGCCCCGACCGATCACCGGCCCTGGCGTGGTGGACCTGCCCGGGGCGCCTTTCACGGTTACCGCAGTCCGACTCTCCCATCCGGTCGACACCTTCGGCTACCGGCTCAGCGAGCCACCCGGCCGCCACATCCTGCCGGACCGGCTCCGCGCCCTCGGCCTGCGTGGTCCGATCATCTCCGAACTGCAACAGCAGGGCAGCGTCGAGTTCGCCGGTCGCACAATCACTCTGGACGAGATCAGCGAGCCGCGCCCCGGCCAGAACTTCGCCTTCGTCATGGACACCCGACTCTGCGCCGGCGTCCAGGAACTCGCCGCCGACGCCGACATGCTCGTCATCGAGGCCACCTTCCTGGACGCCGACGCCCACCTTGCCACGGAATACGGCCACCTCACCGCGGGCCAGGCCGCCAAGGCCGCCGCCGACGCAGGCGTCCGCACCCTCGTTCTCACCCACTTCTCCCAGCGCTACCGCGACCTCGATGAGCACCTGACCGAAGCAGCGAAGTACTTTCCCGGCGAAATCCACATCGCCGCCGACCTCGCGCGAATCCCGCTGCCACCCCGCCGCTGAACTTCCCCCACCCAATTCGGCCGCCGACGCTAACGCTTGGCCGCCGCCAGCGATCTAGTTCTCTGGGACGCCCGCCAACACCGAGCCGAAACGACCACAGTCCACACCGATCTCACCACCGAACCGACCACCCCTCGGCAACGGCCCCGCCCCGCCACCCGACGAACACTCGGGATTCCGGTACACCCGTACGACTCGGTACGCTGTCCCGGACGGCCCCTATAGCCCAATTGGCAGAGGCAGCGGACTTAAAATCCGCACAGTGTCGGTTCGAGTCCGACTGGGGGCACTACGACGCCGCAGGTAGATGGCCCTCCGTCGCATCCTTGTCAGCCCGCACGGCCCCCTCAGTCCGCAGTGAGTCCGCAGCAGCCATCGCGCCCCGGTCCATCGCGTCGGCGACTGGGTCCACGTCGTCATCGAACAAATGTCCGTACAGGTCCAGGGTCAGCGTCGCCATTTTGTGGCCCAGCATCTTCTGCACGACCTTGATGTTCGCGCCCGCACTGATCGCCAACGATGCCGCAGTGTGGTGTTAGGCCATGCTGAACAACACCGTCAAGGCGCAACGGCGGCGTTACGCGCCAGACGTTGCGCTACGACGCGCAGCGCGGCTCCCTGGACGGCGGTCACCGCAGCGCGTCAAGCGCGTCGGCAGCGCGACGGCTGTCCGTGGCCGCATTTTGGTTCTGATCGCGTGTTCTGGCATCCACTTTGGCGACGTGGCGGCACGCGGACTCTTCGGCTCTGGCCGCTATTTCATTCACCGGGCCAGTGCTGCGTGTGGAGCCCGAACGGCTCACCGGCACCCGATACCGCGACCTCATCGAGGAGGGCGGCCCGTTGGAAGGGTTGTCTGAGCTGCGTCGCTGGGGGTGCGTATGTGCGCGCGGTTGAGCCGCCATCGCTCGCCGAGTTGTCTGCGGAAATGGCTGCTGGCGTACCGAAACTACAACACGAAGGTATTTGGGTATATCGCAGCCACGATGAAGACGAACGCCAGTTTTGTGCCGAGCGAGCGCAGCGGGAGGCCGAGGAAGCCGCCGAAAGTCAGCGGCGAGTAGACGACCTCCTGCGCCGGACTTCACCGCACCTAATTCGAAATGAGACCAGTCCTCCTGCAGAAGTGACGGATTCGTCCGCTACCCCGCCGATCGGCGACGAAACGGAACCACATTCGACAGCTCATCCGGAGTCGGAACCACCTGCACCGCGGCCAGATTAGCCGATGGTGGTTCGGGGAGGTTGTTGCCTGCCTCACCTTCGTCTTCGCGGATCCAATCGCCGTACGTGTTCAGCGTTAGCGTGAAAGTGCTGTGCCCCAACCACTTTGACACCTGCATGTAGTGCGTACCGGCCGTCAACTGCGTGTCCGGCGGCGCGACACTCCCGCGCTCACTGCCCTCCGGACTGTGTGACAGATTGATTCCGCAATCGGCCTGTTGGACACCCGCGCGCCGGTGTGCGCCATCGAACCGTCAACCCATGGCCAGCGACTACCTATCGGCATCGGCAGCGCCGTAGCGGCGCTGACCGAGACGACCGGCATACCACTTCAAAGCCATCGGGATGGTTTACACCGCGATGCGCGCCGACGCCACAAGAGTGGAACTGCTGGTCCGCTGGCTAGTCGGTCGCAGCTGTGTGACGTGCCCTCGGCGGGGCACGCAAACATGGGCAACCGGAAAACGGCTGGTCATCGTGGGTGCGTACCCGGTTTGAGTACCGCGCCGCCCTGCGTCGATTATGCAGCCGGATCCATCCCTTTAGAGTCCCAGGCAGGGCTCTATAAGGATGGGACCCGTCCTGACCGGCGATTCTTCTGGTGAACGCTGACAGTTGAAGTGGGATTCGACCATCTGAGTCCGGTCGGTGAGTCCCAGTTTCGAGCTGCCACCAAGGCTTGCTGCCCAGCCGATGTGGGGGATTCTGGTCTATCGTGAACGGCCGTGCGTATGGGTCGGCCAGAATGTTATGGTGCGGGTACCATAACCCTATGGGCCTGAAGAAGACGACGGTCATGGTCGACGAGGCCGACCTCGAGTTGGTGAAGATGGCCGCGGCCCGCGAAGGGCGGCCGGAGTCCGAGTATTTTCGTGAAGCTTTTCATCTGGCCGCGATACGCACTCGTCGATGGGATGAGGCATGGGATATCCCCGTTCTCGACTACGGGCATGCGGTGACGGCCGATGAGATCGATAGCGCTGTGCGAGAAGCGATCACCAACACCGAAGCCGATGCTGGATGATCGTGATCGGCGACACCTCAGGTCTGGTCGCCGCTTTCAACTCCGCAGATCCCGAGCACGTCGGCGCGCGCGCAGCGCTCCAGCAGGCGGCGCTTACCATCGTTTCTCCACTCGTCTTGCTCGAAGTCGAACACATCACCACCCGAAATCTCAATCATCAAGCCGCTTATGCGGTTAATGATTGGTTGTTGGCACAAGAGCACACCGGACGCATCGAAGTGCCCACGATCTCGGCGGACCTGTTGCGGGTCGCGCGCAAGGTGCAGAACAGATACATTGCCATGCGCCTGGATCTCACCGACGCCACCAATGTTTCATTAGCCGAGCGATACGAAACTGTGGAGGTGTTGACACTCGACCGACGTGATTTCCGCGCAGTTACCCCCCTCACTGGTCATGCCGCGTTCCGCCTGCTGCCTGACGATCTCTAGCCGATCTGTCGGTGCTCACATCGAACCCTCTTTGTCGCCCCTTGCCACCAGCATCGTAGGATTCGTCACCGAAGTTGTTGCTTCTGCTCCATGATCCAGCTCGGCACCTGTGGGGTATGTGCCCATGGTCGCTCAGTCTGGCGTGGACGGCGATTGGCCGGTACTGGCCCTGCTCCTCCAGGAACTCCGCGACCAGAGACGCGGGTCCGGGCTCCATGTGGATCCGCGCGAGCCGCTCGAGTTCCGCGTCGATGTCGTCTCGGCGGCCCAGCGCGACCAACGCGTCCAGCCGGTCCGCGGCGGCATACTTCATTCTCACCTGATCGCTCAGCTGCTCAGTCCTGGCTTCTCTGCAGTCCGGGACAGAGCGTCCGGTACGGGATGGTCGGTGAAATCGAACGTGCCCAGCTCTTCTCGCACATGTTTGCCGCAAGTTTTTCGCAAAGGAAGGACCGCTCACCGGCGGCAGTCGACCAGATTCGGATGGTGTTGTCGCCGCTGGCGGCGGATCGTCGAGCGGGCGAACGCAGCGGACTGCGGCCCGGGCGAAGGTGGTGGCGGTATTGTCCGGCTGACCTGACCGGGGCGCGAACCTCGCGATGGGTCGCATTCCGGACGGTCAATCGTCGCCGCGGTTGTCGAGTTCGCGCTGCAGGTCGGTGTTGATCCGCTGGGCCTCGGCGAGTTGATCCTCGAGGATCACGATCCGGCACGACGCTTCCAGAGCGTTGCCGGCGTCGACGAGTTCGCGCACGCGCGCGGCGATGCGCAGTTGGTAGCGTGAGTAGCGGCGGTGCCCGCCCGCCGAGCGTTGCGGGGTCAGTAGCTGGGCGGCGTCGAGGCCGCGCAGGAACGCCTGGGTGACGCCGAGGATCTCCGCGGCGCGGCCCATGCTGTAGGCGGGGTAGGTGTCGTCGTCGAGTTTGTCCGCGGCGCTGGGGCCGTCGGCGGGATCGATGTTCGGGTGCTGCACGAGGCCTCTCGGGTTCAACGCCGGAAGGCCCCGGCGCGCTGGGCGCCGGGGCCTTGGTCTACCACTGAGGGATTGGTTTCACTTGCGTTCACCGGCCGTGGAGGCCGATCTGAGACACCGCATCCGAGTTTTCCTGGGATGCGGGACTGGTAAATGACTGCTCAGTGGCCACCACCTCCAAGATTGTCGGTTCTACCTGCGGTACTGCATGGGGTTCGCGGTCTTCGCCCCCTCCAGCGGTCCGGCCGAGTGCACCGGATTCTCTTCTCCGCCGGAGGGGACGGTCGAACTGTCGTCCCGGGCAGTTCACCTGCCCGGCCATCTGATCTCTCAACCGGAACGACAGCGACTGTATACCCCTACATCTAGAATGTCTACACCCGACACAATAGATTTACTCCACTGCTGGGAGTCGTTGCCGAACGGTCGAGGTGACGTCGCAGGTCAACGCCAGACGCCGCCCGTGCTCTTCCGGCGGGAACGGCCACCGATCACCGGCCCCCAGGGAGACTCGGCACGCTCTGTCAGCCGACTGGCATGGATGGCCATTGCGCCGCCACGGTCGGATGCGGTCACCGGCGAGGGCGCGGTTGGTGCGGCGGGGGCACCCCGTCCATGATCTCGGTCCACCACGCGTCCAGAGGGCTGGGTTCGGGCCAGCAGACCACGCTCGGCTCGACAGCCGCGGCCGTGTCTTTTCGGGCGGTGGCGTATTCGGTGGGCATGGATCTACCTCGCAACAGTCGATCAGGAAGCGGGTCAGGCGGCCTGGGCGCGCCGGCAGCGGGTCCGGCGCGACCACGACAGCGACCGTTCGCCGCCCCACGGCAGGCGGGTCGGTGCAGCGGTGTCGGTGGCGGGCTCGTCGTAGGTCAGGATCCGGACGGCTTCGGGCCCGCGGCCGGGGTTGGTCACGGTGAAGACCACGCGTTGTCCGGCGTGGAGGGTCTTGTAGCCGGGCGCGTCGATGGCGGTGTAGCCGCAGAACACCGCGGGCCCGCCGCAGTCGGGGGTCAGGAACCCGAACCCCTTCTCGGCGTCGAACCAGGCGACACGGCCGGGCTGCCAGGACCGGGATTCTCCTGCATGGTGCGGGTCCGGATGGGTGTGCGGGTCAGTAGGCGAGGCAGGAGAAGTCGTCGTCGGCACAGGGAACACTCCATGCTTGGTCGATGCGGTCGGGCAGATCAGTGGTGTCGATGCTGTGCGCGGACTCGCCGGCGTGCACCGCGGTGACATCGAGGCCCAGGTCGCGGTCGGCGTCGAAGACGAAGGTCTCCTGGTCTGCGCGATCGGCCTGCGAGGCGGTCGGTAAGACGGTCATCGGGTCCTCCTCGAAATCTCTGTCGGACGGTCCGGAAGCGGTGGCCGAGCCCCCGAGGGCTCGGCCACCGGACCGAAGGGAGTCGGATCGAGCTCACTGGAAGAGTTCTTCGGGGATCGGTCGATACCCATCACCTCACTTTCGATACCGGATCGGTCGAAACCAGCGGGCGCCTGCTACCTGCGAGGCGGAGGGCTGCGCTGGGTTGCCGCTACCCGCTGCGCCGGCCACCTTCGTGTTCGCCGCTCCGGCGCCGAGGGTGGTGTCGTGCGGTGCCGCGGCGGCTCGCGCAGGCAGGGCGGGCACCATCGCACCCGGGCGCCGATGGCGTCGATCAAGGCCGCGTAGTCGGGATCGAGCGCCACGAGCTCGGTGTCGTACCACCACGCTCGCCCGAGGCCGGTGTCGTTGTCGCTGTTGATGATCGAGGCTGACATCGTCGACCTCCATCGTGGGCTCAGGCGTTGATGGCCACCGGTTCGCGGTCGTGGTCGCGGGCGATTTCGATCTTGCGGGGCTTGGCCTTCTCCGCGACCGGGATCGACAGGCGCAGTACCCCGTTGCGGTAGTCGGCGCGGATCTGGTCGGTATCGAGGCTCTCGCCGAGGAACAGCTGACGGCTGAACACCCCGCGCGGGCGTTCCGCGGCGATCATCGAACGATTCGCGTCCAGGCCCGGCCTGGAGGCTCGCACGGTCACCACATTGCGTTCGACGTCGAGGTCGAGAGAGTCCGGGTCGATCCCCGGCAGGTCGAACTCGACGACGAACTCGTCGCCGTCGCGCCAGGCGTCCATCGGCATCGCCGCCGGCTGTGCTGCTGTGCCGAACACCTGCTGGGTCCACCGGTCCAGATCACGGAAAGGATCGGTGCGCATCAACATGGTCGCCACCTCCAACTCACTCCATTCTCGGTAGGATTGACATCAGATAACCTCTGTCACCTGACAGAGATATTATTTAGCACTCAACACAGATGAGTGCAAGTACTGGAACCAGGTAATCTGATCAGGAATCGAACGAATCGAGGAGAGGACGCAGATGGTGTCCCCGCACGACGGCGTGCCGTCGCCCGCGCAGGCGGTGTATGCGATCTCCGTGGCGGCCGAGCTGGCCGGTATCGGGGTCCAGACCTTGCGCCTCTACGAGCAGCATGGGCTGCTCGCACCCGAACGCAGCGCCGGCGGCACCCGCCGCTACAGCGGCGAGGACCTCACGCGGCTGCACCGCATCACCACCCTCACCGGCGAGGGTGTCAACCTGACCGCAGTGGCCCGGATTCTCGAACTCGAGGACACCGTGGCCCGCCTGCGCGTGGAACGAGATCGACTACGCGCCAAGCCGAGGTAGCGCGAGCTCTATCCGGATACGCCGCCGCCAGGTGCTCTTCGAGAGCCGAGTACCAGTCCCGTCGAGGGACGCGCAGGCGGCGCCGGGAATCGCTCCCGGCAGTTGGGCGTCGCGTCAGAGTCGTTCGAGGTGCTGCCCCGTGTCCTTGGGACATCATGGGGTCCCATATCGACGTCTGATCTCAGGTGCGTGGCGCGTACATGATGATCGCGACACCGATGCCCGACCCGCAGCACGGCCGAGAGATACGTGCACAGCAGCGTCTGCTTGGAATCAGCCACCGCCGACGCGGATCCGAGCTCACGCCCTGCCCGGCGCTGAGCGGCCGAGAGCACCGGCATGATCACCAGACTGGTTGCCGCCAAGACGATTCCGACTGTCGAGCGCGGGAGACGCCGAGCCTGTCGGCCAGATCTGCCGGATAGGCGGGTTTGTCTCGTAGTTCGAGCGGGACCCGGGCGCGGGTGGTGTCGGACAAGGCGTGCCCGAAATCAGCTCGGTGAGACCAGATGGAAGACGTTAGGCTGAAGCGTTGTCGCGTCCAATAGTGGCCATTGTGAATTCCGGCGTCGAGTACCTGGTCCGACCGCGCGGGATCGCTGATGGCTCGGGCGAGTTGCAGGGACGTGACCAGGATGCTGAACAGGCCCAACGCCGTCTGGAGTCGGCTCGTGTCCGATCGTCCGGGTGGCAGGTGCGCGGTGATCTCCTCGACGATCGACTGTGCGCCCTCGGAATAGGCGTCCCTGACGGTGGCGTCGCACCGGCCGATTTCACTGAGCAGCGCCGCGGTCGGGCAGCTGCCGGTGTGGTCGTCTCGGTGTTCGGTAGACAGATAGCCGCGGATGTAGTCTTCCAGCGAGTCCCGACCGGCCGGTAACGCGCCGATACCGGCGCGCTGCCGTTCGAGTTGATCGGTGACGACCTTCGCGACGAGGTCGCTCTTGGAGCCGAAGTGCGCGTAGAACGCGCCATTGGTGAGGTTCGCATCTGACATCACCGCGGCGATTCCCGAGCCGTCGATGCCGTCCTTCTTGAGTCGCCGACCGGCCGCCTCGATAATGCGCCGGCGCGTCGCAGCCTTGTGCTCCACACCGTATCTCGCCATGGCGCTCACCTCCACCTCGCTCGGGGGTCATCCTTGACCATGGTAGTACAGTCATAATAGTATGATCGTAATTTCAATGAGGGTCGAGTGCGGAATCCGATGAACCCGGAACCACATGCCAGCGCGGAAAGGACCGCCATGCTTACCTGGAAAGACACGCCGACCAAGACGATCGACGTCGACTCGGTGCCGTTCGCGTGTCGAGAACTCGGTGTCGAGTCCGACGTGCCCGTCGTTTTCCTGCACCACCTCACAGCCGTGCTCGACGACTGGGATCCGAGGGTGATCGACGGTATCGCGGCACACCACCGCGTGATCACCTTCGACAACCGTGGCGTCGGAGCCTCCGGATCTGTCGTCCCGAATACCATCGAACAGATGGCCGCCGACGCGATCGCGTTCATCCGCGCGCTCGGGTTGGAGAAGGTGGACCTGGTCGGATTTTCCCTCGGCGGCGGCGTCGCCCAGTTGATCGCGCTCGAGTCGCCGGATTTGGTCCGGCGAATGATCCTGGCCGGTACCGGACCACGAGGTGGCGGCGGTATCGCTACGATGCGCAAGATCGTCGCCATCGCTTATATCAAGGCGTTCCTGGCGCGCAAGGACCCACGAGAGTTTCTGTTCTTCCCCCGCACCACCGAAGGCAAGCAAGCCGCATCCGCCTATCTCGCCCGACTCCAGGAGCGAGCCTTCGATCGCGACAAGAAGATCTCGACGCAGGCCCGGCTCGCCCAGCTCGAGGCGATCGTCAACGGTGGCAACGCCGCACCCGACGATCTGTCACAGATCACGGTGCCCGTCCTGGTCGCCAACGGCGACGACGACCTCATGGTGGCGAGCAGCCTTTCGGCGGACATGGTGCGCCGGCTACCCAACGCGGAACTGAAGATCTACCCGCGCTCCGGACACGGCGGGATATTTCAGCATCATTCGACTTTTGTTCCCGACGCGCTTCGGTTCCTCGCCGACTGAGCTACTGCCCGGCGGTATCGAATCTTTCCCCGTACCCACTTCGAAGAAACGAGGACCTCATGAGCAGTACCAGCGACAACTCCATCATCTCGTCCTACGCTGAGGCGCCGACTCGTACCGTGACCGCTGATGGCACCACGTTTGCCTATCGTGAGCTGGGCCCCAAAGGCGGTATCCCGGTGGTGTTCTTCGTGCACCTCGCGGCGACCCTGGACAATTGGGATCCGCGAATCATCGACCCGATCGCCAAGACTCGCCATGTGATCACCTTCGACAACAAGGGTGTGGGAGCGTCCACCGGCAAGGTGCCCGCCACCATCGAGGAGGCCGCCGATGATGCCTACACGTTCATCACGGCGTTGGGGTTCGACAAGATCGATGTGTTCGCGTTCTCGATGGGCGCCATGATCGCCCAGGACCTGGTGCTCGAGCATCCGGAGCTGGTACGCAAGCTCGTCCTGACGGGGACCGGTCCGCGTGGCGGCAAGGACATGGACAAGGTCGTCGGCGTCACCTACTGGGACATGTTGCGGGCCACGGTGACCCGTTCGGACCCCAAGGAGTTCCTGTTCTTCAACCGCGACGCAGTGGGTAAGCGTGCCGGTAAGGAGTTCGTGCACCGCCTCGAGGAACGCACCACCGACCGCGACAAGGATATCAAGATCAGTGCCTTCCGATCCCAACTCGCGGCGATCAAGGCCTTCGGTCGGTCAACGCCATCGGATCTTTCGAAGATCACCCAACCTACGCTGATCGCCAACGGCGACCACGACCGGATGGTGCCCTCTGTGCTGTCCGAAGACTTGCATCGGCGCATCGCGGGATCGGAACTGATCATCTACCCCAACTCCGGCCACGGCGGCATCTTCCAATACCACGAGCAATTCGCACCGATTGCCGCGGAATTCCTCGCGGCGAGCTAGGCACACCGCAGCGCTGACGGGTTGAGGTCGACGGCGATCTGACGCTGCAGTCGGGCCCTGGTGGAGGCGTTCGCATCAAGTCGCGCGGTGTTGTCTGCCCGGTCCTGCGCATCCGCGGCATAATCACCAGCCGAGATGCCGTCTTCGGCCAGTTCCGCGACGAGGCGGTCCAGTTTGTCCCTGGGGTAACGGGGGTTACCCCAGGTTGGTCTGGAAGAACGTGGTCAGCTTGTCGAAGGGGATGAGGTCGGTGCGGTCGTAGAGGTCGACGTGACCGGCACCGGGCACGACGACGAGTTCCCTGGCCGCGCCTGCACGCTGGAAGGCGTCTTCGCTGAATTCGCGCGAGTGGGCCTTCTCGCCGGTGATGAACAGCATCGGGCGCGGGGAGATGGTCTCGATGTCGTTGAAGGGGTAGAAGTTGAGGAACTTCACGTTGCTCGACAGCGTCGGGTGGGTCGTCGTCTCCGGTGTCGCGCCGTCGGGGGTGACTGCTCCGCGCTGGGTGCGGTAGAAGTCGTAGAACTCGCGCTCGATGGGGGTGGAGTTCGCGGTCAGTTCGTGGACGGTGCCGCTGGTGTATTCGGTTGGCCCGCCGCTGAATTCGACGTCGCGCTGGGTGGCGGCCGCATCAATCATGGCTTTGCGCTGGTCGAGGGTCACCGAGTGGTTGAGTCCGTTGCGGGCGGCGGCGCCCATGTCGTACATGCTGACCGTGGCCACGGCCTTGATCCGGGGGTCGATCTTGGCGGCGCTGATGACGAAGCTGCCGCTACCGCAGATTCCGAGCGAGCCGATTCGCTCGGCATCGACGAAGGACTGGGTGCGCAAGAAGTCGACACCCGCGCTGAACCCTTCGGAGTAGATATCGGGCGCCACGGCGTTGCGCGGTTCGCCCTCGCTGCCGCCCCAGAACGGCAGGTCCAGCGAGAGGGTGACGAAGCCCTGCTCGGCCATCTTCGTGGCGTAGAGGTTGGCGCTTTGTTCCTTGACCGCGCCCATCGGGTGGCCGACGACCATGGCGGCGGCCTTGGTGTTGGGATCGAGGTTCTTGGGGACGAACAGGTTGCCCGCGATTTCCATCTGATACTGGTTTTTGAACGTCACCGGTTGCATGGTGACTCGGTCGCTGGTGTAGAAGTTGTCGGCTCCGCGGGAGGTGTCGCCGGGTTCGAGGTTGGCAACCGGCCGCACTGCTGGCGCCGAGTTCGTGCCGGTTGGCTCGCTCGTGGTGCAGGCGGTGGCGGCGAGAAGCGCCAGGGTGGCGACACCGGCGCCGGTCAGGTTCCGCAGGTGGTGACGGCCGGATACGGGGGAGAGGTTCGTTCGCATAGTGATACTCCTTGATGACGTGTGGAAGTGCGTGGAGAGGAAGAGGTTCGATTCGGTTGCCGTGAACGGGGCTACCGGGCGAGGGCGAGCTCATCGGTTCGCGATTGGGCGTGCAACTGACCGGGTCGGGTAGTGGCTGCGAGCACGGCGAGCGGGATCAGCGCCGAAGCGGTCAGCCCCGCCCCGAGCACCGCAGGACTGACCACCCCGAGTGCAGTGGTCAGGGTGGTCGCGGCAAGTGCCGAGCCTGCGGCGGTGCCGAGGTTGAACGCGGCGGTGGCCAGCGACGACGCCAATGTCGAGCCGGACGCGGCGTGACGCATGGTCTGCGCGATGAGCACCGGATTGGCGCCCAGTCCGGTGGCGCCCAGCAACACGACCACCACGACGACGATCAGCGAATGCGACGCGGTGACGGCCAGGACCAGCAGCAGTGCGGCAGTAGCGGTGATCGCGGCAGCGATGACGGGCAGCGGGAACCGATCGCCGAGACGGCCACCCAGCGCCGTGCCGCCCAGCGCTCCGATCCCGAATCCGACCAGCACCAGCGGCACCAGCGCGGAAGCGATGCCTGCACGATCGGTGAGCAGCGGGCTGATGTAGCTGTAGGCGCCGAGGAACCCGGCCTGGGCCAGCGCGATCACACCGAGCACGACCCACATCCGCCATGGCCGCACCGCCGCCACCTCGCTCGACAACTCCGCCCGCAACGAGGCCCGAGCGCCGAGCTTGCCGTCTTCGGCGGGGGCGGACTTGGCCACCGCCACGATCGCCACGGCGGCCAGGACCGCGAGCATCCAGAACGACCCGCGCCAGCCCGTGACCTGCCCGGCGAAGGTCCCCAGGGGGACACCGGCGACCACGGCCAGGCTCAACCCGCCCGACATCACCGCCAGCGCCCGCGCGCTCGCACCTGGCCCGGCGACCCGGGTCGCCATCACCGCCCCGACGGCCCAGAACGTGCCGGTCGCCAGCGCGGTGACCACTCGCGAGGCCGTCACCACGGTGAATGAATCGCTCACCGCGCCCACGACATGCCCGAGTGCGAACACCGCCAGCACCCCGATCAACGTGGCTCGGGCGGGCATCCGGACGGTGGCCAGGGCCATCACCGGTGGTCCGATGATCATCCCGACCGCGAACGCGGTGACCAACAGCCCGGCCCGCCCGATGTCGACGTCGAGATCGCCGGCGACCTCGGGCAGCAGGCCCGCGATCATGAACTCGGTGGTGCTCATGAGAAAGATCCCGCCCCCGAGCACGTACACCACGCTGGGCAGTCGAGTCGCCGAGGTTGCCCGCACCGTCACTGTCGCCTCTTTCGTCGCTGGATCGCTGTTCGGTATCCATGCAAAGCGGCAGTCGCCGACCGTGGGAGGCGAGGCTTAGAGGGGTGCTGGCAGCACCCCTCTCGCAACACCTGGCACACGTCCCGACCTGGGCCGTAGCCTCGCAGGTATGGACAGCCGACAACGCGCGGCCGAGATCGGGGAGTTCCTCGCGTCACGGCGCGCCAAGATCACTCCCGAACAGGTCGGGTTGCCGGTCTACGACGCCGCCAAGCGCCGCGTGAAGGGTTTGCGCCGTCAAGAAGTCGCCACCTTGGCCGGGCTCTCGGTCGACTACTACACCCAGATCGAACGCGGCAAGGTCACCGGTGTGTCCGAGCCGGTACTCGACGCGATCGCCCGGGCTCTGGAACTTGACGAAGCCGAACGTTCCCACCTGTTCGATCTGCACCGGGCGATTACAACCGGCCCGCACCGCGCACGTCCGCGCCGCACCAAGACCACCCGGCCGATGGTGCAGCGGTTGCTCGACGCCTCGACCGTGCCCGCGTTCGTGCGCAACGCACGCCAAGACCTCGTCTGCGCCAACCAGCTCGCCTACGCCTTCTACTCGCCGATGTATCCCGACCCGCTGCAACCCGACATCAGCACACCGGTCAACTTCGTCAGGTTCTGCTTTCTGGACCCGAAAGCCCGCGACTTCTACCCGCAGTGGGACCAGATGGCCGACAATGCCGTCAACCTGCTGCGCACCGACGCCGGACGTGATCCGTATGACCGCACCATCTCCGACCTCGTCGGCGAATTGTCCACCCGCAGTGACGAATTCCGGGTTCGGTGGGCCAAACACAATGTGCGCCTGCATTACACCGGCACCAAGAGCTTCCATCACCCGGTGGTCGGCGATATCGAGGTCGCCTACGAAACGATGCCGTTGCCCGCAGAGCCGGGTTTGGTTCTGACCTTCTACAGTCCCGAGCCCGCCAGCCCCTCCGCCGACGCACTGTCGCTGCTCGCCAGCTGGACCGCGACCAACCTCGCCGCACCGGCCCCGCAACCACCATCGCGAACCGACTCCCGCTGAAATCCGGCCGAGGTGTCCTACGACCCAGCCGGAACAGGAGAACACCATGCGTTCCACGATGATTCGACTCGCTGTCTTCGCGGCCACCGTCACAGCCGCTGCCGCGCTCACTGCCTGCGGGAACACCTCGGACTCGGCATCGACCACCGCAGCGGTCTCACCCGCAACCTCACAACCAGGCCAGGAGGAATCGTTCATGTGGATTCGGCTCAGCATCGGCGAGGCGGAAGCGACCGCCCGTCTCTACGACAACGCCACCGCCCGCGACTTCGCCTCGCTCCTACCGGTCACGATCGCCACCCACGACCTCGGCGGGCGCGAAAAGGCTGGCCCCTTGCCACGTGCGCTCGCCGGCGGCGAAGGCCAGAGCGGGTACCGCGCCGGGCAACTCGGTTACTGGCCGCCGAACAACGACCTGGCCATCTACTACCACGCGGACGGCTTCCGCATCCCGAGCCCAGGGATCGTGATGATCGGCGAGATCGAGACCGGCCTCGACGCCGTCACCGCCGACGACAACGCGACCATCACCGCTGGCTGACAGCCCGTCGAAAGGACAACCTGCGTAAACCCGACTTACGACTTCTCCGGCAGAGTCGCCTTCGTCACCGGTGCAGGCTCGGGCATGGGCCTGGCCACGGCACGGGCTTTCACCGAATCGGGGGCCGCGGTCACCCTCGCCGATGTCGATGACGACGCACTGAACGCCGCCACGGACCGACTGCGCGAGGCCGGTCATCAGGTGCTGGCCGTGCATTGTGATGTGTCCGACGAGGATCAGGTCGCCGCCGCCGTTCGCGCGACCGTCGAGGAGTTCGGTCGCCTGGACTTCGCCTACAACAACGCCGGAATCCAGTCGCCGACCGTCGATGCCGCCGACGAGCCCGCCGAGGCCTTCGACCGTGTCATCGGGATCAACCTGCGCGGGGTATGGGCGTGCATGAAACACGAACTCGCCCAGATGCGTACCCAAGGGTCGGGCGCGATCGTGAACTGCTCCTCGCTCGGCGGCCTCGTCGGACTGCCGGGGCGAGCCGCCTACCATGCCGCTAAGCACGGAGTCATCGGGCTGACCCGTTCGGCCGACTGGGCACCGCCGAGGAAATGGCCGCCGCCGTGCTGTGGCTGTGCAGCCCCGGCGCGAGCTTCGTCGTCGGCGTGGCCTTGCCCGTCGACGGCGGCTACACCGCCCGCTGACCGACCACCCAGACAAGGAGACGCACACGTCTGACGAAGGATCCGACGAGAACCTCCGTGCGGTCGTGCCGGGCTTCCCCACTGCGCCGACACCACATTGCTGGGCCGATCCCCTGGTCTCATGCTTGCTCGAGGTTCATGCCAGAGCAGTCGTTTGATCTGCATATTTCGGTGTGCGCGAAATCGCGGACCATTTTCACACCTCTAGCTTCCGCAGTTGCAGGCGTTATTTTCCGCAACTGCACGCTAGCGTCTTCCGCATCTGCCGGAACGGAGGCCGCGAAAGGCGCACCTTATGAGGTGTAGCGGGTCGGCGGTTGTCCAGCTGTTGTGGGTCATGACGTGGTGGCGTGCGTCAGCCAACTGACGCGAGCCCGGTCAGTCGTCGCCGGGTCTCGCGGAGTTCGGCTTGTCTGGTATCGAGGCGTTTGGCTAAGGCGTCCAGCTCAGCCCGCAGGTCGGGGCACATCTCGAGGGATATGCCGTGATCGCCGGTGCGAGCGCAATCGAGGTACCGCTGGATGATCGAGGTTCCCAAACCAGCGGAGATCATCGTCCTGATCTGGGCTACGCGGGTGACGTCGGACTCGGAGTAGTCCCGGTATCCGTTGCTGTTGCGAGCCGGGATCAGTAGCCCCCGGTCCTCGTAGTGACGTAACGCTCGCGCGCTCACGCCGGTCAGCTCGGCGAGTTCGCTGATCAGCACTCTCGGTTCCTCCTCATCGGCTTGACCTTCACACTGACGTGAACCCATACCGTCCTGCGGCATGACAACTGGAACAACCCAGCGGCGCGCCTCGATCATCCATGGTTACGCCGCTTCCCCCGAAGATCACTGGTTCAGCTGGCTTGCCGAGCAACTCAACGCGTACAACATCCCGACCACGATCCCGGCTCTTCCGAACCCACAGAACCCAGACTCCGCGCAGTGGATGGAAGTTGTACGCGCCGACATGGGAGCCCTTGACGAGAACTCGATAGTCGTCGCGCACAGCCTGGGTTGTCTGACTGTGCTGCGCAATCTGCGCTCATTGGCGGACCCCTGGCACCTCGGCGTCCTCGTGTTGGTCTCCGGATTCATCGACCAACTACCCGCGCTCCCGGACCTGAATTCCTACATCGGAGACGGCTGCGACGTAGCGGGGCTCGGCAACCATATCGGTCGACTCACGATCGTCCGGTCAGATGCTGACCCGTACGTACCGCCTGATCACACCGACCGTCTTGCCAGCCTACTCGGAGTCTCCGCGAAGGTGGTTCCCGGAGCCGGTCATTTCCTCGCTTCCGACGGCATCACTTCGCTCCCCGAAGTTCTCGAAGCCATCGAGTCGTGATGGATCGACGTGGACTGCAGTGGTCCGGATGGGCGCGCGGCTGACTGGTGAGTGGCGATCTGAATACACCTACCAAGGACTGCCATATCTGGATGAGGAGAAGGCTAAAATTTTGTCGGATACTGTTGCTCGACGACGGTCCGAGTTCTCCGAATTCTTGGCGGCCGGAAAGACGATGGTTATTCACTTTCCACCGAGAGAAGCGGATGCATAGCACGCCGACCCATCCGACCGGCAGCGAACAGCAATGGCCACTGACAAGCTGAATGCGTTGCGGCTCGGCCAGCGATTGGTCGCGGAGGTTCCAGCCTCACGGCTCGGCCGGCGAGCGTTCATCGACATCACTCCGAGCACCACTCCGGCCGACACTCGAGCCCGACGGCGAAGCTGGAAACGAGCTGATCGCGCCCGCACGTTCCGCCTACGACCGTTGGCGCGAGACCCGTCCGGGTGCTCAGTTCCTGTGTTGTCAGCGGCTGGCCCTGGGCTAGCACACCGAGCACCATTGCCTGCGATCTACTGAGCGCCATCTGCTTTGCTCGTCAGCGCGCGCAGGGCGTCGGAGACTCGTTGGAGCAGCTCCAGTGATTGACCGTCGCTGGTGTCCCTGAGGAGATCGGCGGTTTCCTCGGGGCTGTAGGGCCAGCCATCGGCGCCGATGATCGACAATGTGCCATCGATGTGGCTGTGTCTGATGCCGGTGGGCTCGTTGTCATTCGGCATGGTCGGCCCCGTCGCCGGAGCCGATGATGTAGGCCGATGCCGACAGGTATTGCAGGCAGCCTGGGCCGTGGCCGCTGTGGACGTTGGTGACGAACTGGGCCTGCTCCAGTGAACGGAATGCGCCGTCCTGCCAGCAGTTACGGTGGAAGTGGCGCCACATCTCGGCGTCGGCGAGGGTGATCGTCATCGGGCTGCCCGCCATGTTTTGACGATCTTGGCTTCGATGAGGACATCGAGTGTGGCGGCTTTGTCGGCGCACGTTTCGGTGTCGCAGCCGATCCGCGCCTGCCACACCAGATGTGCGTCCTCCGTGGTGTACGGGACATCGGGTGCGGAGTGGCACGTTTCGACGCGCCTCACTGGTCGATCAAAGAAACAGGGAGGCATCGCGCCGGGCGGTCGCCGCGATCGAACCGACCCGAACCCGCGATCTGGCGATGACACTCCTCGAATTGGAGAGGGCACTAATCCAGCTGGGTGACATCGACGAGGCTGCTGCGGCGGTTGCACAGGCCGCGGACTTGACTGACCGTAACCGGTCACCGCGCCTGTCGAACGCGATCAAGGATGGACGGGCGGCGCTGGCGCCGTGGTCGGGGGCTCAGGCGGTGCGGGACCTCGACGTCCGCCTGGCGGCCCGGGATATCGTGGTCGTGTGAGTGAGGACCGCGTGACCGAAGCGATGGCGCGCATTGAGCGGGCCCGCGCCGCGATCATCGCGACCGGTGAGGAACATCTGCGCAGCGAGGGCGGTCGTGCGCCCGCACGGTCGAAGGTATCGACGAGCTCAGCACGCCCTGCACACAGCGGAGCAGGCACGTAACCGGCTGCTGGTGGATCTCGTCGGCGATGCGGAGACGGTGCCGGTGGAACTGGCGCAGCGCCTCGGTTTGACGAGGAGGGAGGCAGTGCACATCGTGAACACAGCGCGCACCGGTTCGAGGTGGGTCCGCGAGCACGTGCTGGGTCGGCTGTCGACTGTAGACGGATCAGAACAAAAGACCGCCCCCGACTTGTAACGACAGCATGCAGCTCTGACTCGGCGCACCGAAAGGGACTCGACCACTTTGGAATTCGCGTGTTGCCACGTCGGCTGACATCCACTGCCCATCTATTGGTGGCAGCTCAAGGCCTATCTGTGGTCGGCGCGTTGTCGGGGTCGAGGAGGTTCTGAATGAACTTCATCGCAGCAGCAGACTCCGGATTTTCGGTATAGGATCGTGCAGTGGCTTCTGCCCGTTGGTGAGCCTCCGACTGGGCACGCTGAATCGTCTCGAGCAGTACGCGGCCGAGCTGTGCGTCGCCGAGGCGCAACGCCTGCGGCGTAAGCCGCAAATCGGTTACATTGCCTTGCGCGTCCACGGTCACGCCCAACTCGCCACCGCGGGAACTGGCGCGAATGGCGATCTGTGCCAGCCCGTGTCGCAAAGTCTGGTACTTGCTCTTCCATTCCGCGACGAGCCGGCGCTGGTCCTCATTCCACTGGTCCAAATAATCCATGACAGCACACCTCGGGCTTTCGACAGAAGACGTCAGAACATGGGCTGCGGCCCCGCGATTATTCCCGGTAGTAAGCAACCTGGTAATCGCATGATTCGTCGATAACGAAATCGGGTGGCAGATACTGAGCGAGCTCCGGTAGCTTCGATGGCGGGACATCGTACCCCCCGGCCTCCGGGGGGTAATTGACACCGTCGATCTCGCAGCTATCGTCGAAGTGAAGTATGCCTTGCAAAGTCGGCGTGTCGAGGCCCCGCAGAGGATGGTCCCGCACCAGAAATTCGGTCTTCTTATCGAACGCTTCCAAGTACCACATATCACTTCTTCCACTGCGGCTTGCGCGTCGAGTCGCCAGGCTTGGTTTGAGCGCCGGTCTCGGCATCGTATTCGCCGAGATGTTTGCCGTTCTTGTTGTACTTCTCTACCGCGCCGTGTTGATAGTCCCACTCGTATGTATTCCCCTCATCATCCTTCCAGGACTTCCTTCTTCCCATCCGCTTTGTCGGCTTGGCGTTAGGGAAGCCCTTCAGATCCTTGGGTGGTGTGACGTAGTGTTGTTGGTTTCCGCCACCTTTGGTATCGGCGTTGAACTGGGTAGGGCTGGCCTCGAGTAGGGGTTGCAGTTCGGTGGCGACGCCAATAGCGGCGGTCCCTACGGCCACCGTGACTCCTGTGAGTGCGGCAGCGGTCGCCTCGAAACCAACGAGCACGGTGATGGCGAGGCTCGCTGCGCCGCTGGCGCTGGCTCCCGTAGTGACAGTTGCCCCGGTGCCACCTGTGAAGAAGCCGACGACAACGCCCGCAATGATCGCTACGCCGAGAGCGCCGGCGAGGATTGCGAGAAGCTTGCGGTGGGCCTCCTCGATCTGGTCTGCCCAGTCATCACAGGCTCTGCCGAGATTTTCGTATTGGGTCGCGACGTCTTCGACACCTGTGAAGACTATGTCCATCTGGGCGAGCGCCTGGGGTAGCTCGTCCGACTCGAGTTCTTCGAGATCGATCCATCCCTGATCGGTCCCGCTGCTGGCCCGCCGTAGGCCGGTGGCGGCCGTCCGCCAGGCGGTGCCCAGCTTTCTCAACTTATCCGGGTCGCCGTTCGGCCAAGTGTGGCCTTCCAGCCAGCTGCTGATCATCTCCCAGCCGAAGGGAGGATCGGTCGCGCCGCCGAAAGCGCCCTTGAAGGTCGGTGCTGTAGTAGCGGGCAGAACAGTGGGGTCTGGGTCAGGGGTCTCGGGGGGTTGCTTGTTCTGTTTCTCGACGTTGGAGTGGTTGACAGCGGTGAATGCCAGGAGGTCGTGAAGTTTGCCGAATGCGTTGACGATGTCGGTCCCGGCCGCCACTGCTTCGAAGGCGGCCGGGTCGTAACTGCTGGCCCACGTGCGCGCGGCACTATCGCTGCCTGCGCATCCCCAGTCCGCGTCGAGGGCCGCTGCTAGCGTCTTGACTTCGGTTTCAGCACTGTCGTACGCCGTCTTATATAGTCCCGCAGCGTTGCTGACGAGGGCCGTATTCATGGTGATGGGCGCCATCAGGGCCACATTCCCTTGTTGTGTTCGACGTTGGCGAGGTAGCGCTCGCGAGCTGCTTGGGCGGCCGCTTCGAGCTCAGCGAGCGCTATTTTCATATCCTGCATTTCGCGCTGCCGGGTGTCGTGCTTGCTCTTATGCGCGTCGGCGGCTTCGCCGCTCCACTCGATGTGCAGCGCGGCGACTTCGCGCTCGACATCGGCGATGCGTTGTTCGATTTGTTGTCCGACTGTCTTGGCTTTCGCCACGAGTTCGAGGATTTGGTCGGTGTCGGCTGTGTAGGACGCCATCACAAATTATCCAGGTTGAATGGCATATCAGTGAGAGAGTTCGCATTGTTGACGTCGGTATTGGTGTAGGCGTTTGCCGCCTGATGCACGAGCACAGCATCCTCGCGCAGCGTAGTCGCCACCTTTCGAGCGGACTCGACCCACTCGGTCCACAAAGCGGCGTGCGTGCCCGCGGCCTCGCCGACCCAGCCGGATGACATCAGCGTCTCGGCTTCTTTGCGCAACGCCTCGATGTCGTCCCAAAATTCGTCGGCTCTCGCTGACATACGGTCCGCCGTGGCGTGCATCTCTTGCGGGTTTGCATGCACTCGCGCGACGGTAGCACAGGTGAGGGCCGGCGAATTCGGGCAGCTAATGGACCCTTCCGTGAGGTGCGTGCATGGGTGAAAGATGTTGGGATGCAAGGATAGGGCAGTCTCGGCTACAACGCTGTGGCCGCTGGGACATCCAAACCACGCGCAACCTCAGCGATCGTGCGACCGGTATCGATCATCCGATGCGCCGCCTCGACCGGGTGCTCGGCCATGAATGACCGACGCTTCCTCCGAGACGATGACATACTGGACATCCTTCCAGCAGGACCCATTGTCCCACTAAATCGGTGTCTACTGGATCGGGGGAACCTCAGGATCAGCTTGCGCCCTACCTCGGCAGGGATGAGACGCCGGACGATTGGCGGGGTATCGCGGGCGCGCTCGAGGCTGAGGTGGCGTATGTGCATGCTCGCCGTGGTCGTTATGGCGAGGCGTGGGAGCACTGGGAGGCCGCCGATGGGACGGCGCGGCAGTTGGGTCCGGGGTATCGGCATGTGCAGACGTCGTTCTCGGTGCCGGTGATGGCGGCCCATGCGACGACCTTGGGTGTGGAGTTGCGGGGATCGGCTGAGGCGCTGCGTGCCGCGAGGGAGTTGGACGCGGAGACGATCGTGTCGGTGCCGCGCCGCAGTCGGCATTACATCGAGGTTGCCCGTGCGTATTCGCAGCGGCGGGAGGCGGCTGCGGCGTTCGCGATGTTGGAGAAGGTGCAGCAGACGGCACCAGAGACGATCCGGTACAACGGGTTCGCGCGCGAGATGCTGCATGGGCTGGTGAAGTCTCCGCCTACGGGGATGAGCCGCGATGTTCGGGAGCTGAGTCGACAGGTTGGCATACCAGTCTAGGTCCAGCAGAGACGAAAGAGCCGCCCGGGATATCGTGGTGGTGTGAGCGCGGACCGTGAGGCGATTGCGATGGCCCGTATCGAGCGCGCCCGCGCCGCGATGATCGCGACCGGCGAGGAACATCTGCGCAGCGAGGGCGGTCGTGCGCCCGCAGGGTCGAAGGTGTATCGACGGACTCAGCACGCGCTGCACACGGCGGAGCAGGCACGTAACCGGCTGTTGGTGGAGTCTCGTCGGTGATGCGGAGACCGTGCTGGTGGAGCTGGCGCAGCGCCTCGGGTTGACGGGGCGGGGAGGCAGTGCACATCGTGAACACAGCGCGCACCGGTTCGAAGCGGGTCCGCGAGCACGTGCTGGGTCGGCTGTCGGAACAAAAGAGCCGCCCTGGCCTCCCATAGAACCGGTTACGTCACATGACAGCCGAGTGGGGTACTCGCAACGGAGAACCCCTCGTCGTTTCCAGGTCGCCAGCTTCGGCAAACTGAATCCGTGCTATCTCGGGTCGCTTCGCGAGCACGACTACGGTGGAGCGGGTGGACCTACGGATCTTTACCGAACCCCAGCAGGGGGCCAGCTACGATCAATTGCTTCGCGTCGCGATGGCGACCGAGGACGCCGGATTCGACGCGTTCTTCCGGTCGGATCACTATCTGAAAATGGGTGTGGCGTCCGGGCTGCCTGGGCCGACCGATGCCTGGATCACGCTCGCCGGTCTGGCGCGTGAAACGTCCCGGATCCGGCTCGGCACCCTGGTCACCTCCGCCACCTTCCGGCAACCGTCGGTGCTGGCTATCTCGGTGGCACAGGTAGACCAGATGTCCGGCGGCCGCATCGAATTCGGCCTCGGCTCGGGCTGGTTCGATGCCGAGCACACCGCCTACGGCATCGAACTGCCCGATTTCGGCGAGCGTTTCGACCGCTATGCCGAACAATTGGAAATCGTGACCGGTCTGTGGGAGACGCCGGACGGTTCGACCTTCAGCTTCCTCGGCAAACACTATCGGTTGGAAGACGCTCCGGCCCTCCCGAAGCCGGCGCAGCGCCCACGCCCGCCGGTGATCGTAGGCGGTGTCGGCAAGAAGCGCACCCCGGCGCTGGCCGCCCGATTTGCCGACGAGTTCAATCTACCGTTCGTCGACTCCGCCACGGCCGCAAAGCAATTCGAGCGGGTGGATGCGGCGGCCCGTGCGATCGGGCGCGATCCGAAGGAGATCACTCGGTCGGTTGCGCTGACGCTGTGCGTCGGCCGCGACGACGCCGAGGTCGCCCGCCGTGCCGACACCATAGGCCGTGCGGTCACCGATCTGAAGCGGCAGAGCGAGCTGGTCGGTACCCCCGCCGAGGTGGTCGACAAGATCGGCCGCTATCGCGAGGCGACCGGTATCACCCGTCTGTACCTGCAGTACCTGGACCTCTCGGACCTCGACCACCTTGACCTGGTGGCCGCCGAGATCGCACCGCACCTGGACTGATTCGCGACGGACTCGGCCTCCGACCCGGATTGGACACCGTTGGCGAATTCGGTTGGGGCAGCGTTCATCCGGCAAGATCGACACGGGTATTTCGGGTCCGGGGTTGATGGAGGTCGTGGTGTCGTTGCGTCCGTGTAGGTGCGATGTGGTTCCGGTGGAGACGGCCCGGGTTGCCCGGGCTGTCTTCCCGGAGGGCTGTCTGGCGATGCGGATGCGCGACGTTCTGGGGCCTGTGTTCTCCGATGACGAGTTCACGCAGGTGTTCTCGCGTCGCGGTCAGCCCGCGATCTCGCCGGCGTTGCTGGCGTTGGTGTCGGTGCTGCAGTTCGCCGAAGGGTTCTCCGATCGTCAAGCCGCGCAAGCGGTTCGGTCCCGGATCGACTGGAAGTACGCGCTGGGATTGGAGCTGAGCGATCCCGGTTTCGATTACTCGGTGCTCAGTGAGTTCCGGTCCCGGCTGATCGTCGGCGGGCTGGAGCAGCGGGTACTCGATGCGGTGCTGGAGGCGGCGCGTCGAGCCGGGCTGTTGAAGGCGGGTGGCCGGCAGCGATCCGACTCCACGCATGTGCTGGCCGCGGTGCGTGACCTCAATCGGCTGCAGTTCGTGACCGAGACGCTGCGTGCCGCGCTCAACGCGCTCGCCGCCGCGGCACCGGATTGGCTGGCCGGCATCGCCGAACCCGACTGGTTCGACCGCTACAGCGCGCGCTGCGAAGACACCCGGTTCCCGAGCCGCTGGGCCGCACGGGCGGCCCACGCGAACCAGGTCGGATCCGACGGCATGACTGTGCTGTGCGCGGTCACGGCCGGCAAGGCACCCGCCTGGCTGCGGCAGCTTCCGGCGGTGGAGTTGCTGCGTCGGGTCTGGGTGCAGCAGTACTACGTCATCGACGACGGGACGGTGGCCTGGCGGGACAAGAAGGATCTGCCCCCGGCGGCGATCCGCTACTGCTCGCCGTATGACGAGCAGGCTCGCACCGGCACCAAACGCGACGCGTCCTGGAACGGCTACAAGGTCCACCTCACCGAGACCTGCGAGCCCGACGCACCGCACTTGATCACTCACGTCGCCACCACCGCAGCCCCGGTTCCGGACATGGCGATGACCGCAGCGATCCACGCCGGCCTCGCCGAGCGGGATCTGCTGCCCGACGTGCATCTGGTTGATGCCGGATACGTCGATGCCGACCTGCTCATCACCGCGCAGCAAGACCACGGCGTCGAACTTCTCGGCCCGGCGAAGGCGCCGACCGGCTGGCAAGCCACAGCCGACGGCGGTTACACCCTGCCCGATTTCACGATCGACTGGGAGAACGAGAAGGTCACCTGCCCGCAAGGCGCCGTTTCCAACTCCTGGAAAGCAGACCGCTCCCAGGACGGGACACCCGTGATCAGGGTGCGTTTCCCCAGCGCAGAGTGCCGTCAGTGCCCGGCACGCGAACACTGCACCCGCTCCAGCACAGGTCGGCGCCTGACTCTTCGGCATCGTGCCCAGCACCAGGCCCTGCAGCTGGCTCGCGCCGAACAGCAGACCGACCAGTGGCAACAGCGCTACCAGCATCGCGCGGGCGTGGAAGGCACCATTGCCCAAGGCATCCGATCCTGCGGTCTGCGCCGATCCCGCTACCGCGGCCTGACCAAGACCAGTCTTC
This sequence comes from Nocardia sp. NBC_01730, assembly GCF_035920445.1. Classification (NCBI taxonomy): domain Bacteria; kingdom Bacillati; phylum Actinomycetota; class Actinomycetes; order Mycobacteriales; family Nocardiaceae; genus Nocardia; species Nocardia sp. NBC_01730. The sequence goes on along the minus strand of NZ_CP109162.1, from coordinate 4,887,083 downwards.
AACACCTACTGACTGCAGCAGGACTCAACCTCAACCGACTCAACACCTGGTGGGAGACAACGCCGTTCGCTCCAACCCGAACGTCACATTTCGCAGCCCTCCGGCCCGCCGCCTGACAGCGGGCCGGAATTCGCCAACGGTGTCCGGATTGGGGCGGGGGCCGGGCGGAAAGTGCCGGTGCGCACCGGCACCGGCGCACCCACGAGTTCGTCACGCGCTTGCTGTGACGACACACCGGATGCGCCAAAGACACCGGTCCCGAGAGCCTGCCGCCGTATGGCACCCGGGTAGCTTGCGCGCCGGGTTCATGAGCTCGGTCTGGATGAGTTGACGATCGGTGGACTCTCGTCGGTGACGAGCCGAACCGGATGGCGGGAGCGGGAGCCGGTGCCGGTCGGCTGATCCATCACGACCATTCGGTCCCTCACCCGAATTCCGGTGAGGGGCCGAATGCGTTGTAGTGCAGTCGATGCCCTGGATCGACCACGTAAGCATGCAGGATGGAACGCTGTTACCCACCCCATCCGAATCTGCTCCGAGTAGTCATCGGACCGAATCTGCCGCGGCAAAGGGCAGGATATCGCGCCCTGCTGCGTCCAATGCGTCCTGCACCTCTTGGAAGCCGACCGAAACCAGCGGCAGCTCACCCGATCTCGCAGGTACGCCGAGCTGCTCGAGGAGCACGAAAGCCGCGGCATCGTCCGGCAGCGGCAAGTATCCCCGTTTGTTGTCGTCTCGAATTGTGTCGATGATGCGGTCTGCTGTGACTCCCGCAGGGATACTCGTCGTTACGCCGAGGCTTGCCACGAGTTCGTCGTGGATGCGGACATCTGCTTCCGTCAGCCATCCGCGCGCGCACGATATTCGCGCGGCAACCAACATGCCGAGTGCAATGGATTCCCCATGTGAAAGCCCGTTGGAATCGCGTTGCCGGTGGTCGAGCAACTCGATGGCGTGTCCGACTGTATGGCCGTATTCGAGAACGAGACCTTCTTTTCGCTCGTATGTGTCGTTCTTCGTTACCTGCCCTTTCGCACTGATACTGGCATCCAATAGCCACAGGAGCGACTCGGGCGCAGCCAGATTGCCCGTGGTCAAGATTTCTCGTAGTTCCGAAATGATCTCAGGCCTGATGGCCAAACAATTCTTGGCCATCTCGCAGAGTCCTGAGCGAAGTTCTCGAGGAGACAGGGTGCCGAAGAGCTCTACGTCGGTGAGTACTGCAATTGGCGTGTAGTAGCTACCGACATGATTCTTGCCGACCCTACTATTTATGGCCTGTTTGAGCGACAGTACCGAATCCATCGCGCTGACGGTTGTGGTCGGGATATGAACCAGTCGTACCCCGCGGAACAACAGACTTGCCATCAACCCCGCCAGATTTCCCGGCACGCCTCCACCGAAGGAGACGACGACTGATCTCCGTGTGGCGCCATCCCCCAAAGCGTGCTCGATATGCTCAGCAAGACACGGAAGTGTCTTCATCGCCTCACCGGGCTCATGGCGAAGAATCGTGACAGGCGTCCCGGTTCCCAGAGCACGAATCAATGCTTGTCCGTGAAGGTCGAAGACGCGATCGTCGGTAACGACTACGAATCTGTCCGCGTCGAGCGTGTGCAGGGTTTCTGCGATGGCTTCGAGACAGTCGCTGCCGAAGAGATATGGAAACGAAGACTCGCCGATCTGAATTCGGCGCTGTTGCATGTGCGGGTGCGATATGAGTTCTTGCGCGGTCGAGGCCATTGATTCTGCTCCCCAGTCGTAACTCTACAAAGGACGGCCGGGTCGATAATCATATACGACCCCGGTCCTGTGATTTCTGAACTTTATAATCGTACCTATGTTACGAGAGCGACCAACCGGTTCTCAATGGAGAGAATAGCGCCCTTGGTCGAGTTATTGTCATAATGCATAATTCTGCGCATTCCACTCGGGGCGGCCCTGAAAAGAATAAAGCCCAGGTCGCCGACGTCTTCGATGGAATCGCTGTCCGCTACGTCCGCCGTGGTCCGGAGTAATCACTGGCACGGTCTTCGTTTCTTCCGGAGCATTCCTACGATGCTGTGCGGTCATTCGTGAATGCAATCGTGACGTATAGGTTTCCGTATGGTCCGATGGTGAGGTCGTCGGGGGTCTGTATCTGATCAGCGGCGCTGTTGGTGTCTTCAGCGATGCGGGTGAGCTGGCGTGAAGCCACGTCGACGTGTGGCACGGTTGAAGAATGCTTCCGCGACGAACAATCGGCATTCCTGTCTACGGCCGAACCGTTTGTCGCGGGATTGGATTCGGGGCTACGAGCCCGCGCTCCTGATATCCGGGCTGCTTCGAGCTCGCGGCTGCGTATGCTGCTATTCCCCTGGTGGATTCCGCAGCCGCCGGTGCGCTGCTGCAGGTCATCCGATTGCCAACGAGGGCAAGAACTATGGGTCTTGCGAATCCGTACACGCACCTTGTCGAAATCCACACCGTTCTCGGCGTCGCAGAGAAAGAAAATGTATACGGATAGAATTTAGGACCACAGCTCAAGTCCTTACTGTCACCGGGTAGCCGACTTGAGGAGGAAATGTTGTTTCAATGACTCGACGGCACCCGCCATCATAAACTGAAGGCCAACCCGGCACAGCGTCGGCCTCTCCGCGATCTTCGACCGAGGAGGTATTTAATTTGCAAGATACTCACCTTTCGACTTCCTGTACTGCGACATCGGCTCGCACATCGAGGATGGCGAGCATGGCGATCCGGCACACCGGCATGCCGGACAGGTTTCCGTGCATTGTCAGTACCGTGTGTGTTTCGGCTTGTCGGCATTCTCGGACGACATCGACGAACGTCGGGGGGCAGTGCCCCGCTCTGTGGTTCCGGCTCGTGGAATACGGTGTCCAGCGCGCACCCGAGTGACTTGGCGGCGGTCCGCAGTCTGTTTTCGCTCGAATTCGAGTCGCGGAGTAAACCGTCCCGCAGGTATCCGTAGGCGAGAGGTAGGAGAGCAGTCATCGGATCTATCCAGTCTTCCGGTCGGCTGGCTACGAGAGGTACCTCTGGCAGCCGGACGGGTCTGTCATCGTAGGGCGGCAAGTGCGCACCTATGTGCCGTCGACTGCGGCGTGCAGTCGTGTCGCATTTCCGCTTATCGAATTTCCGAGCATGACGTCGATTCGAGGTATTTGTCATGTGGTCAACTATCGGTCAGTGCGATTGCGGCCCCACCGAGCGCCGTTGCTCAATTCGGCTGCACTCCGTTGTGCACCGCAGGGGCCGTAATCGGTCTCACCTACTGGTCTTCGTGGTGTCTTCCTTGTTGTGATCGGTGTCAGTAGACTGACTCAAACGTTATGAGGGCACCTGTGCTCGTTCGACCTTTTCCGCGCATGTGACGCACGGAAACGCGCAAGCCACTGGAGGGTTGCTCATGGCACTTTCTGAGCAGTACCTCGTGCAGGAGGCCGACACCGCCATGGTCTCGGCCCGCGAGTCCACCGACTTCTGGGTCGAGCACATCCTGCGTAAACAGGGCACCCTGCAGTTCCGTTTCGGCAGTGCGTCGACATTCCACGGCAGTACGAGGGCCCAACACTACGCGGACTACCAGTTGATCGGCTTTCGGTCCGCCAGCATCACCTACTCACGAACGCGCACAGATATACGCCGGGATGACGATGCGAGCCTGCGCATAATCGTTCCGACCCGGGGCGCAATGAATTTGCGACAAGACGACAGCACTGTTCAGGTCGTGCCCGGACAGGGCGCACTGGTCACGAAAGCACGTCCGGTCGATGTCGCACAGCCGCAGAACGCACAAGGGTGGGTGATGAACATCCCCGCCGGCGCGCTGCCCCTCGATGCCGGCACCGGACCTGCGGTGATCGACCTGAGACAGGGCCTGGGATCGGTCGCCTTCGGCATGATCGGCGAGCTCAGCAAGCAGCGCAACGTCGTTGATGGGCTCGGCTTTGCCACGACGTGCGATGCGATGATCGATCTGTTCAGACTGTGCCTGCGCCCCGATGGAAAGTTCCCCACCACTCTGGCAGCAGTCGACGCCGCAGTCCGTGACTACATCCGCCGACACGCCACAGACCCCGAACTCACCCCGACACTGATCGCGCACAACCTCGGTTGGTCTCTGCGACAAGTCCAGCTGGCACTGCACAGCACCGGTACGACACCGAGTCAACTGATCCGCACTGAGCGGCTGGACCGGGCACGCCGCTATCTTCGCGAGGCTTCTGCCGACCGGACAATAGCCGAGATCGCCTACGCCAGCGGCTTCAGCTCGCTCAGTGCCTTCGGCGCCTCCTTCAAGGAGCGGTTCGGATCGACACCGCAAGAAGCACGCCGCCGCTGAAACAGTGGGGTCGTGTTCGGATCCGCGGAGTTCAGCTGTGAGCCGGGCTGATCGGGAGGCTCAGCGAGGGGTGGGCGACCGCGGGGATGGCGCGGTGGAGAGGGGGCGGGATGCGCTCCAGGACTCCGCCCGCGAAGACGTCGTAGAGCGGGAGGGTTTCCAGGTGGACGTAGCCGATGTGGCAGTCGCATTCGGTGCGGGGGCAGGGGCGGGGGGTGAGGGCTCGGCGGTAGGTGTTGTCGTAGAGGTTGCCCAGGGGGGTGGGGACGAAGTGGCAGCGGCGGACAGTGCCTTCACCGTCTACCGAGATCACCGAGGAACCAGTGCGGCAAGGCAGGCCTGCGGAGCGGTGGGGGTGGCGGCTGAAGGGAAAGAGCGGGTCGACGGTGGTCCAGGTGGATGCGGCTTCGTCGGTGTAGGTGTGGCCTTCGGCGGCGTTGACCCACAGGTAGATGTGGTCGGGCAGGTCGGCGCGCAGGCTACGGGCATGGTCGAGATGGTCGGGTAGGCCGACGATTCCGACGCTGAAGCGTACGCCGGTGCGGGCGAGGTGGGTGGTCTTGTCGAGGAAGCGGTCGTAAGGGGTCTGGTCGGGGTGGTAGGTGCACCAGAGGGCGACGGTGTCGAGGTCGGCGTCGGCGAGCCACTCGGTGCGGCAGCTCAGGTTGGTCTGGATGGCGACGCGGTCGATGTGCGGCTGCCGGGACAACTCGACCAGGGCGTGGCGGTACCAGGACCGCGCGAGTCCTTCCCCCCACGGGGTGAATAGGATCGAGAGGCGATCCTCGGTCTGCGCGCACGCCCACCGGGTGAATCGTTCGAGGGCGGCGCGGTCGGCGCGGAGCTGAGCGGTCGAGTCGCGGCGCTTGGCGAAGGGGCAGTACGGGCAGTCGTAATCGCAGGAGGCCAGGGGGCCGCGGTAGAGAATGGTGAGATCCATTACCGGTCACCGATGTTCGTATGCTGCCATGGCGGCGCGGACCGCGGGGGAGAAGAATTCGGGGCCGATGGCGTCGGAGTAGGTCAGGCCCTCGGGGGTCAGACGCAGGTGGCCTGTTTCCGGGTCGGCGAGCCAGCCGCGCTCGGCGAGGGCGTCCAACTCGGCGGGGAAGCTGTCGCGCGGTTCGTGACCGAAGCGCTGCCGGAAGTCCGCCACCGCGAAACCCTCGGCTTGGAGCAAGGATTGCAGCAGGTAGCGCCGCTCGGCCTCGTCGCCGTCGATCGTCCGTCCGTAGACGGCTCGGGTGAAATCCTCAGTGGCCGTGTAGGTGTCGATGATCGCACGCACCTCGCGTGGGGCGACGGCGTAGTCGAAGGAGTAATGCGTTCCTGATGTGTAGGAGCGGGCTCCGCAGCCGAGACCGATCATGCCGTCGGTCTGGCAGGCGTAGTCGTCCAGCCCTTGGGGTGGCGCGTCGGTCCGACGGAACATGCGCATCGAGATCTGCGTGTAGCCTTCCGCGAGCAGATGATCACGACCCTCGGCGTAGCGACGCAGCCGTTGTTCGTCCCAATCGCGTTCGGCTGCGCCAGGATCGGCGTGCCGGTCGAGTCCGGTGAGTGGACGGACGTAGAGCGGGTAGAGGTAGATTTCCTCGGGCCGCCACGCCAGCGCGGCGTCGAGGGACTCTCGCCACGTCGCCGCGGTCTGACCGTCGATGCCGTAGATGAGGTCGATGTTCAGGACGGGTATGGCGACGTCGCGGATGCGGTCCAGCGCAGCCTCGACGTCCGCGCGTCGCTGCGGTCGCACAGCGGCGCGCGCCTCCTGTTCGATGAAACTCTGCACGCCCAGACTCAGCCGTGTCGTCCCGCGTTCGGCCAGCACGGCGAGACGATCCGCGGTGGCGGTGGTGGGGGACGCCTCGACCGAGAGCGGGATGGCACGCAGATCCGCGCCCATGGTGTCCTCGGCGGTATCGCACAGTCGGGTCAGTTCATCGGCTTCGAGGAAAGTGGGGGTGCCTCCGCCGAAGGCGGCGGTGGCGAAGTGCGGTGTTTCGGCGTCGCCCAGTGCCGCGCGGACGGCCTCGGCCTGGCGGGTCAGCGCGTCCAGATAGCGCCCGGTGAGGCCGTCGGGCGCGCCGACCCGGGTGAACAGATTGCAGAATCCGCAGCGCACCTCGCAGAACGGGATGTGCAGATACAGCGACAGTGCTCGTCGCGATTCACCGGACCAGAGCTCGGCGAGCGCGGGCCGCGGTGTGAGCGGGCGGTAGGCGGTCTTGTGCGGATAGGCGTAGACGTAGTTCTGATACGGCCGGGGCAGGGTGATGGTGCGGCTCATGCGGGTGGCTCCAGGAAGAAATGTCCGTAGGGAACCGTCCAGACGGATTCGTGTCCGATCCGGTGGCCGGTGTAACCGGCATCGCCGTACGCCGTGCCGTGATCGGAGCAGACGATGGCGAAACAGCGCCGCCGCGAACGCATCACGTCGAACAGTCGGTCAACGTGCCGGTCGACGTACTCCAGGGCGGCGGCGTGGGTGCTCATATTGTCGCCGGTGTCGCGGGTCGCGCCGGGCAGGTGGAACCAGTTGGGCTGATGGAGGGCCGAGACGTTGACGAACAGGAAGAGCGGCCGCTCGGCGGGCAAGGCGGCTACCACCCGTTCGGCACACGCCACCTGGGCTTCGAACGAGGTGGGTGATGCCACGGAGAACTCCGATTCCCAATGGCTTTCGGCGAACAGGCCGGGCAGGACATTGCCCAGCGCGCCCTGCTTGTTGAAGAAGCCGACGCCGCCGACGCAGGCCGTGTGATACCCGCGCGCGGCGAGTGCGGTCACCAGATCGGGTTCGTCGAAGACGAAGGTGCGCTCGGCGGTGGTCTCGCTGCCCGCGAAGCGCGCGGCGAACAACCGTGGGTGCGGGCCCTGCGTCGCGGGCGTCGGAAGGAATCCGGCGAAGATGGCGTGATGCGCGGCATAGGTGAAATTGCCTGGGGCATGGCGCTTCTGCCAGACGCTGCCGGGGAGATGGGCCGTCAGATTCGGCAGACGCCCCGCCGCCGCCGACTCGACCGCGACGTCGTAGCGCAGGGTGTCGAGGGTGAGCAGCAGTAGGTCGTCCCGGCCGACGACGGTGTTCATATCCGGCTGGGACAGCAGGGGTTCCGAGATCGTCACAGCGGGGCACCCCTGAGCGCGCCGACCAGCTCGCGCGAACTGGTCTGTCGTGCAATGTGATAGCGGCTGGTCGCGGCGATGACCTGCGCCGTGTAGGTGTCGAGTCCGGCTGCCGGTTTCTCCGGCAGCCCGGTGAGCCGGGGGAGCAGATCGCCGAACGCGTTGACCTCACCCACTGCGAAGTGCCGCCAACCGACCGCGGGCAGCAGATCCACGCCGACGCACAGTGTGGCGGGGAAACAGGCTGCGGCCTGTTCGCAGATCGACAATGCCTTCGCCCAGTTGTCGCCCGCGGCGGCGCGGAAGGCCGCGAGATCACCGCGCACACCGCCGAGATGCAGGTTGGTCAGCGGCGCGCGGCTCGTCCTGACGACGACGTGGGTGGCGCGCCCGCCGATCACCACGACGCGTAGATCGGCGGACCGGCCGTCTTGGGAAACCTTGGGAATCCAGCGTTCCAGGTGCAGTCCGTCCGGGGCCAACCGGTCGACGATGGACGCGATCTCCCGTTCGGAGGTGTAGCGCCGGATGCGCAGCGAGTTGTGCAGATGACCTTCCGCCGTGATCTCCACCGAGGTGGTCGCGCGCAGCCGTCCGCCACGGGTGGATTCGATGGCGAGGACACCCGAGGCCGACGATCCGTGCGCGAGTTTGACGAAAATACGCGGCATCTCGGCGTCGCGCATATGGCCGCGCACATCCGCCCACCCGCGCACGGGAGCGCGTCCGCCCGAGGTGGGCGAGGCCGGTACCGGTACACCCGCGCGTGACAGCCGGGCATGGCACAGCCGCTTGTCGAACAACACGGCCAGGTCTTCGGTGTCGTCGAGCCGGAATCCGCCGCGCAACGAGCGCACCGCGTCGAGGAACCGCGTGTACCAGCGGGCCGAACCCTCGACCCGCGTTGGTTCGTTAGTCGCACGCAACAGGCGATCCACCTCGGCGTTCTCACCAGGGGAATCCAGGCGCACGATCTCGTCGTCGGCGAAATCATGGCAGCCTTCGCGCAGCACGTCGCGCCATTCGACCACCCGGATGGACGCCGCCCCTGCGGCGCGGGCGGCCTCGGTGAACATCCCGACGCGCCGGTTCTCGCCGTTGCCGACGATCACCCAGCGCGGTGGGAGCGGCGGTGTCGCGGACGCGTACACGTCTCACTCACCGACGGAGACGAACCGCCACACGGTGCCGTCTTCCTCGTCGCTGTCCTCTTCGGCGTCGTCGGAGTCGAGTTCGAGGCGCACGCCCGCGGGTTCCAGTGTCTCGCGCAGCCTGGTGCGCATCGCGTCGGACAGGTAGTTGTAGTGCATGTCGAGCACGCTCAGATGGCTCAGCGGCTGACCGGAGAGCAGCGCGGCGACACCGTCGTCGGTGAGCACGCCCATCGAGACGTCCAGGCTGTCCAGCCGGGCCACCACGGGCGCCGCCGCGAGTGCGGTGCAGATGTCGTCCTGGGTCTCGCTGTTGCGCAGGGCGAGATGCTTCAGTGCGGGCAGCCGGTCACCCGACAGGATCGGCGCGAGATCGGCCACCTCGCTGTTGCCGCCGTACTCCGAGGTGCCGAGCCACAGGTCGAGGTGCGTCAGCGCGGGCAGGTCGCTGGCCGCGATGCCGCGCACGACCGCGGCGGGCAGGCCGCCCGCCTCGACGACGAGGGTGTGCAGCCGCTCGTGCCGCACGGCGGGGAACTCCAGGTTCTGACTGCCGCGCACACCGAAGACTTCCAGTTCGGGGAAGTTCTCGAGCAGCGGGGTCACCAAACCCTGGTTGATCCAGGAGATCTCGCATTCCTCCATGACGATGTCGCCGAGGAATAGTGCGCGCAGCGCGGGCAGGCGGTCCTTTGCCGCGCACAGTGCCTCGATGACCTCGTCGGGACCGGTGTCGTACACGTCCTGCCACGTCCCGACGATCAGGGCGGTCACCTTCGCCGTGTCGACGGCGTACAGGAAGCGGGTGAAGCATTCCCCCCACGCCTCCTCGGCGTCGTAGGTGTCGACGCTCAACCGCCACGCGACCGAGTCCGGCTCCGGCAGGACGACCGCCTTCTTCTCGTCGGTCTCGGCATCGGGAAAGGTGAAGGCGGGTAAGCCGCCGAACTCCGGTAGATGGTCGCCGATGGTCATGTGATGTGCCCGCCCCTTCCGGCAGTGCCCTTGATCGTCAGGAGGTTTCTACCAAGAGGCACCGACACCGGGCGACTCGGGCGGTCTGTCGGTGCCGGGCGCTACGGTCTCGGGCAACGGCGGCGAACTCGCGCCGTGACGGGAGGAAATTCATGTATCGGCAAGGCGATGTCCTGATCGCGCCTGTGGCGGAAAACGCTGTACCGCAGGCGCTGCTGTACGCGCCCTCGGTGGCGCGGGATCCGCGCGGCCGGTTGGTGCTCGCGCTGGGTGAGGTCACCGGCCACCCGCACGCGGTGCAGGGTCCGGGCAGGCTGATCCGCGAATCCGGGGCGACCGGGCCGATGCTGTTGCATCTGCCCGAGGGCGGACGCGTCGTCCACGAGGAACACGCGGCGATCACGTTGCCGAAGGGGTGGTTCCGGGTGGTGCGGCAGCGGGAATACGTGCCCGGCTCGGTCCGCATCGTCGCGGACTGACGCACGCGAACGAAAGAGATTCGGTGAGTACAGAATCGAGCGAGAACGTGACGAAGCGGGATGAATGGCGGTCGGTGTCGATGGCGACCGGGCCCGGGGACAGGGCGGCGGCCGAGGACGCGGTGCGGGCGGCCTACCGGCAGGCCGGGTTCCCCGAGCCCGAATCCGTCGTGTGGGCGCGGTCGCCCCTCGAGGCGGTACGGATACTGCAGGGCGCGGAGTTCGGTTCGGATACCGGCGCGTGTGTGCGGGAGGCGCTGCGCAACGCTCCGCTCGCGGCCGAACGCCAACGCGTACACACCGAACTCGGCCCCAGGGGATTCAGCGAGCACTGGCGTGCGACCGGCGCGGACCTGTGGGAGCTGACCGGGACCGTCGTCGACCGGATCACGGCAGGCGTCGTCGACGCGGTGGCGCGTAACCGCAAGGAGCGGACCGCGATTCGCCTGCTGCTGCTCGATGCCGTCCTCGGTCAGCATGACGCCGCGTGGCTGTCGGCGTTCGGCACCGAGCCGGGCGAACCGCTGCACGCGCTGGCGCGCGTCGCCCGCGAGGCGGGCTGGTGGTGGCCCTTCGAGAAGGTCGCGGTGATCAGCGAGCGGCCGACCGAACTGCACCGAGACGAGGCGGGTCGGCTCGACAGCGGTGCGGGTCCCGCCCTCGCCTACGCCGACGGATTCGAACTCTTCGCCTGGCGCGGTATGCCCGTTCCCGCCGAATTCCTCGACATCCTGCGCACTCTCACGGCCGAACACATCCGCACCGAGGAGAACGCCGAACTGCGCCGGGTGATGCTCGAGTACTACGGCTACGACCGCTATCTCGACGAATCCGGTGCGCGTCCGATCCATCGTGACGAGACCGGCGTGCTCTGGCGCATCGAACTCGACGGAGACGAGGACGTGGTGATGGTCGAGGTGATCAACTCGACGCCCGAACCCGACGGCACCAGCCGCACCTACTGGCTGCGGGTGCCGCCCGATACACGCACCGCCCGCGCCGGCGTGGCATGGACCTTCGGGCTCAGCGCCGAGGAGTACGGACCCGTCGCGCAGACGTAGGCGCTCAGCCCGCGGGAGTGGTCGTTCGGCACCTGTACGCACAAAGAGGGGCTGCTCGGCGTCGATCGCGACTACGACGGTCAACCGTTCCGCGGAAGTACCTTCGCCGAAGAGAAGAGTCACCAGCGGGCCAGGAGACCGCGCCCGCATGGCGGACCATCGTTCCGCCGGAAGGCTGACGACCGCGCCGATCAGTCCCGTGGCAGGAAGCCGGATTCGATGAACTCGCTGACGTACATGTCGACCGCCTGACGATTCACGGGCGGGCAGTCCACGCCGGTGCCCGCCAACGCGGCGCGACTGTGCGCGTCTGCGCAATCGAGGTGCCCGGCGAGGTCGGCCAGGTTCGGAGAGAGTAGCGCGGCACGCACGAGCGAATCGTCCCCGACCGCGTTGCGTCGGTGGGATTCCCGAAGCAGGCTCTTCCGCATCGCTTCCAGCGGGGTCGTCGCCATCGGCAGCCCGTGCGCACGCAGGCTGGCCAGGATTTCGCTCACCGGCACCGGCGTCTGATTGACCAGGTGATACACGACTTCGGTGCGTGGCTGGGCGGAGATCTCCACGATCGCGCGGGCTACGTAGCTCACCGGGACCAGCGAGACCTTCGCGTCGGTCACGTCGGGCGCCATGCCGAGGATCGCGGCGGCGCGGATCATATTCCAGAACGCGTCGTCGGTGCTGTTCACGCCGACGCACGGGTCACCGCAGATCGTGCCAGGCCGAAAGATGGCGATGGGTACGCCGCGCTCACCGGCCTGGCGGACCAGCTCTTCGCCCACCCACTTGGAGGCGAGGTAGCCGTTTCCGGACAGCTGGTCCGGGCGCAGCCGGACATCTTCGGCGACGACACCTGACGGGGTGGCCGCGACCGCGGCGCCGATCGCGGAGATGAAGTGCACCGGCTTGATCCGCCGAGTGGTGGCCAGCCGCAGCAACTCCCGTGTTCCCTCCACGTTGGCAGGCCGCAGCCGCGCGTACGGCTCGATGTGGTTGACGCGCGCCCCATTGTGATAGATCGCGTCGACGCCATCGGCGAGGCAGTCGTAGTCGGTGGTGTCGAGACCGAGCCGCGGGGCGGTCAGATCGCCCGCGACGACGACGATCCGCTCCGCGGCGGTTTCGCCGGACAGGCGATAGCAGCGTTGCGCCCGCAGGATTCGATCGATGCCTTCCTCGGCGCTGTCCGCGCGGACCACACACCAGACCCGGGCGTCGGTGCGTTCCAGCAGTTCGTGCAGAAGATGCGCGCCGAGGAAGCCGGTGGCACCGGTCAGCAGGACTTCCTGCGGCGGCCCTGTGGGCGCGGGTGCGCATCCGCTGACATCGAATTCGGGCTCCAGCACGGCATCGGCGTCCGGCGTCGGCGGGATATCCGGCTCACTCGTCCCGGTCAGCCGCGCGGCCAGGCCGGTGACTGTGGGGGTGGTGAGGATCGCCGACATCGGCACATCCCGCGCGAGCCGGGACGACAGCCGTTGGTGCAGGGTGAACGCGAGTAGCGACGACCCACCGAGTTCGAAGAAGTCATCGGCGACCCCGATCGGGGAGACCGACAGCACGTCGGCGAACACCTCGGCAATCGCCTGTTCGAGCGGTGTGCCCGGCACGGCGTCGGTGCGCGTCGAGAACGGCGGTAGCGGTAAGGCGGCGCGGTCGATTTTGCCGCTTGTTCTGACTGGGAACGCGTCGAGCACCACCAGCGCGGAGGGCACCAAGTATGCGGGCATCGACCGAGATACCATGTGCCACAACATATTCTGATCCACCACCGCGCCTTGCGAGGCCGCGACGTAACCGACGAGCCGATCCCCCAGAGCCGAAGCCTTGACCGCGACCGCCGCCTGGCCGACAGCGGGATCGGCGAGCAGCGCCGCCTCGATCTCACCGAGCTCGATGCGGTGGCCGCGGATCTTCACCTGAAAGTCCATGCGCCCCAGATGGTCCAGCGTCCCCATGCGGTTCCAGCGCACCAGGTCCCCGGTCCGGTACATCCGCTCGCCCGAGCCGCCGAGCGGATTCGCGACGAACCGGCCCGCGGTGAGCCCCGGCGCGCCGTGGTAGCAGCGGGCGAGTTGTACTCCGGCCACATAGAGTTCGCCCGCCACACCCACCGGAACCGGCCGCAGCCGCTCGTCGAGGACCAGGCACTGGGAATTCCATTCCGGCACGCCGATCGGCATATCGGTGGCCTCCAGATCCGCGGCGGAGACCAAGTGCTTGGTGATGCTCACCGCGGCTTCCGCCGGACCGTACAGGTTGTGCACATCGGCCGGACTGACCAGCGCGAAGCTTCGAGCCGTCTCCGGGTGCAGCGCTTCTCCGATGACGAAGATCGCTCGCAGCGACGCCAATTCGGCCGCCGTCGCGTGCTCGGCGAAGACTGTGAGCATGGCGGGAACGAAATCGGTGAGCGTCACCCGATGTTCGGTGATGAGCCGGCACAGGGTGCGGGGATCGCAGTGCCCGGCGGGGTCGGCGAGCACGAGGCGTGCGCCCGCGCGCAGCGGAAGAAAGTACCCCCACAGCGACACATCGAAGATCGCCGACGTCTTCTGTAGGTACACATCCCCGGCGTCGACACCGTACTCGTGTTGCATCCAGGCGAGCTGGTGCACGATCGCCCGGTGGCTGACCACAACACCTTTCGGGCGCCCGGTGGTCCCGGAGGTGTACATCACGTAGGCGGGGTGATCGTCGTGCAATCGCGCGAGGCGTTCGTCGTCGGTGACGGGCGCGGAATCGATACCGTCCAGGTCCAGGGTGTCGACGGCGTGCGCCGCAGCTGCCGTGAAGGCGTCCGCGCTGGTGGTCAGCACACATCGGGGCGCCGCGGATTCGAGCACGTGCCGACTGCGTTCGGCCGGATGATCCGGATCGATCGGCACCCAAGCGCCTCCCGCCTCGCCGATCGCGTACAGCGCGACAACCTGCTCCACCGACCGGCGCATCGCCACCGCGACGACCGTGTCCGGACCGACCCCCTGCCCGATCAGCCACCGGGCCAGTCGCGTGGATCGATCGCGCAGCTGCCCGTAGGTGATCGTCTCCGGCCCACACACCACAGCAATCGCGTCCGGGGTTGCGGCGGCATGCCGCCCCAGCGCCGCGGTGAGCCGTTCGGGCGACAGGTCGTGCTCGGGCCCGGTGCCCCAGGACCGAATTCGCTTGTGCTCGACCGGGTCCATGATGTCGAGGTCACCGATCGCGGCGGCGGGGTCGGCCGCGATCTGCACGAGGACGCGGATGTAGCCATCGAGGAATCGCTGCACGGTGTGCTCGTCGAAAAGATCGGTGCTGTAACCGAACCGGATGATGATCTCGCCCGGGGCGCCGTCGGTGTCGTGGGCATCCACCACACCGATGTGCAGGTCGGTCTTCGCCGTGTCGGCGTCCACGTCGAGGAACGAGAAGCCCGGACCGGACAGCTCGAGCGTGGCCTGCGCGAAGTTCTGGAACGCGAAGCCGACCTGGTACAGCGTGTGCCGCCCGGGCGAGCGTGTCGGGTCGACCGCGTCCACGACATGCTCGAACGGAACCTCGGAGTGCGCGAAGTTCGTCAGGTCCCGTTCCCTGGTCCGGTCGAGCAGTGCCGTGAAGCTCTCACCCGGGTCGATGTTGGTCCGCGCGACGGTGGTGTTGACGAACAGGCCGACGACGTCCGCGAGTGCGGGCTCGGCACGGTTGGTCATCGGCACACCGATGGCGATGTCGGTGCTGCCGGAAAGCCGGGCGAGCAGCACGGCCAGCGCCGCCCGCATCACCATGAACAGCGTCGCGCGATGCGCGCCCGCGACGGCGAGCAGGTCGCGGTGCAGTGCCGCGGGCACCGACCGCTGGATCGCCGAGCCACGCAGTGACGCGACAGCGCGGCGCGGCCGGTCGGCGGGCAAGTCGAGTTCGTCGGGCAGGCCGGCCAGCTCCTGTGTCCAATACGCGAGTTGCCGGGAGAGCATCGAATCCGGGTCGTCCCTGGCGCCGAGCAGGTCCTGCTGCCACAGCGCGTAGTCGGCGTACTGCAGGTCCGGCGGCTGCCAGGCGGGGGCGGTGCCCTTGCTTCGTGCGGCGTAGGCGAGGGCGACGTCGCGGGCCAGCGGCGCCAGCGAGGAACCGTCGGCGCAGATGTGGTGCAAGGCGCACACCAGGATGTACTCCTGAGGCGTGCGCAGCAGCCGAACCCGCAGCGGCACTTCGGCGGATACGTCGAAACCACGGCGCAGGGTGGCGTGCACCCGGCCAGGCACCGCGTCGTCGGGGAGTTCCTCCACCGCGAAATCGCCGACCACGCGCTCGGTTTCGAGGATCAGCTGGCGCGGACCAGTCTCGTCGGCGGGGTACATCGTGCGCAGCGACTCGTGCCGTTCGACGGTGTCGGTGAACGCCGCGCACAACGCGGGGACATCCAGGTCCGACAGCCGTAGCGCGAAGCCGATGTTGTCCACCGACGACGCCGTATCGAACTGATTGCGCAGCCAGAACCGAAGCTGGGCGGGCGAGAGCGGGATTCGCTCCGGCCGCGACCGCGCCAGGAGAGCCGGGCGGGCCGCGTCGAACTGCTGCGAGCGGATGGCCTTGGCGAGCCCGGCGACGGTCGGATGGTCGAACACCAGCCGCGGGGGTATCCGCACACGCCATGTCTCGCTCAGCCGTGCGGCGACCTGGGTGGACAGCAGCGAATTGCCGCCCGCCGCAAAGAAATCGGCGTCGGCCCCGAAGCGTTCCCGACCGAGGACACGGGCGAACACCTCGGCGACCAGTTCCTCGCCGAGGTCGGACACCGGTCGATAGCCGGGCTGGTCGAGCGCGCGGGCGCGTAGCGCCGATCGATCGGCCTTGCCCGTCGGGGTCCGTGGGATCAGGTCCATGAGGGTGATCGTGTTCGGCTGCAGATAGTTCGGCAGCAGCGCGGCGAGTGCGTCCGCCAGTGCGGCGGGGTCCGGAGCATATCCGGGTTCGGGCTGGACGAATGCGGCCAGGCTCGTCTCGCCCGTGCTGCTTTTGCGATCGACGGTCACGGCCAGCCGCACACCAGGCTGCGTGGACAAGATCGCGTCTATTTCGCCGAGTTCGACCCGGAAACCCCGCACCTTGATCTGGTCGTCGCCGCGGCCGAGATAGTCCAATTCGCTCGGGGTGTTCCTGCGGACGAGATCACCGGTGCGATACATCCTGGAGCCAGGAGGTCCGAACGGATCGGCGAGGAAGCGTTGCGCGGTCAGATCGGGCCGCCCGTGGTATCCCCTGGCCACACCGGGTCCGGAGACGTACAACTCGCCGACCACGCCGACACCGACCGGGCGTAATCGCTGGTCGAGCACGTGGCAGCGCATGCCACGCACCGCCGATCCGATGGTGACCGGTGCGTCGGGGGACAACGCGGAGCTGAGTGTAGCCAAGATCGTGGATTCGGTCGGACCGTAGGCATTGTGGAACAGGCGGCCATCGGCCCAGTGCCGCACCAGCATCGGAGGGCACGCCTCACCGCCGACCATGACCGAGCGCAGCGCGGCGAGTCCGCTCGGCTCGAGCGAGGCCAGCGCGGACGGCGTGAGAAAGGCATGGGTGATCGCGTGCCGCGCGAGCAGGTCCGCCAGGGCGCTGCCGCCGTAGACGGTCGACGGGGCGATCACCATCGTGGCGGCGGAGCAGACCGCGAGCAGCAGCTCCAGCACCGAGGCATCGAAGCTCGGCGACGCGAAGTGCAGGACCCGCGCGTCCTTGTCGAGCGAGTGCCGTGCGGCCAGCTCGGCACCGAGCGGAGCCAGCCCGGCGTGGGGGACGGCAACACCTTTCGGTCGCCCGGTCGAACCCGATGTGTAGATCACGTAGGCGATATTCGAGGCGCGCAGTCGCGTGGGCCGATCGAAGTACGCGATCGGGTCCGCGGGATGCGCCGACACCCGCGCCGACACCTCGGGGTCGTCCAACGCGAGCCATCGCGCGCCCGCGGGCAGCGTCGTCGCGTGTGCGCGCCGGGTCAGGCCGAGCGTGGCGCCGCAGTCGGTGACCTGGAACTCGATGCGTGCGCGCGGAAATCCAGGATCGATCGGCACGAACGCGGCGCCGGTCTTCGCGACCGCCCACACGGCGAGCACCGAGTCGAGCGAGCGCGGCAGAGCCACCGCCACCGTGGTTTCGGGGCCGGCGCCCATTCCCAGCAGGGTCCGCGCCAGCTGGGACGAGCGGGCATCGAGGTCTCGGTAGGTGATCTCGGTCTCCCCGCACACCACGGCGATGCCGTCGGGATTGTGCGTCGCCGCCGTCGCGAGCAAGGCGCCGAGCGTTGGCGTGGCCGGCTCGGCCGACCGGCGATGCCCGGTACGGACGGGTGGACGCGGGTCCCCGCTACCGCTCGTCATGTCATCATCCGTTCCGAGTGCCTGTAACTCGGTGATGCTATAACCAGCAGGTGTCGCTCGCCATGGATGAGAAGGGCGACGGGGAGGTTCCGGAGCGGGCGGGACGCCCCGGATTCGGCGCGGACGCGGCCAGTTGCCTCAGTGCGTCGAGCACGCCGTCAGCGCGTCGTCCTTGGCGGCGTTGAATTCGGCGATCACAGCGTTCAAGGTGTCGGTGTCCGGTTCACGGGCCAGCGTGTCGGCGAGGGCGTTGGTGTCGTCGCGGTAGGCGCCCAGCGGGTAGGCGATCGCGGACGGCACGCTCCCGGTCACGCTCTGGTCGACCGAGTGCGCGTTGTCGCGCAACGTGGTGACGGCGGAGTCGGCCTTGCGCTTCGTTTCCGGGTCGTCGACGCCTTTGCTGTTGCTCGCGTCGATGTAGACGTGGAACGCCCGAACCGAGCTGCCGTTCGCGGTGCGGAAGGCGTCGCATGCCGAGTCGGTCGCGCGACCCGCAGCCGCGGACGAGGTGACCGCCGAGGCGTACGCGGACAGTTCGGTCCGGTCGGCCAGGGCGGTGCCGGGCACCTGCTGTGCACAGGCGCCGATGACCAGCACGCCCGCGGTGGTGGCCGCCGCGGCGACGGCCATGCCGACACGTTCCAGTCGTCGCATGGTCAGTCCTTCTTTCCCCTCGAAAGGTCCGGCCGGACAGGCGCAACAAAGCCGGACATTCCGACGGTACGTCCTGCCGCGGACGCCGGTCGGCGATCCGCGCCGATATCGATGGTCGATATCGGCGCGGTCGCGCGCTCAGCTGTTGCCGAGCATGGTGCGCATCTGCTCGATCTCCGCCTGTTGATTCGCGACGATCGCGCGGGCGAGCGCCTGCGCGTCGGTATTCGTGCCGCCGGTCGACTCGGTCTCGGCCATGGCGATGGCGCCGGAGTGGTGTTCGATCATCATGGTCAGCCATTGGCGGTCGAAGTCCGGACCGGTCGCGCCTTGCAAAGCGGACATCTGCTCGGCGGACATCATGCCGGGCATGCTGTGGCCCATGTGCCCGTCACCTGCGGTGGGGGCGGGCTTGCCGAAGCTCTGCAGCAGGGTGGTGATCCGCTGCATCTCCGGCGCCTGTGCCTGCTCGATGGCTGCGGCGAGCGCGAGCAGCTGTTGATTCCGGCTCCGGCTCGGCGCCAGCTTCGCCATGTCGACAGCCTGCGCGTGATGCGGATACATCATCTGGAGAAATGACACATCGGTGTCGTTGAAATCGATGCGGGCCTGTGTACTCGAGGTCGCCGCCATACTCGACGTGCCGTGCTCCATGCCAGGCATGGCATCGCCATTGTCGCCGCCACATCCGGCGAGGGCCACTGTGGCTACCGCGGTGACGGCGAGGGTTACGCGGGTACGGGTGATGAACATGGGGGTGCTCCTTGCGAACTGGGAATTCTGACAGCGGAGGGGGCAACGCCGCGACCGTGGTTCGGACACACGGACGCGGCGGAGCTGTCAGATCCGCAGAATCGCCAGTTCGGCCAGGGTGGGCACGGTCCAGGGCGGCGGTCGGCTCCGCCGCGGGCGCCAGTGCCGCGGCAGCGCGACACCGCTGCCCGGCCGGTCGACCGCCATCCGACAGAGCAGGACCAGCGCGAACAGCACAGCGCCCGCGGCAAGGATGAATACGCAGCCGTGCATCCCGCCGTGCGTGCCGCCGCATTCCTTGCCCGCGCAGTCCGGGTCCGGTGCGGCGCCGCCGGTGGCGAGCACCGCCGCGTCGACGGGCCGGGTCGGGGGAGCGGGCGGTGGTGCCGGAATAGCGCTCTGCCCGGTGGCGTGGCGAGTTCGGGGAGCGCTCTGCGCATTGTGGATGTGATCTTGCACGACCATCGAGCCTGAGGAGTCGCCGTCGCCACGTGGCTGCGGTCTGTCCTGACCTGGCTGAACCCCGTTGTGACCGCGCTGAGTTCGGGCCGAAAAGGCGTCATCGAATCTGACGGCCACGGTGCCGTGGCCGGTGGTCGCATGGGCATGGCCGGAGATCGCGAAGACGGCCGAATGCATAGCGACGATCCCAGCGAGTAACGCCAGCACACCGAGCAGCCGGGTCCGCCGGGGCGCACGGAGGACCCGGCGACAGCTGACGCCGACCAACCCGGTCGCGACCGGGTTGACCGTGAGCACCACCAGGTCGGTGGAGTGCGGCACGGTGTGCGGCAGCTGGAACGTGTGGTTGACCACGAGGAGTGAGTCTAGTGCCCGCCGATCCACCACTCGAATATACCCCCGGGTCGTATATTCCTAGGGCGTGGCGATGTCGATGACCAGCCGGGTCGGGTCGGACAGGGGGCTCACGGCGAAGGCGGGCCGATCGGTCTGCACGCCGATGAACGACTGTGTGGTGCCTTCGAACACCACTGTCCGGTAGACGCCCGCGATTCCGGGCGCAGACGCGTCGACCGCGGGGTCGGGGCCGGAGTACGGCGTCACCCCACTGTCGAAGGGGTAAGCCGAGCCGAGGATCCGTACTTCGAGGATCGACCGGCCCGCCACCTCGACGGGGTTGCCGCTGCCGTCCTGCACCGCGTGGTCGGTGTACTGGACGAGCCAGCCGGGCGTGCCTTTGCCGCCGAGCTCGTAGACCACGCGATCGAAGCCGGGCTGGTGGCCGAGTCGGATGTTCGTGACCGTGAGCCCGGCGTCTTCGGAGGCCGGGCCCCGCTTGGGCAGGGCGTCCTCCGGCATGGCCTGCGTCGCTTCGGCCGACGGGCCGGGGATCGGGGCGAGCGGTACGCCAGGGGTGGTCCCGCCGTTGCCGCAGCCCCCCAGCACTACCGCCGCGGTCGCGATAGCGAACACCATCCTGTTGCGCATGGGGCTGATGTTACGCAAGAGAGGTGTCGAATGGTACAACTACCGTCGCATCGAGTCCGTCGCCTTTCGGAGCCGGGGTTGCCGACGAAGGTGTTGCGCTCTTGCGGATGGATCGCGACCGATCGCGGTTGCTGTCTAATTGCCATCTCGCGAATTCGGCGAGATGTCCGATGTCGGTGTCGTACCCGGGACGGCGACGCGGCGTGCTTCTGCGGCACCGGGATCGGCGATCATTCGCCATTGCTCGAGCCCTGACACCGCAAATTCCGTGCTGTGCATCCCTTCCCATAAACCCTTTATCGGGCAGCGTATTTCGAGGGGGATGGCAGACCGCTCGCGCGATTGTCGCGGACGCGGCGGCGGTGCGTGGTATCGAATGTGTGCCAAAAAGTGGCCGGGCCGGACTCGCTGCTCAGGTCGAGTGGCGCAGGGGATCTCGTGCACGGCCCGCCGTGCCCAGGGGAATCGCTGTGCCGAAGGTTCATGCCGGGTCGCCTGACACACACGCTCGACCAGTCCGCGCCTCCGGCCGCAAGCGGGGGCGCGGACCGCTCGGCTATGGGACTCACCTCGGCCTCGGAGTCGTCGACGGGCGGTGTACTGCGTCTCTTTCGGTCTGCGTCGAATTCGCCTGTATCAGTGCAGCTATGCCGCACCCCCCGGTCGCCCCGAGCCTTCGACGCATCGATTCGCCGGGGTGGGCGCGACGATGCGGCAACGATCTAGCACACTTGAGGTGTGGGACATGTCGAGGACGTACTGAGCCGGCTGCGGCGGTATCCGGATGTGGAGGCGCTGAATCTCTACGCCGTGGATGCCGCCGATCGGTTGATCCTCGACGTCGCCGCCGACGCGCTCGCGACCGCCGATAGCGGAAGCGTAGCCATCATCGGTGACGCCTACGGTGCGCTGACCCTCGGCGCCGTCGCGGGCCACGATCTGCGTGAAGTCCGGGTGCACCAGGATTTGCTGACCGGTGAGCTCGCCCTCGCCAACAACGCCCGCACCGCCGGGCTGTCGGATCGCTACACCGCGCACCCGCTAGGCAGCCATTTGCTGGGCGATGTCCGGGTGGTGTTGCTTCGCCTACCGCGTGTGCTTTCGGGGCTTGCCGAGGTCGCCGACGCCATCGCCCGCTACGCCGACCCCGAAGTCGAGGTGTTCGCGGGTGGTCGGGACAAGCATCTGACCAAGTCGATGAACGACGTTCTCGCCCAGTCGTTCTCCGAGGTGCGCGCCAGCCGCGGCAGGCAGAAGTCGCGCACCCTGCTGGTCGGCGGGCCCAAACCGGTCGGCCACCCGCGGTTTCCGGTGCGCGCTCGCCTCGACGAGCTGGATATCGACGTGGTCGCGCACGGCGCAGCCTTCTCCGGCGCTCGGCTCGACATCGGAACCAGGTTCCTGCTCCAGCACCTGAAGTGGATGAAGCCGGATGCCCGCGACGCCATCGACCTCGGCTGCGGCACCGGCATCCTGGCCGTCGCGCTGGCCAAGGCACGGCCGGGCATCAAGGTGGTCGGTACCGATCAGTCCGCCGCGGCGGTGGCGTCGGCACGGGAGACCGCCGAAGCGAACCAGGTCGCCGATCGGGTGACCGTCATGCGCGACGACGCGATGTCCTCGGCCGCGGACAACAGCGCCGACCTGGTGCTGTGCAATCCGCCGTTCCACGTCGGCGCTGCCGTGCACACCGGATCGGCGATCAAGATGTTCGCCGAGACCGGCCGGGTGCTGCGTCCCGGCGGGGAGCTGTGGACCGTCTACAACTCGCATCTGAACTATCGGGGCGTGGTCGAACGGATGGTGGGCCGGACCGAAGTGGTCGGCCGCAACCGGAAATTCACGGTGACTCGGTCCGTGCGTGGTCTGCACGACCCCCGGTAGCGGTAGAGTCCGAATTGTCTGGCTCGGCGAGTCTCCGGGGAACTCGCCTCCGATGACAAACGTTGGACAGTGCAGTTGGATGTCGAGTGCACATACTCGATGAACAGCGGCAACGACTCCAGAAAGGGACGTGCTTTGCGTACCACGAGCAATCCGGTCTTCAGGAACCTGCCGAGGCAGGAGGGCGGTGGATACGCCAGCTTCGGTTCCGGCGTAACCACCGCGGGACAGTTCGGCAACCAGTACGGCCAGCAGCCATACGGCCAGTACCCGCAGCCTTATCAGCAGGCCCCTGCCACCAGGGCGATGACCATCGACGACGTGGTGACAAAAACCGCGGTCACGCTCGGCGTGCTCGCCCTGTCCGCGATAATCTCCTACGGCCTCACCAACGCGAACACTTCGCTCGCGCCGCTGTTTGTGATCGTCGGCGGCCTGGTCGGCCTGGTGCTTGTGCTGATCGCGACCTTCGCGAACAAGATGGACAACCCGGTGCTGGTGCTGTCCTACGCGGTGGCCGAGGGTCTGTTCCTCGGTGCGCTGTCGTTCATGTTCACCGACATCGAGTTCGGTGGGGTCGGCGGCAGTGCGCTGATCGGTCAGGCGGTGCTCGGCACGTTCGGTGTGTTCGCGGGCATGCTGGTGGTCTACAAGACCGGCGCCATCCGGGTGACGCCGCGGTTCACCAGGATCATCGTCGGCGCCATGATCGGAATCTTGGTGCTCGTGCTGGGCAATCTGATTGCCGGCTTCTTCATCTCCGGCGGTCTCGGCCTGCGTGACGGAGGCCCGCTGGCGATCGTCTTCAGCCTGGTGTGCATCGCCATCGCCGCGTTCAGCTTCCTGCTCGACTTCGACGCCGCCGATCAGCTGATCCGCGCGCAGGCGCCGGAGCGGGCGGCCTGGGGCGTCGCCCTCGGCCTGACCGTCACCCTGGTGTGGCTCTACGTCGAGATTTTGCGACTGCTGAGCTACTTCCAGAACGACTAGCGAACTACGAGAAAGGGCGGTCGCCGGAGTCCCGGCGACCGCCCTTTCTTCGTCTCAGCTCAGGCGCTCGATGACCATCGCCATGCCTTGGCCGCCGCCGACGCACATGGTCTCCAGACCGAACTGCTTGTCGTAGGTCTGCAGGTTGTTGATCAGCGTGGTGGTGATCCTGGCGCCGGTCATGCCGAACGGGTGGCCGAGCGCGATAGCGCCGCCGGACACATTCAGCTTGTCCTCGTCGATCTTCAGCTCGCGGGCCGAGCCGAGCACTTGCACCGCGAACGCCTCGTTGATCTCGACCAGGTCGATGTCATCGATGGTCTTGCCGGCCAGCGCCAGCGCGCGCTTGCACGCCTCGATCGGGCCGAGGCCCATGATCTCCGGCGACAAGCCGGAGACACCGGTGGACACGATGCGGGCCAGCGGGGTCAGGCCCAGCTCCTCGGCTTTGGTGTCGCTCATGACGACCAGCGCGGCGGCGCCATCGTTGAGCGGGCAGCAGTTGCCTGCGGTGATGGTGCCGTCCGGGCGGAACACCGGCTTCAGCCCGGAGACCGCCTCGTAGGTGACGCCGGCGCGCGGACCGTCGTCCGTGCTGACCACGGTGCCGTTCGGCAGCGTCACCGGGGTGATCTCGCGCTCGAAGAAGCCGTTCCCGATCGCCTCCTCGGCCCGGTTCTGCGAGCGGACGCCCCAGCGGTCCTGCTCCTCGCGGGTGATGCCGGTGCGGGTCGCGACGTTCTCGGCGGTCTGGCCCATCGCGATGTAGGCGTCGGGGACCAGTGTGTCCTCCCGTGGGTCGTGCCAGATGCCCGCGCCGCCCTCGGCGGTCTTCGCCGTGCGCGCCTGCGCCGCTTCGAACACCGGGTTCTGGGTGTTCGGCCAGCTGTCGGCGGAACCGTTCACGTAGCGGGACACCGTCTCCACGCCGGCGGAGATGAACACGTCGCCCTCGCCCGCCTTGATCGCGTGGAACGCCATCCGGGTGGACTGCAGCGACGAGGCGCAGTAGCGGTGCACGGTGGTGCCGGGCACGAAGTCGTAGCCGAGTTGCACCGCGACGATGCGGGCGATGTTGAAGCCCTGCTCGCCGCCAGGGGAACCGCAGCCGAGGATCAGGTCGTCGATCTGGGCCGGGTCCAGGGCGGGCACCTTGTCGAGCGCTGCCCGCACGATCTGCGTGGTCAGATCGTCGGGCCGCAGGTCGACCAGCGAGCCCTTGCGGGCCCGGCCGATCGGGGAGCGTGCGGTCGAAACGATGACGGCCTCAGGCATGAGGACTCCTTTGTAGGACGGTCTCTGCGAACCGTGTTGTTACTCGCGAGTTCGTATCGAATCTACGTCTCGTCGCGGTGTGCGGGAAGCAGGGGTCGCCGCGCGCAGCGCCTCGATCAGTACCGGAAGAAGTTGTGCGGCGAGGTCCGCGGCGGGGCCGTCCGCCAGTGGAACCGAGGTGCGCTCACACCAGAGAATTTTACGGAATCGGACCCCAGCGCCCAGCCCGGGAACTGTGGAATGAGCCGCGGCTCCCGTTCGCTGCCGACGGGATCGGTCGGACTGCGTATTCGGCTGTCGTGGGCCGTGGCCGGTGCGCGACCGTCGGCTCGGGTCAGCCCGGTACGACGAACGTGCCGCGTGCCGGGATGCTGGCGGAGTCGGTGGAGACGGTGACCTCGACGAGGCCGGGGCCGGTGTCCTGGAACAGCGCGTACTGGATGCTGCCGTAGATGCCGGTGACCACGATGTTGTCGTAGCTGCCCGTCGCGCCGGTGGTGGTGTTGCGCCAGGCGACGGTCGTGCGAACCTCGCACAGCGGGGCCAGCGGGTAGGCACCGGGTCCGAGACCGGAGACCGGTAGCGCGCGCATGTTGAGGATGGCGCGGCCCGGCCATTCGGGGCTGGTGTCGGCCCAGGTGCGGATATTCGTCCAGCACAGACCACCGCGCGCGAGCGTGGGCACCTGCGGGAACTCGACGCTCGTCGCGTCCGCCTGCGCGCCGGATCCGACCACCAGGGCCACCGCCGATCCGGCCAGAATGGTGGCGGCACGGGCGATGTTCGGCTGCCTCATGGCTGCGATCCTAAAGGCGGCGGTGCCGATTCATCGGTAGCCGCGACGAGTAGCGTGCGGCGTGCGCGAACTCACAGTTAGCGCGTCTGCAACTATGGGGGCATGCGCATCGCGGATCATGTCGTGGATCTCATCGGTAATACGCCGTTGGTCCGGTTGAACTCGGTGGTGGGATCGAACGCCGGCCTGGTAGCGGCCAAGATCGAATACCTCAACCCCGGCGGCAGCTCCAAGGACCGGATCGCGGTGAAGATGATCGACGCCGCCGAGAAGTCCGGGGAGCTAGGCCCCGGCGGCACCATCGTCGAACCCACCTCCGGCAACACGGGCGTCGGCCTGGCGCTCGTCGCGCAGCAGCGCGGCTACAACTGCGTGTTCGTCTGCCCGGACAAGGTCAGTGAGGACAAGCGCAATGTGCTGCGCGCCTACGGCGCCGAGGTCGTGGTGTGCCCGACCGCCGTGCCGCCGGACCACCCGGACAGCTACTACAGCGTTTCCGACCGTCTGGTCCGGGAGATCGCCGGTGCGTGGAAACCGAACCAGTACGCCAACCCGGGCGGACCGGACAGCCATTACGAGACCACTGGCCCGGAGATCTGGCGGGACACCGACGGCAAGGTGACCCATTTCGTGGCGGGTGTCGGCACCGGCGGCACCATCACCGGCGCCGGTCGCTACCTCAAGGAGGTCTCCGGCGGGAAGGTGAAGATCATCGGCGCCGATCCGGAGGGGTCGGTGTACTCCGGCGGTACCGGACGGCCCTATCTGGTTGAGGGCGTCGGCGAGGACTTCTGGCCGTCGGCCTACGACCCCGCCGTGCCGAACGAGATCATCGCGGTGTCCGACGCCGACTCCTTCGACATGACCCGGCGGCTGGCCCGCGAAGAGGGCCTGCTGGTCGGCGGCTCGTGTGGTATGGCGGTGGTGGCCGCCATCGAGGTGGCGCGCCGCGATCCGGACGCCGTAGTCGTGGTGCTGCTGCCCGACGGCGGACGCGGTTACCTGTCGAAGATCTTCAACGACCGGTGGATGAGCTCCTACGGCTTCCTCCGTGAGCGGTTGGACGGCGTCGCCGAGCCGCTGGTCGGCGACGTGCTGCGCGGAAAGTCGGGCGAGCTGCCCGACCTGGTGCACACCCATCCTTCGGAGACGCTGCGCGACGCGATCGAGATCCTGCGCGAGTACGGGGTGTCGCAGATGCCCGTCGTCGGCGCCGAGCCACCGGTGATGGCGGGCGAGGTCGCGGGCAGCGTGTCCGAGCGCGATCTGCTGTCGGCGGTGTTCGAAGGCCGTGCACACCTCACGGATTCGGTGGCCGAGCACATGAGCCCGTCGTTCCCGCTGATCGGTTCCGGCGAACCGCTCTCGGCCGCGACGAAGGCGCTGTCGGACACCGACGCCCTGATGGTGGTCGAGGACGGCAAGCCCGTCGGCGTCATCACCCGCCACGATCTGCTCGGATTCCTCAGCACTGGAACCATCGGGAAGTAACCGGGCTCGCTTGATCAGCCGATCGCGTCGGCCTGCGGGCCCGCTCGCCGCGCGGCGAGCGGGCCCGGCGCGTTCGTGGACGCGAAGAACCCGTCCCGCGCCGCTCCTGAGAGCACGGCAGCCCGCCCGCAGTGCAGGCGCGCGGCGTATCCCTGGGCGCGGGCTATCGTGTCGGTTTCTCCTGAGTCCGATGCTGGGCGAAGCGATAGCGTCTTACGCGGGCCGCCCGCGGCGTGCTCTCTCGTGCACACCGCCGGTGATCAGGTCGGCCCATTCGTCGGCCAGCAGTGCCAGGCTGCGTGCGCTCCAGTAGCGGGCCGGGATCGGCGTCCGGTCGCGTCCGGTGCGGGTTATCCGCCGCCTTCGGCGACGAATTTATCTCGATTATGTCGAATCCGGCGGAGAGGCAATTTGTCCGCAAATGGCAGATTCGAGTGCAGCCGCAGGGGTATAGCCGGGCTTGACCCAGCCGTGGCAAATTGCCACGGCGTCATCGGTGAGCGAAGGGATGGGCATGCAGACCTCTAGTTTGGCTATTGATTTCCAGCAGGGGTTCTCCGATGCGTGGAGTTCCGTCGCCACGTTCGTCCCCAAGCTGGTCGGTTTTCTCGTCATCCTGCTCATCGGTTGGATCGTCGCGAAGGTGGTGGCGACGATCGTCGACAAGGTGCTCGAGCGCGTCGGGTTCGACCGGCTCGTCGAACGCGGCGGGATCCAGCGGATGCTGTCGCGCAGTCGCTACGACGCCTCCGACCTGCTGGCGAAGCTGGCGTACTACGCGATCCTGCTGATCGCGCTGCAGCTCGGTTTCGGTGTTTTCGGGCCGAATCCGGTGAGCGACATGCTCAGCGGCATCGTCTCCTGGCTGCCAAGGGCGGCGGTCGCGATCATCATCGTGGTGATCACCGGCGCCATCGCCCACGCGGTCCGCGAGATGGTCGGCACGATGCTCGGCGGCCTGTCCTACGGCGCTATGGTCGGCCGGATCGCCGGGGTGTTCGTCTGGGGCATCGGCATCGTTGCCGCGCTGAACCAGATCGGGGTGGCCACCTCGGTCACCGTGCCGATCCTGATCACGGTTCTGGCCACCCTCGGCGGCATCCTGGTGGTCGGGGTCGGCGGCGGCATGATCCGCCCGATGCAGCAGCGCTGGGAGAACTGGCTCAGCGGCTTGGAGGAGGAGATACCTGCGGTGAAGGGCCAGGCCGAGGCCTACCAGCGCGGTCGTGAGGACGCCGCCCGCGAGCAGTTGTTGATAGACCAGCAGGCCGCTCGCGGCCAGGGGCAGCAATGGACCCAAGACTCGACGCCGGCCGGCGGTTACGCACAGCCCGGCGAGTCCCCGGGTTATCGCGACCAGGGCGACGTGCGCTGAACCGTTGAGACAAGTGCGGCCGCCGCAGGTATTCCTGCGGCGGCCGCACTCCTGTGGCCGGGCTCCGGCAACCCGGAATACACAGGTCTATGGGGGCTGCCTCAGGCCGGTTGACGCATGGCGTGCAGGCATACCCCGGCAAGGCGCAGCTGGGCCCAGTCGGCCTCGGCCCAGCCGAAGAGATTTCTCGGTGCGTTCCCGCGCATCGTCGGCGCGCCGCTCGGGTCGTCGATGTCGCGCTCGGCGGCATTCGTCTCGCGTACCTGATCGAGCAGTCCACGCGCATAACCTGCGAGGAGTACGGCCGAGGGAACTTTCGACGCTCCCGGCACGCCGTGCCTGAGAATGTCGCGCACCGCCGCGGCGTGCTGGTCCAGCGCCGCCGAGAGCACAGGAATCTCCGCGGCCGCGGCGAGTGCGGGCGCCCCGTGGGTCTCGTGTAGCCGGTGCAAAATCCTGTGCGCCGACACTTCGAGCAGCGCGGGGCCGATCAGAAACATCTTCGTATCCTAGCAATTATTCAATATTTATAGAACTGTGACTTTTGCCGCAGTGGTGATCGCCGGAAATGTCGTGCTCAGCAAATCTGCCTTGCGAAAAGACTTGTCAGCGAAAAGCATTCGCGTCGGTCAGTGCCCGGCCGAGCACCAGCTGATGCACCTCCGCCGTGCCCTCATAGGTGAGCACCGACTCCAGATTGTTCGCATGACGAAGCACCGGGTAGTCGAGCGTGATGCCGTTGGCGCCGAGGATGGTGCGGCATTCACGGGCGATCGCGATGGCCTCGCGTGTGCTGTTCAGTTTCCCCGCGCTCACCTGCTCCGGGGTGACCTCGCCGCGGTCCTTCAGACGCCCGATATGCAGCGCGAGCAACTGGCCTTTGCCGAACTCCAGCGCCATGTCGGCCAGCTTCGCCTGGGTCAGCTGGTAGGCGGCCAGCGGCTTGTCGAACACTTCGCGCGTCCTGGTGTACTCGATGGTCGCCGCGAGGCAGTCGCGGGCCGCGCCGAGCGCACCGAAGACGATGCCGAAACGCGCTTCGCTCAGGCATGCGAGCGGCGAGGCGAGGCCGCGCGACTGCGGCAGCACCGCGTCCGCGGGCAGCCGGACATCGTCGAAGTCCAGCTCCGCGGTGACCGACGCGCGCAGGGACAGCTTGCGATGCATCTCCCGCGCGGTGAAGCCAGGCGCACCGGCCGGAACCAGGAACCCGCGGATCACCTGTTTGCCCTCGTCTTCGGTCTGCGCCCAGACCACCGCGATATCGGCCACCGAGCCGTTGGTGATCCACATCTTCGATCCGTTCAGCACCCAGTCGGCGCCGTCGCGCTTCGCCCTGGTCCGCATGCCGCCGGGGTTGGAGCCGAAGTCCGGTTCGGTGAGCCCGAAACAGCCGAGCGCACGGCCCGCGGCCAGCTCCGGCAGCCACTGCTTTTTCTGTTCCTCGGTGCCGTACTTGTGGATCGCGGTCATCGCCAGCGAGCCCTGCACCGAGACCATGCTGCGCACGCCCGAGTCGACCGCCTCCAATTCCTGGCAGGCCAGGCCGTAGGCGGTCGCCGACATTCCGGCGCAGCCGTAGCCCTCCAGGTGCATGCCGAGCAGCCCGAGCTTGCCGAGTTCGGGCGCGATTTCCCCGGCCGGAAAAGTGCCTGCCTCGAACCAGTCCGCGATGTGCGGTCGCAGCCGTTGGGCCGCGAATGCCGCGACGGTGTCGCGGATCTCACGCTCGTCCTCGGACAGCAGTGCGTCGGTTGCGAACAGCTCTTCGACAGTGACCATCAGCTCAGCCTAAACGCGGCCGGATCGATGAGACCGAGCTCACGTCGTCCGCTCAGCGCAAGATTTTCGGTGTGGCCGCCGTCGTCGGGTAGCACAACCGGAGCAAGCGGCGAGATTTCACTCTGCGCCACCGATCCAGCGGTCCGGCCGAGCTCATCGCGGCGGTCGCCTTCCCCGGGAAGTTGCCCGAGAATCGCCCCGATTAGGCTGAGGTGTATGAGCGAGCGCAGCGAGCGATCAAACAGGCACAGCCGAGCGCTCGCTCGTGCCGACGCCGAGCGCAGCGAGGTGTCGGCATGAGCGAGCTGGGATTCTCCACACGAGCTGTGCACGCCGGGTACGATCCCGATCCCCAGACCGGCGCGGTCAACGTGCCCATCTACGCGAGTTCGACGTTCGCCCAGGACGGCGTGGGTGGGTTGCGCGGCGGTTTCGAGTACGGCCGCACCGGCAACCCGACGCGCACGGCGCTGGAGGTGAACCTCGCCGCGCTCGAATCGGGCCGCTACGGACGAGCTTTCGCCTCGGGCATGGCCGCCACCGACTGTGCGCTGCGCGCCACGCTGCGTCCGGGCGACCACATCGTGATCCCCGACGACGCCTACGGCGGCACCTTCCGGCTGATCGACAAGGTGTTCAGCCAGTGGGGTATCGAGCATTCGCCCGCGCACGTGTTCAACGTGGACGAGATGCGCGCCGCAATCCGGCCGAACACCAAACTGGTGTGGATCGAGACCCCGACCAACCCGCTGCTGAGCATCGGTGACATCCCCGCGCTGGCCGACGTGGCGCACGCCGCGGGCGCGAAGCTGGTGGTGGACAACACCTTCGCGACCCCTTACCTGCAGCAGCCGCTACTGCTCGGCGCGGACATCGTGCTGCACTCCACCACCAAGTACCTTGGTGGCCACTCGGACGTGATCGGTGGCGCGCTGATCACCAACGATCCGGAACTCGACGCGGCTTTCGCGTTCCTGCAGAACGGCGCGGGCGCGGTCCCCGGCCCGTTCGACGCCTTCCTCACCCTGCGCGGCACCAAGACGCTCGCGGTGCGGATGGACCGGCACTGCGACAACGCCGAAACCCTCGCGGAATTCCTGTCCGGGCATCCCGCGATCTCCCAGGTGATCTACCCGGGCCTGCCGGAGCACCCCGGCCACAGCATCGCCGAGAAGCAGATGCGGCGGTTCGGCGGGATGATCTCGGTACGTCTGCACGGCGACGTCGAGGCGGCCCGCAAGTTCTGCTCACGAACCGAGGTGTTCACCCTGGCCGAATCGCTGGGCGGCGTGGAATCGCTGATCGAGCACCCGGCCGCGATGACACACGCGTCCACCGAGGGGTCCGTGCTGGAGGTGCCTGCGGATCTGGTGCGGTTGTCGGTCGGTATCGAGGATGTCAGCGACCTGCTCTCGGATGTCGAGCAGGCATTGAGTTAGGTTCACGACATGATGAAGCGGCCGCACCCGGTGATCGGGCGCGGCCGCTCGTGTCCGCGGGGGAAGTATCGGCCGGGGGCGCCACGGCCGCGAGCGTCAGCTGTGGTAGGGCTCGGCGCTGAGCAGCGTGACTTTCATGATGTTGCCGTTGGGCAGCGTGTATTCCCTGGTCTCGCCCACCTTGGCGTTGATAAGCGCGCCGCCGAGCGGGGAGCTCGGCGAGTAGGTCTCGAGCTTGGAGTCGCTGAGACCCTCTTCGCGGGTGGCGATCAGGAAGGTTTCGGTGTCGGACTCGTCACCGTCGTAGTAGACCTTGACGACCGAACCGGGGAGCGCGACGCCGGACTTGGTGGGTGCGACGCCGACCTTGGCGTTGTTCAGCAGCTCCTGCAGCTGGCGGATCCGCGCCTCCTGCTGGCCTTGCTCCTCGCGCGCGGCGTGGTAACCGCCGTTCTCCTTGAGGTCACCCTCTTCGCGGCGTTCGTTGATCTCGGCGGCGATGACCGGACGATTGGCGATGAGCGCGTCGAGTTCGCCCTTGAGCCTGTCGTGCGACTCCGGGGTCAGCCAGGTCACTTGCGTCTCAGTCATCTCGATCACTCCCTAGTAGTTGTTCCCGGCAGGCCGGGATTCCCTGAGCACCGGTGCGTGCCCACCCGTAGGTGGGCACGCACCAGTCGACGGCAGGAGCAATCCTGGGAAGTTCATCGAACCCCTACAGGCCCAGGTTTCGGGCGAACTCGCAAGCCCGAACCGACAGCGCCGGCCGCCAATGCAGCAAACACGGCTCCGAGCCCCGGAACCGTGTATCACACCATTTTAGCATGAATCACAAAAGTGCAGGTCGGAGTTAATTTCGAGGACTGCTCGCGCGAAAAAGCGGCGGATCAGCCTGCCCGAAGATAGCCGGGTACCTGACCGCTGCACGCGTAAATGCTGCCCGACACGGGGCGAGCGGACGAGCGCACGGTGGTGGTCAGCTCGACCGTGCCGCTGGTCGATGGTTCGACCAGCACCTCGCGGCGGCCGAGCTCGGAGCCGTCGCGCGCCATCGCACGGACGAAACACACCACCGGCTGCGCGGGGTCCTTGCGGGTGACCTTGAGCCGGACCGTCATGGTCGAGTCGTCGACAACGGTGTACCCGAGTTGCTCGGCGTCGATGTCCTCCGGACCGTACTTCTGGTAGCCCAGGTAGGCGACACCGAGCCCGGCCAGCACCACCAGCATGCCCAAGACCAGCGGAATCCACCAGCGGCGCACCGGTGGTTTCGTGCCGTACCGGTCGGCGGGCCGTCGGGTCGGCGCCGGAGCCGCGGCCGTCGTGTCACCGCCGGTTTCCGGCGCGGGCTCGGTCATCTGTAGTCGCTCCCGGGGGGTAAGTCGGAACAAATGTCGATCGAATGGAACTATAGGGAACGAAGACCAGACGCCCGCGACCGAGAGCGATGAGGTGAACAAAAACGTGAGTGGCCTTCGCCTCATGGCGGTGCATGCCCACCCCGACGACGAATCCAGCAAGGGTGCGGCGACGACCGCCCGCTATGCCGACGAAGGACACGACGTCCTCGTCGTCACGCTGACCGGCGGAGAACGCGGAAGCATCCTCAACCCGGCCATGGACACGCCGGGCGTCTTGGAGCGGATCAACGAGATCCGCCGTGAGGAGATGGCGGCCGCGGCCCACGCGCTCGGCGTGCGCCAGCAGTGGCTCGGTTTCGTCGACTCGGGCCTGCCGGAGGGCGACCCGCCGCCACCGGTGCCCGACGGCAGCTTCGCGTTGGTTCCGCTGGAGGAGGCCACCGAGGCGTTGGTGCGGGTGGTGCGGGAGTTCAAGCCGCATGTGATCACGACCTACGACGAGACCGGCGGCTACCCGCATCCGGACCACATCCGCTGCCATGAGGTGTCGGTCGCCGCGTTCGAGGCCGCCGGCGATCCGGAGCGCTTCCCCGACGCGGGCGAGCCGTGGACGCCGTTGAAGCTCTATTACGACCACGGGTTCAGCATGCGGCGGATGGAGGTGTTCGCCGACGAGTTCGACCGCGTCGGCGAGCCGTTCCCGCTGCAGGAGTGGCTGGATCGGATGCGCAAGTTCGCCGCGGAGCGCGGTGACATACTTTCGCGGGTCACCACGCAGATCGAGTGCGCCAAGTACTTCCCACAGCGCGACGACGCCTTGCGCGCCCATGCGACGCAGATCGACCCGAACGGCGCGTTCTTCGCCATTCCGATAGAGATGCAGCAGCGCCTGTGGCCGACCGAGGAATTCGAGCTGGCCCAAACCCGGGTGCGCACCGCGCTGCCCGAGACCGACCTGTTCGCGGGCATCGAGGACGAGCGGCTGTGACGCTGGTTCTGCTCGCCCAGACGCCAGGCACACCGACCGGGCCCGAGTTCGGCAAGGCATCGCCGCTCGGGCTGGTCATCATCCTGATTCTGCTCGCGGGCACCTTCTTGCTGGTCCGATCGATGAACCGGCACATCAAGGGCCTGCCCGCGACCTTCGAGCCCGAGCACCCCGAACCGGACCAGGAGGCCGACGAGGGGACCGAGCACGGTATCACGCGCCGGCCGGGCGAGGAATCGAACGACGCGGACTCCGAGGGGCGCACCGAGTCCAGCTGACCGGCGCAACCGCTGCTGAGCTGCCCGGCGGGCCGGGTGGCTCCCGCGCAGCCCACTACTTTCCGCGGTCGTTCGGAAGCACACCACTGGCAACCATTTGGGCGCAAAGTGGTGTTCGCAATATCGCGCGCCGGTCGGTGTCCTGTGTTACCAATTCAGCGATACCGCTCGACCGAAGGAAGCTCATGGACAACGTGATCGGACAGATCGACCGCGCACTGGACGCGACCGGAGCGATCGTCGCCGCCGTGGGAGACGCGGGCCTGGCCGCGCCGACGCCGTGCCCGGATTGGGATGTGCGGACCGTCCTCAACCACACCGTGGGTGGCATGCATCTGTTCGCGGCCGCGTTGAGCGGCACGGATGCGGGCGCCGACCACGAATCCGACTGGCTCGGCGGCGATCCGCAGGGCGCGTTCGCCGCGGCGGCGGAGGTGGACCGCGCCGCGTGGCATCGGCCGGACGCGCTGGACGCCACGGTGGGCATTTCGCTGGGCGAACTGCCAGGGCCCGCGGCGGCGCTGGTGCATCTCACCGAGGTTCTCGTCCACGGCGTCGATATCGCGGTGGCCATCGACCGGCCG
The DNA here is from genome assembly GCF_035920445.1 of Nocardia sp. NBC_01730. NCBI lineage: Bacteria > Bacillati > Actinomycetota > Actinomycetes > Mycobacteriales > Nocardiaceae > Nocardia > Nocardia sp. NBC_01730. The sequence continues at coordinate 4,852,491 of NZ_CP109162.1, read as the reverse complement.
GATCTGGCCGACGACGGGTTGTGCGGCGAATTGCTCGCCACCATGCAGGCGATGGGCGGCATCGATTCCTTCCGCGCGCCTGGCATTTTCGGGCCGGAAATCGTCGTCGCCGGGGATGAACCGGCGCACCGTCGACTCTTGGCCTACGTCGGGCGCGAGTATTGACCCGGACTCCGTAGTCGGCACCGACGAATCACGGGGTAATGCGTAGCAGGAGTTCGCATTGCCTCGCGCGTTTGCGTACCTCTCCCGAGATTCGGTCGATGAATACCGACGCAGAGCAGAGATGATCGGTCTATCGGTTCGGCCTTCCATCATCGGGTGGTCGGCCGGCGCACCGGGTGGCGCAGGATCGTCTTCGTCGTCGCGCCGGGGGATCTGCGCGGGTCGGACAGGTAGATCTCGTGGTGGCGTCCGTTCATCGCCCATCCCTCGGCCGCCATGAGCGCGTCCATCCGCGCCAGCGTCTGCGGCTCGGTCGCGTACGGGCCGACATGCAGTGCCTGGATTGCCTCGCCCTCGGTGATCCGCTCGAACAACGCCCCGGCCACCATGTCGGCGGTGACCACCTCAGGCATGCGAATCATCAGCTTCCAGTGCCACTGCTCGCGCGGCACCGACAGCGGTGGCACATCGGACTCGACCCACCACAGCCCCTCCAGCTTCGGCACGACGAAGTCGCGTCCCGCGGTTCTCGCGGCTTTCTTGGCCCCGTACGCGGCACGGTAGAGCGTTTCCACGGCCGCGGAGTAGACCGGTCCGCCGGGCGACCCCGATCCGTCGACGGTCACGTAGTCGTACGCCGCGAAGGTCCGCAGCACCGGCTCCGCGCCCGCACCGTAGTAGTACTTGTCCTCTCGTGCCAGATCGATCTTCATCACCCGACCTTCTTCCCTCCCGCCACCGGAGAGTCAAGCGAGACATGGTGGCCGCGCCGCCCGTGCCCGCTCAGCCTGGCCGAGAGGCCGTACGGTGGAGCTATGAACCGGCTCGGCAACGCGACGTCTCCGTATCTGCGCCAACATGCGGACAATCCGGTGCACTGGCGGGAGTGGGACGCCGAGGCGCTGGCCGAGGCGCGGGAACGGGACGTGCCGATCCTGCTCTCGGTCGGGTACGCGTCCTGCCACTGGTGTCATGTGATGGCGCACGAGTCGTTCGAGGACGCGGCGACCGCCGAGCAGATGAACGAGAACTTCGTCTGCGTGAAGGTCGACCGGGAGGAGCGGCCCGATCTCGACGCGGTCTACATGAACGCCACCGTCGCGATGACCGGGCAGGGCGGCTGGCCGATGACCTGCTTCCTCACACCCGGCGGTGAACCGTTCTACTGCGGCACCTACTACCCGAAGTTCCCGCGCGGCGGGATGCCGTCGTTCACCCAGCTGCTCACCGCGATCGCCGACACCTGGCACACCCGCCGCGACGAGGTGCGCCAAGCGTCCACACAGGCGGCCGAGGTTCTGCGCGCGCAGACGGCGGTGCTGCCCGACGCGGATCTGACGATTACGGCCGAGCTGCTGGACCACGCCGTCGCCGCCGTGCTGCGCGACGAGGACGACAAGCACGGCGGGTTCGGCGGTGCGCCGAAGTTCCCGCCGTCGGCGCTGCTGGAGGGGCTGCTTCGGCACTGGGAGCGGACCGGCAGCCGCACGGTGTTCGATGTGGTCTCCCGCACGGCCGAGGCGATGGCGCGCGGCGGGATCTACGACCAGCTGTGCGGTGGTTTCGCCAGGTACTCGGTCGACTCCGCGTGGGTGGTGCCGCACTTCGAGAAGATGCTCTACGACAACGCCCAGTTGCTGCGCGCCTACGCCCATCTGGCGCGGCGCAGTATGTCGGTGCTGCCGGAATCGTTGTCGCACCGGGTGGCCAGGGAGACTGTGCGGTTCATCGTCGAAGACCTGGGTACCGAACAGGGTGGCTTCGCCTCCGCCTTGGATGCCGATACCCATCTGGAGCCGGGCGGCCCAGGCGTCGAAGGCGCGACCTACGTATGGACGCCCGCCGAACTGACCGGCGCGCTCGGGCCGATCGACGGGGCGTGGGCCGCCGAATTCTTCGGCGTCACCACCGCGGGGAACTTCGAACCGGGCACGTCGGTGCTGACCAGGTACTCCGAGCCGGTCACCGAGAAGGACGACGCTCGCCTGCAGCGCATCGGGGTGGCGCTACGCGCGGCCCGTTCCCGCCGTCCCCAACCGGACCGCGACGACAAGGTGGTGACCGCGTGGAACGGGATGGCCGTCACCGCGCTCGCCGAGGCCGGGTCGGCGCTGGGCGAGCCGGACTGGATCGCCGCCGCCGTACGCTGCGCGCGCTTCCTGCTGGCCGAGCACGTTGTGGGCGGACGCCTGCGCCGCGCCTCGCTCCGCGGTGTGGTCGGCTCCGCGCCCGGCATCCTGGAGGACTACGCGTGGCTGGTCACCGGTCTGCTCGCTCTGCACCAAGCCACCGGCGAGCTCGGCTGGCTCGAGGACGCACAACGGTTGCTGGACAAGGCGATCGAGCATTTCGCCGACCCGGACGCGCCGGGCAGCTGGTTCGACACCGCTGACGACGCCGAGACACTCGTCGCTCGGCCACGCGACCCGATCGACGGCGCCACCCCCGCCGGCGCCTCCTCGCTCGCCGAAGCCCTGCTCACTGCCGCGGCCGCGAGCGACCCGGAGCGCGAGATCCGCTACCGCGATCTCGCCGACCGCACACTCGACCGCGGGGCGATCGTCTTGGCGCGCGCGCCACGGTCGGCAGGTCAGTGGCTCGCCGTCGCTGAGGCGGCCCTGCGCGGGCCGTTGCAGGTCGCCATCGCCATCGCCGAATCCCTCGACCGCCCAACCGAACTGCTCACGACAGCCCGCGTCGCGGCGCCCGGCGGCTCCGTGGTCCTCGCCGCCGCCCCGAACGCGGTCCCACTCCTGGCCAACCGTCCATTGATCCGGGACACCGACGCCGCCTACGTCTGCCGCGGCTCGGTCTGCGACCGCCCGGTCTCCACCCCGGAGGACCTTCGCTCTGCGCTGCAGCGGATCTGAAGACCCGCAGTTCAGCGCAGGACCACGAGCCAGACCGCCGCGTAGTGGGTGAGCGCGGCGAGCACCGTGGCCGCGTGGAAGAACTCGTGGTGTCCGAATACGGTCGGCCAAGGGTTCGGCCACTTGGTGGCGTAGAGGATCGCGCCTCCGCTGTAGATCAACCCTCCGATCAGCAGCAGCATCAGTGGCGCGATGCCGATCTCGTTATTGAGTTGGCCGGCGACCGGGACGATGGCCCAGCCGAGCAGCAGGTACAGCGGAACACCGACCCAGCGGGGCGCGGTCGGCCAGAGCAGCTTCAGCGCGACTCCGGCCAGCGCACCGGCCCAGACCACGATCAGCAGCGTCTGTCCGGTGCGTCCGGGGAGGCCGAGCAGGGCGAACGGTGTGTAGCTGCCCGCGATGAACAGGAAGATCATCGAATGGTCCGCCCGCTTCATCCGGATGCGGGCGCGCGCGCTCGGCCAGGTCACCCGGTGGTAGATCGCGCTGATGCCGAACAGCGCGCACACGGTGACGCCGTAGACCAGTGTCGACCATCCCGCGGTCGCCGAGACCGTGGCCGCCTCGGTGACCAGCACGACGGCCGCGACGGCGGCGATGCCGACCGCCCAGGTGTGGATCCAGCCACGCATGCGCGGTTTGCCGAGTGCCGCCACGAGTGATTCGCCCGCCGAGGTGGGTGCCGCGACCAGTGCCGCGTCAGGGGTGCCGACCGGTTCGGACACGAGGTACCTCCTAGGTATACCAGCCAGTAACCTACGCAGCCGTAAGTTTGAGTTCATCGCCACTGTACCGGGGTCGCGCGGTCGGTGCCGAGATCGCGCCGGTGAGGCGTAGGGTTGCCCGGGTGGAACTTCCGAGTCAGGTGCGGGGTCTGCCGTATCGCGTCTACGAGGCCCGGCTGTCCAAGCAGCTGGCGGGCAAGCGGCATCCCCGGCACGTCGCGGTGATGTGTGACGGCAATCGCCGGTGGGCTCGGGAGAACGGTTTCACCGATGTCAGTCACGGTCATCGGGTCGGCGCGCTGAAGATCGCGGAGCTGGTCGGCTGGTGCGAAGCCGAAGGCATCGAGATGGTGACCGTCTACCTGCTCTCCACCGAAAACCTGCAGCGTGATCCGGACGAGCTGGAGACGTTGTTCGAGGTGATCACCGACGTGGTCGAGGAATTGTCGGCGCCGGAACGGAACTCGAGTGTCCGCATCGTCGGCTCGCTGGACGGCTTTCCCGAGCTGATCGCCAAGCGGTTGCGTACCGCGGCCGAGTGCACCGAGGAGCGCGGCGGCGTGCACGTCAACGTCGCGGTCGGCTACGGAGGCAGGCAGGAGATTGCCGACGCGGTGCGCTCGCTGGTCCGCCAGGAGATCGCCGCGGGCGAGACCGGCGAGGATCTGGTTCAGTCGATCACCGTGAACGCCATCGGCCAGCACCTCTACACCTCCGGCCAGCCGGACCCCGACCTGGTCATCCGCACCTCCGGCGAGCAGCGACTGTCCGGCTTTCTGCTGTGGCAGAGCGCCTACTCGGAAATATGGTTCACCGAGGCGTACTGGCCGGAGTTCCGGCGGGTGGATTTTCTGCGGGCGCTGCGCGAATACGCCGCGCGCCATCGCCGCTTCGGGGTCTGATTCGATCTTGGTGCCGTGAATTCGGCGCCGACTCCGCCCTTCTCGCGTACCGTGCGGTCTCATGAGTGAGTGTAGCGAGCGGGTAGTGGGTACAGCCGAGCATCGCTCGGTCATGACGGAGCCGAGCGTCAGCGAGGCGTAGGGATGGGCGCGTACGACACTCGGCCCGGCGGGCCGCCCGAGATCGCGCACCAGGGGTCGGGCGACGGCTACATCAGCTACGAGGAGTTCGGCAGGCGTTTCCTGGAGTACGCGGCCTCGCCGGAGCGTATCGCCGGAGCATTCGGCCAGCTGACCGGCACCGCATTCGATTTCGGACCGATCGGGATGGGGCCGGGACGACTGGCGAAGGTGTCCGCCCAGGTTCAGCTGGGTGAGCCACGGGTGCGCCGCCACGTCGAGGAGGCCATCTCGTTCGAGTTGGTCATTCCGCTGGATGTCGACCTGCTTCTCGATCTGGCCGTCGATCGGCATCGCTTCCATGTCGAGGGGACCATCCACCTGCATCTGACGGTGCGCACCGCCGCGCCGTTGCGCGTGCTGATCGACATCGCCGAGCCGCGTCCCGGAGACGTGCACGTCAACGTCGCCAGCGCGACCAGGCGTGGACAGTTGCTGCGCATCCTCGCCAGCGTGGACCACGAGATCAGGCGGTTCGTCGCCCGCTATATCTCCACCGAGATCCGCAGGCCGCACATTGCCGCGGCTCGCGATATCGATGTCGCGCGACGCCTCGACGACGCGTGGAAATTGTAAGCGGAATCACAATTTCCGTAGACGCAGCCGATTGATACTGTGGTCGGCATCCTTGCGCAACACCAAGGTGGCGCGCGGTCGGGTGGGCAGAATATTCTCCACCAGATTCGGGCGGTTGGTGTTGTTCCAGATCTCTTGCGCGGCGGAGGTCGCCTGCTCGTCGGTGAATCCGGAGTAGTGGTGGAAATGTGCGTTCGGGTTGGCGAAAGCGGTCTTGCGCAGCGTGAGAAACCGTTGCACGTACCACTTCTCGATGTCCTCGATGCGCGCGTCGACATAGATCGAGAAGTCGAACAAGTCCGAGACCATCAGCCGCGGACCGGTCTGCAGGACGTTCAGGCCCTCCACGATCAGAATGTCGGGCTGGCGTACGCAGTGCAGCTTGTCCGGCACGATGTCGTAGGAGATGTGTGAATACACCGGCGCGCACACCTCCGCCGCCCCGGATTTCACCTCTGTGACGAATCGCAGCAGCTTGCGGCGGTCGTAGCTCTCCGGAAAACCCTTGCGGTGCATGATGCCGCGGCGGGTGAGTTCCGCGGTGGGATAGAGAAATCCGTCGGTGGTGACCAGGTCGACGCGCGGGTGATGATCCCACCGGGCCAGCAGTGCCTGCAGCACGCGGGCGGTGGTCGACTTGCCGACCGCGACGCTGCCCGCGACGCCGATCACGAACGGTACCTGCTCGTCCGGGTGGGTTTCGCCGAGAAAGGTCGCGGTGGCGGCGAACAGGCGCTGGCGCGCGGCCACCTGCAGGTGGATGAGACGAGCGAGCGGGAGATAGACCTCGGCGACTTCCTCGAGATCGATCTGTTCCCCGAGGCCGCGCAGGCCGATCAGTTCTTCTTCGGTGAGCACAAGGGGAGTCGATTTACGCAGGGTTCGCCACTGTTTCCGGTCGAATTCCACGTATGGACTCGGCTCGCTCATCCGTGCCATTTACCCGACGCTCCACTTCGGCAAACACGCACACTTACCGTGCGGTTCTGGTGAGATTCGGTCTAGCTGTCGCCGCATAGCCGAATTCTGCTCTGCGTCAACATCGTGGGATAAGTGGGGTACCACTAGTAGTTGGTTACCGGGTCGATGGCGCGGTGGTGAGCGGCTAATGTCGGCTGGCATGGAAGCGCATCCGCTCGTGTCCGAATACCTGCGGCTCGGCCTCGCCTTCGACCAGCTCGAGGAAGGGTTCGTCGACGCCTATACCGGTGATCCCGCGCTGCGCCGAGAGGTAGCGAACGCGCCGGCGCCGCAGCCGCGTGCGCTGGCCCGACGCGCCGCCGAGTTGCGCGCCGAAGTGCCCGAAGCCGGGCTGCCGCCGGAGCGCGCCGAATTTCTCGACGCGCATCTGCGCGCGTTGGAATGTTCCGGTCGGAAGTTCGCCGGAGACGAGATCGGATTCGTCGACGAGGTGCGGGCGTATTTCGACGTCGACATCGCACCCGGCGAAGTGGACGACTACCGCGAGGCGCACCGGCAGATGAACGAGGTGCTCGCGGGAGAGGGGCCGCTGGCGGAGCGGGTGGCCGCGCACCGCAAGGCCGACGAGATTCCGCCCGAGCGCTTGTCCGCCTGCGTCGAGGCGTTCTCCGGCGCGTTGCGCGAACTGGTCCGCGCCAGGTATCCGCTGCCCGACCACGAGCACGTCACCTACGAGGTCGTCGGGGACAAGCCCTGGTCCGGGTTCAACTACTACCTGGGCAACTACCACTCCCGGGTCGCGATCAACTCCGACCTCAAACAGCACATGGCGCACCTGCCACACCTGATCGCCCACGAGTCGTACCCGGGACACCACACCGAGCACTGCCGCAAGGAGGCCGGGCTGGTCGCGGACGGGCAGGCCGAGCAGACGCTGTTCCTGGTGAACACGCCACAGTGCCTGATGGCCGAGGGTCTCGCCGATCTGGCGCTGCGCTCCATCGTCGGCCCCGGTTGGGGCGTCTGGGCGCAGGAGATCTACGCCGACCTCGGCCTGCGCTTCGACGGCGAACGGGCCGAACGACTCTCGAACGCTTCGGCCGAGTTGCTCGGCGTGCGACAGGACGCCGCGCTGCTGCTGCACGACCGCCGGCGCACCCACGACGAGGTGGCGGAGTTCTTGCAGACCTGGAGCCTGGTGACGCCGGATCGGGCGCGGCAGTCGCTGCGGTTCCTGTCCTCGCCGCTGTGGCGGGCCTACATCTCCACCTACGTGGAGGGGTATCGGCTGCTGGGCGGATGGCTCGATCGCGCGGTCGACGCCGACGACCGGGCCGACCGGTTCCGCAGGCTCCTCGACGAACCGCTCACGCCCGGCGCTGTGCGCGCCCTGTGACCGGCGCGGTGACTTCGCGCGGACCGTCTCGAGGTGGCCCCGGCTACCGGCGTGCGAGGTGCCGGGTCGGGTTCTGTCGGCACCTCGCACCGGCACCTGACCGGGCGCGGTTGTCGGGCCTGGCGTCGTTCGGCTGCGGAACCGGCGTCGGTACGGGCCGCGACGGTGTCTGCCCGCCCGAGGATGTCACGCGGGCGGGCGCACTACAGGATGACCGCGCACCCTTGTCCACCGGCGGAGATGGTGCACAGCAGTTGCGAAAGGGTGCGCAGCAGCGCCTCGACCGGGGAGTTGGGCACCGAAATCACTGTGATCATGTCTGTTCCTTCGCAAGATGATCGCGAGTAGATGTCACCTGGTAAACCGGTTGGGCCGCACCCTCTCGTTACGGCTCGTCGGGCCCCGTAAACCTGTGTCCCGAATGTTCGGGGCCCGCGGCATCAGCGGTTTCCGCGGAAGATGACGCACGTGGTCGTGGCGTGCGCGACCAGCCGCCCCTGTTCGTCGACCACACGTCCCTCGGCGGTCGCGGTGGTGCGGCCGACGTGGATCGCGGTGTCGGTGGCGACGAAATCCACCCGCCCGCTCGAAGACGCGCACAAGCACCTCACAGTGCTGTTGGAGAACTCCTGCCCGTGGGTGAGCGCGACGAAGCGCCGGGGTGAGTTCCTGATCACAGCCCGCGGGCTGATTCCGGACGGCGGATGAACCCCCTGCTCGGGAGCGGGCATCCGGCCCATAGACTGAGCCGGTGACGCAGACGACCGCCTCTGTCAATTCCCAGTCCCTCGGTGAGCTCGATCCGGAGCTCGCCGCCGCGATGGCAGGCGAACTCGCCCGCGAACGCGACACCCTCGAGATGATCGCCTCCGAGAACTTTGTGCCGCGCGCGGTGCTACAGGCGCAGGGCAGCGTGCTCACCAACAAGTACGCCGAGGGCTATCCGGGGCGGCGGTACTACGGCGGCTGCGAGCACGTCGACGTCGTCGAGACGCTGGCGCGTAACCGCGCCAAGGAGCTGTTCGCCGCCGACTTCGCCAATGTGCAGCCGCATTCCGGTGCGCAGGCGAACGCCGCGGTGCTGATGGCGCTGATGGAGCCGGGCGACAAACTGCTCGGTCTCGATCTCGCGCACGGTGGTCACCTCACCCACGGCATGCGCCTCAACTTCTCCGGCAAGCTCTACGAGGTGCACTCCTACGGGGTGAGCAAGGAAGACCACCGCGTCGACATGGACTCGGTGCGCACCATCGCCCTCGACGCGCGCCCGAAGGTGATCGTGGCGGGCTGGTCGGCCTACCCGCGTCATCAGGACTTCGCGGCGTTCCGCTCGATCGCCGACGAGGTCGGCGCCTACCTGTGGGTGGACATGGCGCACTTCGCCGGTCTGGTCGCGGCCGGGCTGCACCCCTCGCCGGTGCCCTACGCCGACGTGGTGTCCTCCACCGTGCACAAGACGCTCGGCGGTCCGCGCTCCGGCCTGATCCTGGCCAAGCAGGAGTACGCCAAGAAGCTGAACAGCTCGGTGTTCCCCGGCCAGCAGGGCGGGCCGCTCATGCACGCGATCGCCGCCAAGGCGGTCGCCTTCAAGATCGCCGCGACCGAGGAGTTCAAGAACCGCCAGGAGCGCACCCTCTCCGGCGCGAAGATCCTCGCCGAGCGCCTCACCGCCGCCGACGTCAAGGACAAGGGCATCAGCGTGCTCACCGGCGGCACCGACGTGCATCTGGTGCTCGTCGACCTGCGTAACTCCGAGCTCGACGGCCAGCAGGGCGAAGACCTGCTGCACGAGATCGGAATCACGGTGAACCGCAACGCCGTTCCGTTCGACCCGCGTCCGCCGATGGTCACCTCCGGCCTGCGCATCGGCACCGCGGCCCTGGCCACCCGTGGGTTCGGCGACACCGAGTTCACCGAGGTCGCCGACATCATCGCGACCGCACTGGCGGGCGGCTCCGACGTGGACGCGCTGCGCGCCAGGGTGAGCAAGCTGGCCAACGACGTTCCCCTGTACGACGGCCTGGAGGACTGGCACCTCCTCGGCTGATCTGTCACACCGTCACCCGGTATGCGAGTGTTCGTGTGACGACTCGATTTCAGGCTGCTGTTCCTAGCGGAGCGGCGGTCCCCGGCTGGGCGGGGTTGACGTTTCATCGCCACCCGCCTTCCCCATCCCGGTGGTGGGGCGGGTCTTGCGGTCGGCTCCGCGTCCTTGTCCAACCGTGACGTCGGCGGCCGGGATACGGGCCGTCCACCATCGCCGCCCGGGAAGCCGGCGGCGGGGTGTTGTGCGCCGAAGCGGCCGCGGTGGCCCTTCGGTCGACGGTCTCAGCTGATGTCCGTCGCGCCGACCAGCGCCGGGTAGTCCCGCAGGTCGATGGCGTTGGCGGCGTTGTCGCTGTACTTCAGCATCAACGTGAACATCCGGGAACCGAAGAACCAGTTGCGCAGCTTGATGCCGCGCGCGGTCTTCGGTGCGAGGAAGCGGCCCGCGTTGCTGTTGCCCGTGATCTTGGCATAGCGCTTCATGATCTCGTTGTAGCGGGCGAAGGCGATCGTGTGATCGCCATCGGCGGTGGCCAATTCGCCCGCGATGACGTACGCGCCGACCACGGCGAGCCCGGTGCCGAAGCCGCCCAGCGTGTTTCCGTACGCGGAGTCGCCGACCAATGCGACGCGCCCTTTGGTGTAGTCACCCTTCATCCGGACCTGGCTGATCGAATCCAGGTAGCAGTCGTCGAAGTCGGCCACCTCGTCGAGCATTCGCGGCACCTCCCATGCGACATCCGCGTAGACCTGCTCGATGATGCGCCGCTGGGCGGCGCTGTCGTCGCGGGAGTAGTCGAGCTCGGGCGAGGTGAACATGTACAGCTGCTGTGCCTTCGAGCCGCCGCTGATCGCGAGCTTGCCGGGAGCGTTGTGGCCGTAGGCGATCGCCCGTTCGCGTGGACCCGTCGCGTCCTGGCTCCATGGGCTGGCGCCCGCGACACAGTAGTAGTAACCCAGGTACTTCACGAAGTCCTTCTCCGGGCCGAAAGCCAGCCTACGTACCCGGGAGTGGATGCCGTCGGCGCCGAAAACGAGGTCGAAGGTGCGCGCGGGCCCGTGCTCGAACTCGACGTGCACGCCGTCGGCGGTCTCGGTGAGCGCGCTGATCGAGTCGCCGAACAGGTACTCGCAGTGTTCGGCGGTCCGCTTGTACATGATCTCGGCCAGGTCGCCGCGCAGGATCTCTACGTCGCCGCCGGTGAAGTCACCGGACATGACAGCGAGCTGCTTGCCGTTCTCGTCGACGAAGACGGTGTCGGTGGCGCCGGTCCTGCGCTCCTCGATCTCGGCCAGGATGCCCATCCGCTCCAGGACGGTGAAGTGTGTGTGGCCCTTGAAGTCGATGGCCTGGCCGCCGGGGCGCAGCGCGGGGGCGCGCTCGACGACGGTGACGGCGACACCGTAACGGTGCAGCCAGTAGGCCAGGGCGGGCCCGGCGATGCTGGCGCCGGAAATGAGGACGGTCGAGTTGCGCACGGTGACTCCCTTACGGTCAAAATCAGTGTCCGTCAGATTCTGTTTCCACCGGACATGAATCAGAGTATGATAGACACAGTTTCTCGTCAAGTCGTTATCCGGAAGGATTCGGGCATGCCGACACCTACCGCAGTCGAACTGCTCTGGGGCACTCAGCAGCGCCCCAAGCGCGGGCCCAAGCCCGCACTGTCCCTGGAGGGGATCGTCGCCGAGGCGATCACGCTCGCCGATGCCGAAGGGCTGGTCAATCTGTCCATGCAGCGGCTGGCGGAGCGTCTCGGCTTCACGAAGATGTCGCTGTACCGCTACGTACCGGGCAAAGCCGAGTTGATCGCGCTGATGCTGGACACCGCGCTCGGCGTGCCGCCGGAGCTGCCCTCCGTCGACGACGCTTCGACCGAAGAGGCATGGCGTGGACAGCTTGGCCGGTGGTGCGAGACGCTCTACGAACGTTTCCACGCCCACCCGTGGTCGCTGGAGGTGTCGGTAGGGGTGCGGCCATTCGGTCCGAACGAGATGGCCTGGATGGAGTCCGCGCTGGGCGCACTCGCGTCGACCGGGCTCACGAACGCCGAACGCCTCGACACCATCGTCCTGCTGACCGGACACGCGCGCAGCCTGGTGCAGGTGGTCCGAGTGATCGATGCCGAGGCGTTCGAGAAGCAGATCGCGGCACAGCTCGCCGACATGGTGGCCGCCGCGACCGAGCGTTACCCCACGGCGGCGGCGGCGTTCGCCGAGGAAGGAGCGGTCGTGGGTGGCGAGGGCGCTCTGAAGTTCGGCATCGGACGCATCCTCGACGGGTTGGGCGTGCTCATCGCACGCCGCACCGCAGCGCCCCGGCCTACGCTCGGATCATGACCGGAGAACTCGTGAAACAGGACTCGATCACCACGGTGCGGGAGTTCTTCGCCGCGCTGGAGATGAACGCATCCGGGGAGGCGCTCGACCTGCTGCACCCGGACATCGTCTGGAAGAACACTTCGCTGCCCGACGTGCGGGGCATCAGCCGGGTCGGCGGCGTGTTGCGCGGGCTTGGCCGGGGCTGGATCGGGTTCGCTGTCGACATGCACCACATCGCCGCCGACGGCGACATCGTGCTCACCGACCGCACCGACTACTTGCGCGTTGGCCCGGTGCGCGTCGGGTTCTGGGTGACCGGCACGTTCGAGCTGCGGGACGGCCGAATCATCCTGTGGCACGACCATTTCAGCTGGGAGAATTTCCTGCGCGGCACCGTCGTCGGCCTCTGGCGCGCGGCACTGACCCGCGGCTGAGCGACCTCAGGAGTGCTGGGTCAGGTACTCCAGGTAGAACGGCCGCAGTACCTCGGCGATCGCACCGTCGCCCGCGTGGATGTAGTCGTCGATCATCGGCAGGACGTACTTGATGTCCGCCTCGCTCTCGCCGAGGTTGCCCGCGGCGGCCTCCGCGGCGGGGATCGAGGTGAGCAGCCGCCACAGGAACTTCACATCCCCGTGGCGCACGGCCACCTTCACCGCGCGGTCGTGCAACTCCTTCGACGACAGCTTCTCCAGCTCCTCGTTACCCGCCATACCAGCGACTCTAACCTCCTTGCCTCGCGGCAGCGACTGTGTGGCGTAACCCACCAGCCCGGCAATGCTGTGCTGCGATTACCGCCATGACACTCGAACCACCGCCCGGTTTTCGGGTGAAACGCGTCTACGAAACCCCGGACCCGGATGACGGCATCCGGGTGCTGATCGATCGGCTCTGGCCACGGGGATCACCAAAGAACAAGCGCGCGTCGACCGCTGGCCCAAGGCACTCACCCCGTCGAACAACCTGCGGCGGTGGTTTCATGCCGACCGCGACGCGCGTGGCGTCGAGTTCGTGCGCCGCTACCGCGCTGAACTCGCGGCTTCGGAGGTTCAGCAAGATTTGCGGGAACTGTGTGCGCTGGCCGCGGAAGGTCCGGTCACCTTGCTCACGGCCGTACAAGATCCGGTGCACAGCCATGTTCCTGTGCTGCTCGACCAGCTGCGCTGAGTCCTCGCAAAGCCCTGGTTTACGACAAGTTCACGGACACGTGTATCTGTCCCCGAGCGCGGAAGCGGGGTTCGCAGGTAGCGTCGTGTATGCGGGCCGCGGCGGTGTGGCTCGTACGGGAGGTCCTGACCGTGACTGAGCTACTCAGTACGAGGGGGCCGGCACCCGGCCCTCGTGGCGCCTGACGGCAACGTCGGGGTCCATCAGGACGGACCGGTCCAGCGAGATCGTTCGTGCGAGTGCCGCACGAACACATAGGAGCCCACCGTGACTGCTACACGCTCCGTTTCCGCTCCCTCGGCGCAATCCCGCTCCGCGAAAGGCGGAGCCGCCGCGAAGGGGGCCCGCCCCTCGCAATTACCCGGCGATACCTTTGTCATCGACACCTCCGTTCTGCTGTCGGATCCCTGGGCGTTCACCAGGTTCGGCGAACACGACGTGGTGCTACCGCTGGTGGTCATCAGCGAACTCGAAGGCAAACGGCACCACCACGAATTGGGCTGGTTCGCGCGGGAGGCCCTGCGCAACCTGGACGATTTGCGCCTGCAGTACGGCAGGCTGGATCAGCAGGTGCCGATCGGCACCGAGGGCGGAACGTTGCAGGTGGAACTGAACCACACCGATCCCGCGGTCCTTCCGGTCGGGTTCCGCACCGACACCAACGACTCCAGAATCCTGGCCTGTGCGCTCAACCTCGCGGCCGAGGGCCGCGATGTGGTGCTGGTGTCCAAGGACATTCCGCTTCGGGTCAAGGCCAGTGCGGTGGGTTTGCACGCCGACGAGTACCACGCGCAGGACGTCGTCACCTCCGGTTGGTCCGGCATGGTGGAGTTGGACGTCAGCTCCGCGCAGGTCGATCAGCTCTACTCCGAGTCGGTGATCGACCTCGATACCGCGCGAGAACTGCCCTGCCACACCGGCATCCGGTTGCTCGGCACCAGCTCCAGTGCCTTGGGCCGGGTCACCTCGGACAAACGCGTGCAGCTGGTGCGCGAGCGCGAGGCGTTCGGGCTGCACGGTCGCTCCGCCGAGCAGCGCATAGCTCTGGATCTGCTGCTGGACGAGAGCGTCGGCATCGTGTCGCTCGGCGGCCGGGCGGGCACGGGCAAGTCCGCGCTCGCGCTTACCGCGGGCCTGGAGGCGGTGCTGGAACGGCGGACGCAGCGCAAGGTGGTGGTCTTCCGTCCGCTGTATGCCGTCGGTGGCCAGGAGCTGGGTTACCTACCCGGCACCGAGAGCGAGAAGATGGGCCCCTGGGCGCAGGCGGTCTTCGACACGCTCGACGGGTTGGCCAGCCGCGAGGTGATGGAGGAGGTGCTCAGCCGCGACATGCTGGAAGTGTTGCCGCTGACCCACATTCGTGGACGGTCGCTACACGATTCCTTCGTGATCGTGGACGAGGCCCAGTCGCTGGAGCGCAATGTGCTACTCACGGTGCTCAGCCGCCTCGGTACCGGGTCGCGGGTGGTGCTCACCCACGACGTGGCTCAGCGCGACAACCTGCGCGTCGGCAGGCACGACGGTGTGGCGGCGGTGGTCGAGAAGCTGAAGGGCCACCCGCTGTTCGCCCATGTCACGCTGACCCGCAGCGAGCGCTCGCCGATCGCGGCGTTGGTTACCGAGATGCTGGAGGAGTACGGTCCCAACGCCTGAACGGGCGGCAGGCACTGCGGTGTGTTTCACCTCATATCCGGCGGGTAATATCCGCCGCGATAGCTGTTCGGTATGACCCGGTGAGTTGCTAGCCGGGTCATTGCCGAACATCGGCCTGGGTCGCGCGGAGCGCCACGGAGTCCGTGGCACTCCGCGCGACCGATTTCGAGAGGATGGAAATGCACCACTTCGCTCGACGAACGGCTGGTTTCACCGCATTGATCGCCGCGGCGGGTTTCGTCGTCGCCAGCTGTAGCGACGACACAGACAAGGAGAGCGGCGCCGCCTCGATCACCCCAATCGCTTCGAGCCCGATGACCACCTCGGTCGCCGCGACCCACACCGGCGAGGCCATTCCGCAGGGCGCCGCGGAGGAGACGAAGCTTCCGACCCAAGGTGGCGAGTCGGTCACCGTCTCCGGCGACATCTACGAGAAGTACATGGCGAGCGGCGGCCCCACCGGCCCGCTCGGCCCGCCGTTGGAAGGCAAAACGGACGGGCCCGACGACGGCGAGTTCCAGGACTTCGTCGGCGGCACGATCTACGAGCCGAAGGAGGGCGAACCGCATATCGTGTGGGGTGAGATCCGCGCAGCATGGGAAGCCGACGGCGGCGCCAACGGCAAGCTCGGTTACCCGATCAGCGACGAGAAGAACATCCCGGGCGGCAAGCAGAGCGATTTCAGTGGCGGAACCATCACCTGGGTAGACGGTAATATCACCGTCACACCGAAGTGATTCGGTTTCCGGTCTCCGCCGCCGCCCGGCGGTCCCGGAACGCCTGTCCGGTCCATTCCCAGATCCCCGCTTCGCGGGCCCAGCCGCTAGGTTGTCTTGGTGCAAACTCTCTTGACCGATCGCGAACTGCTCGAATCCCTCGCGGTGGACGTAGAACTGAATCTGCGCAAACACATCGATCTCGCCGACGGGTGGCAGCCACACGATTTCGTGCCGTGGGACGACGGGCGCAACTTCGCCTTTCTCGGCGGCGTCGATTGGGAGCCGGAACAATCCGAGCTCAGCGATGTCACGAAGTTGGCGTTGACCGTCTCCGTGCTGATCGCCGACAACCTGCCCTCGTTTCACCGGGAGGTCGGCAAGTACCTGCGGACCGGCGCCTGGTGGCGCTGGGTCGGTCGCTGGACGGCTGAGGAGAACCGGCACGAGATCATGATCCGCAACTACCTCATGGTCACCAGGTCGGTCGACCCGGTCCAACTGGAGCGGCGGCGGATGGACCACATGACCAAGGGCTTCCGCCGCCCGGCGATGCACCTGCTCGAGGTGCTGGCCACCTGTGCGTTCGAGGAGGCGGCCAGCGCGATCCGGCATCGTAATATCGCGTCGCTCGGCGAGAACCCGATGGTCACCGCCATCGCCGAGCGCATCGCGCTGGACGACGAACTGCAGTCGGTCTTCTTCGCGGACCTGGTCGCGGCCGGTCTCGACCTGGCGCCGGACCAGACCGTGCGCGCCATCGCCGACCGGGTCGCGGATTTCCACGTCCCCACGGTGACGCTGGCGGACGGCCGCACAAGCGACGAGGTCCTCGCCGAGGCGGGTATCTACGACCCAGCCAAGGAAGGCGAACTCGTCTTCGCTCCGCTGTTGAAGCGCTGGAATGTATTCAGCCGCACCGACTTCGGCCCCGAAGGGGAAAAGGCGCGCGACGAACTCGCGCACCTGCGCGGCTGATCGGATCACGAGCGTTTCGACAGTGCCTTTCCGTAGCTGAATCCCGGCGAAGCCTTCCTGTAGCGGAGGGTTCGCCGGGATTCGGTCGGAGCAGATCGAGCGTTCGGTGTTCCGGCACCCCAAGCCTGTGGTCGGCGACAACAGTGGTCACGGCTGTAACACCTTCGGATAGCAAACGGATCAACTGAGCATCCGCATCATGCGGAGGCCGCAAGGGCCGAATGCCACGTTGGAGCAGACGAGGGTGTCCAACGTGGCGTTTGTGCCGGTGCTGTGCGCGGTTACTCTCCGTCTTTGACCTTCGCCATGGAGAGCACGTCGAGGCGACGGTCGAGTTCCTCCTCCGTCAGCTTCTCATCGAGCAGGCCGCGATCGATGACGGTCTGGCGGATGGTTTTCTTCTGCTTCAGTGCTTCCTTGGCGACCGCGGCCGCCTCCTCATAGCCGATCGCCGAATTCAGTGGCGTGACGATCGAGGGCGAGGACTCGGCAAGGGTGCGCAGGTGCTCGACGTTGGCGACCAAGTCGCGCACGCACTTGTCCGCGAACAGTCGAGAGACGTTGGCCAGCAGTCGAATCGACTCCAGCAGATTGCGCGCCATCACGGGGATGTAGACGTTCAGCTCGAAGGCGCCGTTCGCGCCGCCGAAGGCGACCGCCGCGTCATTGCCGATCACCTGTGCGGCGACTTGGGTAACCGCCTCGGGCAGAACGGGATTCACCTTGCCGGGCATGATCGAGCTGCCCGGCTGCAGGTCGGGCAGCTGAAGTTCGGCCAGTCCGGTCAGCGGTCCCGAGCCCATCCAGCGGATGTCGTTGGCGATCTTGGTGAGGCTCACCGCGATCGTGCGCAGCGCGCCGGACGCCTCGACCAGACCGTCCCGCGCGGCCTGCGCCTCGAAGTGGTCCTCGGCCTCGCGCAGCGCGTCGATGTCGGTGGCGCGCACCAGTTCCGCGACGACCTTCGCGCCGAAGCCCTCTGGTGCGTTCAAGCCGGTGCCGACCGCGGTACCGCCGATCGGCAGCTCGCCCAGCCGCGGCAGCGTCGCCATGATGCGGTCGATACTCGCCGCGACCTGCCGGGTGTAGCCGCCGAACTCCTGACCGAGAGTCACCGGCACCGCGTCCATCAGGTGGGTGCGTCCGGACTTCACCACGGTCCGCCACTCGGTGGCCTTGTCGAGCAGCGCGAGCCGCAGATGTTCGAGCGCGGGGACCAGCTCGGTGATGACTCCTTCGGTGGCGGCGAGATGTGTTGCGGTGGGGAAGGTGTCGTTGGACGACTGCGACATGTTGACGTCGTCGTTCGGGTGCACGGTGACGCCGTTCGCCTTGGCGAGCGAGGCGATCACCTCGTTGGCGTTCATATTCGAGCTGGTGCCCGAACCGGTTTGGAAGACATCGATCGGGAACTGGTCGTCGTGCTTGCCCCCCGCGATCTCGTTCGCCGCGGCGATGATGGCGTCGGCCTTCACCGGATCGAGCAGACCCAGGTCGCGGTTCACCGTGGCGCACGCGGCCTTCAGCAGGCCGAGCGCGCGGATCTGCGCGCGCTCCAGGCCGTGTCCGCTGATCGGGAAGTTCTCAACGGCCCGCTGGGTCTGCGCCCGCCACAAAGCGTTCACCGGAACTCGAACTTCGCCCATGGTGTCGTGCTCGATGCGGTACTGCGTCTCCTCGGCCATATGCTCAGTCTATTTGCTGTGTTTTTTTGCCAGCGCCCTGCGGCGCTGGGTGTTCGCGGCTGTGTTTTCGGCCGCGCGGGCGCGGCGTGTTCGCGGCCCCTTGATGGCTCGCGTCCGAGCGACCGCCGCTGGCGACTTCGTCGCGGACGCGGCGGCCGCTCGGACGCGAGCCGGGCCGCGAACGGGCAATGGACGGTCTCGCTTCGCTCGGAACCGGGAGTGCGGCCGGTTTTGTTGCGTCAGGGTGGGCATACGATTGGGTTGCGTCCGGAAAGCCGCTCACGGACGATTGCTGCCGCCACAGCTACGAAGATTTAGCGAACCCTGAGGTGCCGCGAGTGCGGCCCTGCGTGACCACTTGGCCCGACTCCCGCTTCCGAGCGAAGCGAGACCGAGCATTGCCCGTTCCCGGCCCGGCTCGCGTTTGCGCGGCCGCCGCGTCGCGACGAAGTCGCCAGCGGCGGTCGCGCAAACGCGAGCCAATAGGGGGCCGGGAACACGCCGCGCCGCAGGCGCGGCCAATGTCACGGCAGCGGCGGTACTGCGTCCTCGTCACCGATGAAGTCGACCGACGAGTACTCGTGCAGTTTGGTCAGCCGGTGGTAGGCGTCGATCATGCGAACCGTGCCGGACTTGGAGCGCATGACGATCGACTGGGTCGACGCGCCGCCTCCGTAGTAGCGCACGCCGCGCAGCAGATCGCCGTCGGTGACGCCGGTGGCGCAGAAGAAGACATTGTCGCCGGAGACCAGGTCTTCGGTGCTGAGCACGCGGTCGAGGTCGTGGCCTGCATCGACGGCCTTCTGTCGTTCCTCATCGTCTTTCGGGGCGAGCATGCCCTGCAGTTCGCCGCCCATGCAGCGCATCGCGGCGGCGGCGATGATGCCCTCGGGCGTGCCGCCGATGCCGACCAGGATGTCGGTGCCGGAGTCCGGGCGGGCCGCGGCGATCGCGCCCGCGACGTCGCCGTCGGAGATCAGGCGGATGCGGGCGCCCGCGTCACGCACCTGCTGGATCAGTTCGGCGTGCCGGGGACGGTCCAGGATGCAGACGGTCAGGTCGGATTTCAAGGAGTTCTTGGCCTTGGCGACTCGCCTGATGTTCTCGCGGATCGGGACCGAGATATCGACCACGTGGGCGGCGTCCGGGCCGACGGCGATCTTGTGCATGTAGAACACCGCCGAAGGGTCGAACATCGCACCGCGCTCGGCGACCGCGAGCACGGCGATCGCGCCGGGCGAGCCCTTGGACATCAGCGTGGTGCCGTCGATCGGGTCCACCGCGAAGTCCACTTCGGGGCCGGTGCCGTCGCCGACGGCCTCGCCGTTGTAGAGCATGGGCGCTTCGTCCTTCTCGCCCTCGCCGATGACGACGACGCCGCGCATGGACACCGAGCTGACCAGCTGCCGCATGGCATCGACGGCGGCGCCGTCGCCTCCCTCCTTGTCGCCGCGTCCGACCCAGCGGCCCGCGGCCATCGCTCCGGCTTCGGTCACACGGACCAGTTCGAGCGCGAGGTTGCGGTCGGGCGCCTCGCGGCGGCTCGGTTTCGGGGAAGATGCCGTCATTGCGAGGTGCCTCCTGTGCGTCGGTACGTACCGGTCAATTGTCTCATTCGATGTGGCACGGTCGTGCACCTGTTCCAGGGATCGGGGTGCGCGGGGGAGCGCCGCCCCGCAAGTGGATACTGGGAGCGTGTCGTACCAAAAGCCACGCATTCTGAACGACTATCGGGATCTGTTCTGGTCGCTGATTCCGTTGGTGTTGATCGCCGTGGTTTTCGCGGGTCTTGCCAGTCAATGCAGTTTCGCCGCCAACGGTCCGACACAGGGGCAGATTCCGCATTTCGATGTGCAGGCCGCTCTCACCGCAGACGCGCGCACGCTGCCGTTCCCGATCCGCAACCCGGACCTGCCCGCCGACTGGACGCCGAACTCCGGTAGCCGCGAATCCATCGGCAGTACCGGCGGCGGACCGGTCAGCACCGTCGGCTATATCACACCGCAGGGCACCTATATGAGGTTCAGCCAGAGTAACGCGACCGAGGAGGCGCTGGGGAGGTTTGTGCTCGGGTCCCGATACGCGAGCGGCACCGAGCAGATCGGCGAGCAGAAGTGGATCGTGTACGCCGAGCAGGGCTCGGAGACCGCGTGGATCGCGGATCTCGGTCAGTCCAGGGTGCTGATCACCGGCGCGGGCAACCACGCGGCGTTCGCGACGCTCGCCAAGGCGATCGCCGGCGTCCCACCGCTGACGCGCTGATCAACTGGGCGCGACCCAGGTCAATCCAGCGGCCTCCGCCGCATCGCCGAACCGTTTGTCGTAAGTCACGACGGCGGTCAGATCATCGGCCAGTTCCAACGCGGTGGTCAGATGCAGGGCATCGAGACTTCGCACCGCGGCCGGAGAAATCGCCGCAGCGTTCGCGTGCATGATCCCGTCCATCTCCAACCTGTCGACCCGCCCCAGGACGGACGGCACGTGAACCAGATCAGCTGGTTCGACGACGCAGATCGCGCGTACCAACTCGACCTCGACCAGAGCCGACGAAACCCAGAGCACGTCGGCCCGGTCGTCGAGCCACCTGGTGAGCGCTGACCGCGCTTGTCTTCTCGCGCTCCCGCCGTTACCGTTGCCGCGGGTGCGAGACACGTGCCGAACTGAGTCGGAGGTCGATGAATATGGCTGTCCTCAGCCGTTCTTCGCATGCCTTCCTCCGGTTCGTGCACCTCTGATTCCACAGACGCTTCGACGCGGACCGGGTCTTTTTCGATGACCAGGAGTGTCACGTGTCTTTTTCTCTTTCCGCCGATTTGACCACCGAGCGCTTGGTGCTGCGGTCGTGGACCGCAGACGAGGCGGCCGCCGTGGTAGGCGACCGACGCGGCGCAGCGTGGGCCGCCGACTTCCCTGCCGAGGGCGACCGGGTCATCGCGGGCCTGCTCGCCGAGCACCCGGATTGGCTCGGTCCATTCGGGCATCGACTGATCCTCGAGCGCGCGAGTGGACTCGTCGTCGGGTCGATCGGGCTGTTCTGGCCTGCGGTCGACGGGGAACTGGAGATCGGGTACGGCGTCGTCGCATCGCGGCGGGGTCGTGGTTACGCCGCCGAGGCGACCAGGGCGCTTGCGGCCCATGCGCTGACCGCGCCCGAGGTTCACACGGTTTGCGCCGAGGTGGAGTTGTCCAACCCGCCCTCGGTCCGTGTACTGGAGAAAGCGGGGTTCGTGCGGCTCGGCGTGCATGACGGCATCGCACGCTACAGCGCTGCGGCGACACCCCGATAGTGGTGACCTGGCGGCGCCATCGTCAGCGGTGGCTCACCACGTTGACGATGGCTCCGCTGGGGTCGCGGACGAAGAAGCGGCGTACGCCCCATGGCTCGTCGCGTAGGGGGTAGACGATGTCGGCGCCCGCGGCGGTCATCGCCTGGTGCACGGCGTCGACGTCGTCGACCTCCACGCTCATGGTCGGCTGGAGCTGCTCCGCGTCCGGACCCACCAGTAGGACCTGGGCAGTCGGGTTGGACGGCGACACCATCGTCACGACCCAGCCCAGGTCCATCGCTTCGTGGAAGCCCAGCAGACGGTAGAAGTCGCGGCTGGCTTCCATATCGGTGGTGTGGATGTCGGGGGTGGCGCGGCGGATGCTCATTGCCGCTCCTCCAGATCGGTGCGGTGCAGCGCTTCCTCCACACGCTTGCGCGCACCGGCCAGGTGTTCTTCGCAGCGGTTGGCCAGCGCCTCGCCGCGTTCCCACAGAGCGAGGGACTCGTCCAGGTCGAGGCCGCCCTGTTCGAGGATCTTCACGACGTTGACCAGTTCGTCGCGGGCGCGTTCGTAGCCGAAGCCCGCGATCTCGGCCTGCTCGGCGGCCGGGTCGGCTCCTTTTCCATTCCCACCCGTGGACTTGCCGGGCTCGGCCAAGGTCAGTTCCTCCCTGTCTCGGTGTGCTCGGCGCCAAGGGCCTGGGTGCCGAGCGCGGCGGCCGTGACGGCGCCGTCGGCGACCCTGATGCGCAATTGGCTGCCCGCGGGCGCGTCCTCGATCGTGCGCACCACATGCCGGTCCTGACCGGTGACGCGCTGTACGACAGCGTAGCCACGGGACAGCGTCGCGGCCGGGCCCACGGCGGTGAGTTTCTCGCGCAGATGCCTGGCCGCCGTGGATTCGGTGCGGATGAGTTGCTCGGCGCAGCGGCGCGCCGCCGTCCGCAGGCGCTCGGCCTCCTGGTGGCGGAGGTCGAGTTCGCGCAGCGGGTCGGCCAGTACCGGCCGGGACCGCAGTTGGGCCAGCGCCTTTGTCTCGCGGTCGACCCACCCGCGCAGCGCGGCGGCGGTGCGAGCGCGCAGCTCACGGACGCCGGCCAGCTCGGCGGCGGCGTCGGGGACGACGCGCTTGGCGGCATCGGTCGGAGTGGCCGCGCGGAGATCGGCCACGAAGTCGCTGAGCGGGTTGTCGGGTTCATGGCCGATCGCGCTCACGATCGGGGTGGTCGCGGACACGATGGCGCGGCACAGTGCCTCGTCGGAGAACGGCAGCAGGTCCTCGACGCTGCCGCCGCCGCGCGCGAGCACGATCACGTCGACGGCCGGATCGCGATCGAGCTCGGCTAGTGCGGCGAGCATCTGCGGTACCGCGGTCGGACCCTGCACCGCGGTATTGCGAATCTCGAAACGCACTGCGGGCCAACGATTTCGGGCGACGGTCAGGACATCGCGCTCTGCGGCGCTCGCACGGCCGGTGATCAGGCCGACCGTCGTGGGCAGGAACGGAATCGGGCGCTTGAGCCGGGGATCGAACAGGCCCTCGGCGGCCAGCAGCGCCTTGAGCCGCTCGACGCGGGCCAGCAGCTCGCCGATGCCGACGGGCCGAATCTCGATGACGCGCAACGAGATCGTGCCGCGACCGGTGAAGAAGGAGAGCTTGCCGTAGACCACCACCCTGCTGCCCTCCTGCAGCGGGACGGCGGAATTGCGGATGAGATCCGGATCGCAGGTTACCGACAGGGACATGTCGGCGGACGGGTCGCGCAGCACCAAGAACGCGGTGCGCGTGCCGGGGCGCACATTGATCTGGGTGATCTGCCCCTCGACCCAGATGCTGCCGAGCCGGTCGATCCATTGGGCGACCTTGATAGCCACCGAACGCACCGGCCACGGTTGCTCGGCGGAATTGGCCCGCGCCCCTGCCCCAGCGGGAGAGCCGTCCTGTTTTATGTGGTTCGGTTCGGTCACTGGGACCGCACGGTGGCGATCCGATTCGTCAGCATGGTCACGAATGGTGCCCTGGCGCTGGTGCGCTGCTCGTACTCCAGCAACGCGGTGAGGTCCTCGAGCGTCAGCATGCGCAGGCGGGCGCGCAACTGGGCCAGGGTCATAGTGGCGTAGTCGTAGCGGATGGCGACATCCGGCTCGGCGATCTCGGCCGCGACAGGCTCTGGGCCCGACTCGGCGGCTTCCGGCACAACGGTCTCCGGTTCCCGGGTTTCCGGCTCAGTGATCCCCGGCTCAGTGATCCCCGGCTCAGTGCTGTCCGGCTCAGTGCTGTCCGGCTCGGAGATCGACGCCGAGGAGGCGTGGCCGTTGGTCTCGGTGGCGCGGGCGGCGGTTTCCGCGGGGAACGGTTCGGGCGCGCCGAGCGGGGACGGTGTGGGCTCGTCGGCGGTGTACAAGTCGAAACGGCTGTTGCGAGTGGACCCTGGGTTCGGGTCATCGGTCAGGTCCTCGTCGAAAGTGGCCCACTCCGGCTGCTCCACCGGGCTGTTGGACAACCGGTCGAAAACCGCGTCGCCCTTCAGCGCCAGGCTGGTCACGAACTGCTGGACGTGCATCGTCGTCTGCAGCATCTGACTGATTGCCGTGATGGGGAAATTCATTGCCGCCGTGGGTAGCCTGCGGGATTCCTCGAGGGCGTATACGGCGGCACCGGCGGCGACCCGGGCCAGAAACGGTGGTCGGAACATGGTCCTAGCCTGCCCGAAATGGTGTGTTATGCAAAGGAGGGGCGCGCGCGGTTCGCATATTCGTCTATCCGGGCGCGCGACGGATCGGTCGACACCGCGAGGGGGCGGCACGAGTCGCCATCGGGTCCCGCGCCGCCGGACTCGCTCGCGACCGCCTTCTGCCCCAGTTCGCAGCCCTTGACCGGTCGATACCGCGCGACGAGCGGTGATTGTGACGGACAACTCCCGGACGTGGCGGGGAGGGGGGCCGCACGTATCCTGTGGGCATGTCCTCGGCCATTTCCTTGAACGTCGGAATCGCCCGCTCGGCAGGCGCCCGAAACGCCGATGCCGACGGCGGTAAGCGAGTGCTGCTCGCCGAACCACGCGGGTACTGCGCCGGCGTCGATCGTGCGGTCGAAACCGTCGAGAAGACGCTGGAGAAGCACGGCGCGCCGATCTATGTGCGCAAGGAGATCGTGCACAACCGGCACGTGGTGGAAACGCTGCGCGAGCGCGGCGTCGTCTTCGTCGACGAGACCGACGAGGTGCCCGAGGGCGCGGTGGTCGTGTTCTCCGCGCACGGTGTCTCGCCCGCAGTGCACGAATCGGCCGCCGCGCGCAATCTGCACACCATCGACGCGACCTGCCCGCTGGTGACGAAGGTGCACCAGGAGGCGAAGCGGTTCGCCCGCGACGACTACGACATCCTGCTGATCGGCCACGAGGGCCACGAGGAGGTCGAGGGCACCGCCGGTGAGGCACCCGAGCACGTACAGCTGGTCGATGGCCCCGACGCGGTCGACCGGGTCAGCGTGCGCGACGAGTCGAAAGTGATCTGGCTCTCGCAGACCACGCTGAGCGTGGACGAGACGATGGAGACGGTGCAGCGGCTGCGGAACCGGTTCCCCGGCCTGCAGGACCCGCCGAGCGACGACATCTGCTACGCCACACAGAACCGTCAGGTCGCGGTGAAGGCGATGGCGCCGGAATGCGATCTCGTGATCGTGGTCGGCTCCCGCAACTCGTCGAACTCGGTGCGGCTGGTCGAAGTCGCGCTCGGTGCCGGCGCCAAGGCGGCCCACCTGGTGGACTTCGCCCGCGAGGTCGACGAGGCTTGGCTCGACGGCGTGCGCACGATCGGCATCACCTCGGGCGCGTCGGTCCCGGAAATCCTGGTCCGCGGCGTCCTGGACAT
The DNA here is from genome assembly GCF_035920445.1 of Nocardia sp. NBC_01730. Taxonomy (NCBI): domain Bacteria; kingdom Bacillati; phylum Actinomycetota; class Actinomycetes; order Mycobacteriales; family Nocardiaceae; genus Nocardia; species Nocardia sp. NBC_01730. Next base: position 4,827,045 of record NZ_CP109162.1, on the reverse strand, counting down.
GCTGGCCGAGCACGGCTACGGCGATGTCCAGCCGGTCACCACCGCGAACGAGACCCTCGTCTTCGCACTGCCCCGAGAATTGCGCAGCACGCGCCACTGAGCGGATCGTGTCCGCCGACGCTGCGGAAGGATCCGATGACGAGCTTCGCGAGCGTCTGGGGCAAGCTGGCTGAGTGTCCTGCCCCAGACGCGACGGCGAGGCATCCGCCGCTATAGGTTCTCCGGGCATCCGCCGCTATAGGTTCTCCGGCCTGCGTCGCTCGGTGCGGCTCGAATCGCGTTCGCGGTAGCGCACATTGGGCTGGGGATGCGGCGGCACATCGCGGCGGCGGGCGGCGGCTCGCGGCGGCTCGCCCTCAGCGCGGGGCATGTCCGCCGTCGGGCGGGAGACGCCGCGGGCGGGGGCGCGGCCCTCGCGCGGACGGGCCGGTGCGACCCGGGGCGGGGCGTCGGCGACCTGCGTCGCGGGGCGGCGGGCCGGACGGGGGGTTTCCTCGTCCAAGTCGGGCGCATCGACATCATCGTTCGGGCGGCGCGTTCTGCGGCGTGCCGAATCCCCGAGCGAGCCGGAGGGGCGGCCGGACCGTGGCCGCTTGGCGGCCGGCCTGCCCCGGCTCTCGCCACGACGCGACGCCGGTGACCGGCCCTCCGCCTCCTCTCGGCGGTGCATCATGATCCGGCCGCCGCCGATCAGCAGAACGATGACGGTGGCCAGCACCATGGTCGGGAACCGGTTCACCAGCGGTATCGCCAAGTTCAGCAGGATGTCCTTCAGAGAGGTCGAGCCGCGCCCGGAGAGTTGCTGGTAGGCCATCGGCACCGCGATGAACAGCAGCAGCGGCGGCAACACCATCGTGCTGAACAACCCGCGGTAGCGCACGGCAGCGACGGCCGCCACACACCCGACGATGTACAGCGCAGTGAACGAGCCGGTCAACTCGCCGCCGTCGCCGCCAGCATCGATCAGAAATCCCACAAACGTGCAGGCAACCGCGATCAGGACCGCCGCGCCGACCGGGAGACCCGGCACCGACGGCAGGATCGAACGTTGCGGCGCGGGCACCGGGGATCGCACACGTTGGGAAGCAGCCACGATATGCACACTAACCGCCGCCGCGATCGGCGGCGTGACGGCAGGGCCGTTGCCCGGCTACTCGCCGGCGTCGGCGAAGCCCACCGGACGTGGTCAGGAATCCACCCGTGGGATCGCGGACACCTCCTGTTCCGCTATTTCCAGGTCGTGGAGTTTGCGTGCGGTGACCATTACCCGCGACTCCACGGAAGAAACGGTGTAGTTGAAAGCACAGCCTTGCCCAGCTGCGCGCCGAGCCGGTCCAGGTGCCTTCCGGTGATGGCGAGTCGTTGGTAGAGCTCGCGACCGCGGTGCTGCACCACCTTCATGTCCCTGGACAACACCTCCTGCCGCCAGCCGAACACGACCGTGCGCAGCAACGCGCAACTGTTCCTGAAGCGGGTTGTCGAACTCGCTGACCTGGATACCCGTAACGCGCCGTGCGGCGGCACGGCAAATCCGATGAGCCGGCGCGGCAATTGGAGTCTGTCGGTGGGTTGGCCTACGGTTTCGCGGCATGCGGATGCTGCACACCTCGGACTGGCATATCGGGCGCACGTTCCACGGCGTGGATCTGCTTGCCGACCAGGCCCGTTCACTGGCCGCGATCGCGGAGCTGGTGGCTGAGGAGTCGGTCGATGTCGTCGTGCTGCCGGGGGACGTGTACGACCGGTCCATTCCCAGCGCCGACGCGATCGCGGTGTGCAACCGGGGATTCGAGGCCATCCGCGCGGCCGGGGCGCATATCGTCGCGACGTCGGGCAACCACGATTCGCCCGCGCGGCTCGGGGCGGGCGCGAGTTTCGCCGCGGCGGGCGGGCTGCATCTGCGCACCACCGTTGCCGATGCCGACCGGCCGGTTCTGCTCGAGGACGAGCACGGGCCCGTGGCGTTCTACGGCATCCCCTACCTGGAGCCGGAGATCACCCGCGCCGAACTCGATGTGCCGCAGGCGCGTTCGCATGCGGAGATCCTCGACGCCGCGATGAGCCGGATCCGCGCAGACATCGCCGGACGCGACAATGTGCGGACGGTCGTGCTTGCGCACGCCTTCGTCGTCGGCGGGGAGGCCACGGGATCGGAACGGTCGATCTCGGTCGGCGGAGTGGAAACGGTGCCGCTTGCCGCCTTCGAGGGCATCGACTACGTGGCGCTGGGCCACCTGCATTCTCCGCAGACGCTGTCGGAGTCGGTGCGCTACTCCGGCTCGCCGCTGCCGTATTCGTTCGCGGAGAACTCACACAGCAAGGCGGTGTGGATCGCCGAACTGGACGAGACCGGATTGCACTCGGTCCGGCGCCGGGATCTGCCGGTGGTACGGGGATTGAGCAAAATCACCGGCACCCTCGACGATTTGCTGACCGACGCGGACTACACCGGGGCCGAGCAGCACTACGTCTCGGCGGTGCTCACCGACATCGCCCGCCCCGTCGACGCCATGCGCAAGCTGCGGGAACGGTTCCCGTTCGCAGTGCACGTGGAATGGATGCGGCCCGATGGCAACCCGGAATTGCGCTACCGTGAGCGGGTGCACGGCCGCCGCGACACCGAAGTCGCCCACAGCTTCCTCACAGACGTCCGTAGTGTGCCGAGCGGTGGCGAAATGGCATGGCTGGAACGCGCGCTCGCCGCCGCCGTCGCGGATCGGGAGCCGGAAGCGGCGGTCGCCGCCATGAGTGGGGAATTGTCCGCATGACCGTGCCGTATCCGGGTGTCGGCATGGGCGCGGCGGCATGAGGTTGCACAAGCTGGAGATGACCGCGTTCGGCCCGTTCGCCGAGGCCACTGTCGTCGACTTCGACGTGCTCGGCGCCGACGGTCTGTTTTTGCTGCACGGCCAGACCGGCGCGGGCAAGACGACCGTGCTGGACGCGATCGCCTTCGCGCTCTACGGCCGGGTTCCGGGCGCGCGCGGCGAGAGCAAGCGACTGCACTCCGATCACGCGTCGGAGCAGACGCCGCCGCAGGTTGTGCTCGAGGCGACCCTCGGCGGGCGGCGGCTGCGCGTGACCCGCACCCCCGAATTCGAGCGGCCCAAACGGCGCGGCACCGGCATGCGCACCGAACCCGCCAAGGCGACGCTGACCTGGTTGGACGGCCGTGGCGAACACCTCTCCCGGATCGGCGATATCGGTGACGAGATTCTTCGCCTGCTCGGTATGAGCGCCGACCAGTTCTTCCAGGTGGTGCTGTTGCCGCAGGGCGATTTCGCCCGATTTCTGCGGGCGGAGAACGAAGATCGGGAGAAATTGCTCGAAAAGCTCTTCGACACACGGCGTTTCGGTACCGCCGAGCAGTGGCTGGCGGACAAGCGCCGCGCCGCGGAAGCCGACTTGGAAGCGCGCAAGCAGGGCATCGATCGGCTGATCACCCAGGTCGGCATGGCGGCCGGGGTCGGAGTGGCGGAGTCGGTCGGCCCGCTGGAGGCCGTCGCGTGGTCGCAGGATCTGCTGTCCACCGCGCGCGTCGACCTGACCACGTCCGCCAGGGAAACCGAACACTGCCAGCAGGACTCGGCACAGACGCGCGCGAAAGCCGAGGAGCAGCGTCGGCTGCACGAGCTGCACCGCCGCATGGCCGCGGCCCGTCGGCAGCTTGATGACTACGCTGCGAGCGCCGACCGGCGCGCCGCCTCGCAGGCAGAACTCGAACTCGCACGCCGCGCCGAACCGGTCGCCGCCGCGATCGGCGAGGCGCGCTCGTCCGTGCTGGCCTTGCGTCGCAAGGATGTCGAAAACCGTAGCGCGGCGCAGCAATTGGCGGTCCGACTGCTCGATCCGGCGGGCGCCGATCTCGGTGGCACCGAACTGGTCCGATTGGAGGGTGCCACGAGGGAGGGGGTGCCGGAGGTATGGGAGGACGCCGACCTCGACGTGGCCATCCGGCGTTGGAGCGGGCAGATCGGCGCGCTGGACGAAGTGCGCGCCGATGCCGCCACCGCCACCCGTCTCAGCGGCGAGCTGAACGCGCTGCGCGACGAGGACACGGCGCTGGCCACGCGGATCACGAAGCTCACCGACCTGCGCGACGAGCTTCCCGGCGCGCTCGCCACCGCTGAGGCCAGGCTGCGCGAGGCGGCCGAAGCAGTCGCGGCGCTGCCGGGGCTCACCGCGGAAAGCGAACGACTGCGGACCGCCGCGACGGCAGCCGTCGAACTGGCCACGCGACGAACGGCACTCGACCACGCCAGGGTCGAGTTCGAGACCGCCCGCACGGCGCACCTCGATGCCAAGGAGCTCGTGCTCGACCTGCGCGAGCGCAGGCTGACCGGCATGGCCGCCGAACTCGCCGGCGAGTTGGTCGACGGCCGACCGTGCGCGGTCTGCGGGTCCGCCGACCATCCCGTCCCCGCCCAGCCCACCGTCCCCGCGGTGTCCAAGGCCGAAGAGGACGCCGCCGTGGCGGCCGAGCGCGCGGCGGAGGACACCCGCGACCGGGTGCTTGCCCGCATCACCGGGCTCGAACGGGAGATCGAAGCGCTCATCGCGCGTGGCGGCGACACCGACCGCGTCGAGCTCGCCGCCGCGCTGCGCGCCGCCACCGACCGCTACGAGGACACCGCCGAGCTGGCGGCGCGGGCCGACGGCCGCACCGCCGAACTGACCAGGCTGCGCGGCGACGAGACCCGCCTGCACAACGAGCTGCGCGAGTCCACCGCCCGCCGCAGCGCCGTCGCCGCCACCATCGCCTCCGTCGGCACGCGCGTCGCCGACCTCACCGACCGCCTGCGCACAGCGGCGGGCGCCGACGAGACCATCGACCGCCGTCGGGCCAGGCTCGTTGCCCTCGTCGCGGACGCCACCGCTCTCCGCGATGCCCGGGTAGCGGCGGCGGCCGCCCTGGATCAGGTGTCGGTGATCGCCGACCGGGTCGAAAAAATCGCCTGCGCAGCGGGTTTCGTACCGGAAGTGCCGGTCGGCGATCCGGGGCCTGGCATCGGCGGCTCCGCGGCACCGGCACATCATGCGGCCGCGGCGGCGGGCAGCGTGGTCCGGTCCGGCGAAACCTTTGCCGTGCCCGCGGAATCATCCGCCGCCGACTCTTCCGCTGCTGACGGCGATGCCGCGGCTGCCGACGTCGGCACTGCTTCCGCCGCCGCCACCATCGCCGCCGCCGCTGCTCCCGCTGACGCCGCTGCTCCCGCTGACGCCGCTGCTCCCGCTGACGCCGCTGCTCCCGCTGACGCCGTTGCTCCCGCTGACGCCGTTGCCGACGTCGACTCGGTGGGCGATATTCGCAAGGTTGCGGTCCGCGCCGCGACCAGTGCTCCGCGCGATGACGTCGCGGTGCTGACCGCCTACGCGAAGGTCGTCACCGCTGCCTCCCGTACCCCGGAGCGGCAGGCCGAGCTCGACGCGGAACTCGTGGCAGCCGACCGGGCCCGCGCCCACGCGGAAGCGGTGCTGGCGGAACCGGAGATCCAGGCGGCGGTGGCGCTGGAGCCTGGCGACCTTGCCGAACTCGACTCGCAGGTCGCCGCCGCGCAGGACAGGTTGAACGCCGCGGTCGCCACCCACGCCGAGGCGAGCAAGCGGGTGAGTCTGCTCGAGGATCTCGGCGGCCAGCTCTGGGCCGCCGTCGACCGAATCGCGCCTGCGCAGCAGGCCTATGCGGAACTGGCCGGTCTCGCGGAGGTCGTCGCGGGGCGGGGGGAGAACAATCGGCGCATGTCGCTGCGCTCCTACGTCGTTGCCGCCCGACTGGAAGAGGTGGCGCAGGCCGGGTCGTTGCGGCTGCGCAGGATGTCCGGTGGCCGTTACGAATTCGTCCACTCCGACAAGGCTGGGCCGCGGGGTCGCCGAGGCGGGCTCGGGCTCGACATTCGCGACGACTACACCGGCGTCGTCCGACCGGCCAAGACACTGTCCGGCGGTGAAACATTCATGGCCTCGCTGTCGTTGGCGCTCGGCCTGGCCGACACCGTCGCAGCCGAATCCGGCGGCTTGGTGCTGGACACCCTCTTCATCGACGAGGGTTTCGGCGGTCTCGACGCGGACACCCTTGACGCAGTGATGGGTGTGCTCGACGAACTACGGGCCGGTGGCCGCGTGGTCGGCGTCGTCAGCCACGTAGACGAGATGCGCCAGCGCATCCCGAGCCGCCTACACGTCCTGCGCGGCCGCACCGGCTCCCACCTGGAAGCCACCCTTTCCTGACGCTGCGAGCGGCCTGCTACTACTACAGGTGCCCGGCGCCATCTGCTCGCGGATCGGCGGCGCCCGACAGTGGCTGCGCACTGGCGGATCGTGCATCCTTACGCCTCGTGGTCCAGCAGCCAGCGCTTCACGTCGAGGCCCCAGCGGAAGCCGCCGAGCGCTCCGCCGATGCGGAGGACCCGGTGGCAGGGCACGAACAGCGCGGCGGCGTTGCGGGCACACGCATTGGCCGCGGCGCGGGTGGCCTCCGGGCGGCCGGCGCGGGCGGCGAATTCGGTATAGGTGAGCGGGCTACCCGCCTGGGCCGTGCGCAGCACGGCCCAGGCGTGCACCAGGAACTGCCCGGACTGCTGGCGAACGGGAATCGGATCGATCGCTGTGAGGTCACCTTCGTGGTATGCGGTGACCGCGCTGGTTACCTCGCCCAGTGAGTCCCGTTGCCGCAGCGCGGCCGGGCGCAGCGCAGGATGGATCAGGCCGCGTAGGTTCTCCGCGTCGGCGGTCCATCCGGAAGCGAGAACGGCTCCGTCCGCGTCGACGAGTGCGGTGAACGGTCCGATCGGGGTGGTGCTGACGGCGAAGTCCGCTGTGAGGTTGCGCATTTCGCCAATGCTGGAGCGGGTTGCGGTGGTGGCGTTCATGTTTCGACACTGCCTTTCGTCGTGGCGCCGGTGGAAGTTCTCGATTGCGTGGCACGTTCCGCCAATGCCGCCTTCCACAGGTGCATTGATAGATACGACCTCCACGGCGCCCAGCGCGCGGTGTCCTTCAGATCGATGCCGAGCAGGTTCGCGCCCTGGCGGACGACCAGGTCGGTGCCGAGGAGGACGTCCGGCTCGGCGAGCAGGCGCATGGTCACGTAGTCGGCCGTCCACGGCCCGACCCCGTCCAGCGCGAGCAGTTCGCGGCGCAGATCGACGGCGGTGCGACCCTGGTGCAGCACCAGCTCACCTGAGGCGAGCGCCGCCGCCGCGGCGACGATCGAGCGGACCCGCCGCGCAGGGCCGGTCAAGACTTCGGCGCCGCGTTCGGCGATCACATCCGGGGCGGGAAACAGCAAGGGGAGCGGCCCGTCCACTCGCTCGCCGAGCGTTTCGGCCAGCCGGGCGGTGTGCGTGGCGGCGGCGGACACCGAGATCTGCTGTCCGATCATGGTGCGTAACAACAGCTCGGCTGCGTCGAGGCAGCCGGGTACCCGAATACCCGGCGTGAACGAGGGCCGCCGCGCGCCGGACCGGCTGACCTCGGGCATCGCCTCGGCGTCCGGTGGCGAGCCGGCGCCCGCGTCCGGCAATTGCTCGGTGTGGTTGTCCGACAGCCGTTCGGCGGTCGGCCCGGGCTGTGCGGGGCCGACGCCGAGCGCCTCGTCGATGCCGATCGGATCGGCGTCGAGATCCAGCAGATGCCGCAACCGCGCCACCGTTGGTGCCAAATCACGCATGTCGTGTAGGGACAACTCGGCCCGTACGTGGTCGCGCTGGAAGCTCAGCCGCGTCGTGGCATGCCCGTGTGGGGTGCGCAGGTTCCTGGTGTAGGCGCGGTTCTCCCACAGTTCCACGCCGGGGGCGACGTGCGCGGAGAAAAACCACTCCAGCCAGGCGCGGTCCAGCGGCTCCCGGTAGGGCAGCCGCAGGGTGAGCGAACCGTTGGTGGCGGGCGCCGGGAGTGCCGCGGACCCGCTTCTCGCGCGTTGCGCCTCGGTCCGCATGGTAGTCGGGCTGACCGCGAACACCTCGCGCACCGTGTCGTTGAACTGGCGGATGGAGGCGAACCCGGCAGCGAACGCGATGTCCGACATGGGCATCGCCGTGGTCTGGATCAGCAGCCGCGCGGTGTGCGCGCGGTGCGCGCGGGCCAGCGCCAACGGTCCGGCGCCCAACTCGGTGGTCAGCACGCGGGTGAGCTGCCGCTGCGAATAGCCCAGCGTGGCGGCCAGCGCGGGTACCCCGCCGCGCTCGATGACGCCGTCGCCGATCAGCCGCATCGCCCGCGCGGCCAGATCCGCCCTGGTGTTCCACAACGGCGAGCCGGGCGCCGCGTCCGGCAGACAGCGGCGGCAAGCGCGGTAGCCCGCCTGCTGCGCCGCGGCGGCCGTCGGCAGGAACGACACGTTGGCACGCTTCGGCGTGATAGCCGGACACGAAGGGCGGCAATAGATTCCGGTGGTGCGCACCGCGGTGAAGAATTGCCCGTCGAATCGGGAGTCTCGGGTCGACACCGCCCGATAGCAGCGCTCGAAATCCAATGCCGTGATCGTCACGTCAACCACAATGTCAGCTACGGCCGACCTGTGCTAGCGGAAATCAGCCACCACCCCGCGCTTGGGTCCGCGCTTCGCACAGCCACCGTGACACCGCATAACGATCAAGCGGCCAAATGTTGCGTGAAGTACCAACTCGACGTGCGGCGGCGCGCACCGAAAAATCGGTGCCCGCGGCTGGCCTCAGCAGCAGCGGTTGGTGGGATTGCGGTCCGCGTCGGCATGGCGCTGCCGCCAGTACTCCCGTTCGGTCGGAATCTCGCAGCCCGGATGATTGCGCCGCAGGTGATCGACATACCGCTGGTAGTCCTGCCCGCCCAGGATCGAGTTGAACCACCAGACGCCGGCGCGAGCGCCGTCGACGCAGGCATGTGCCGCGGCGCGCAGCCGTGTGCCGACCGGTCGCGAGGACCGGCCGGCACGCGTCGCCGTGGCGTCGCTCATCGCGCGTGCGCGTGCGCCGCGCCGGGCGCGCGAACCTTTCCGGCTGCGATCAGCTCGTCCCACTGCTTCTGGACTTCCTTCTCCGCCGAGGTGGCGACGAAACCGCTGGGCGCGAAGATCTTCGACGGCTCCTCCGGGGTTTCGGTGGTAGTGGTCCGGCCGGAGCGCCAGGCACGAAGCGCCACCACCGCGCCGACGACCGTGACGATCAGCACCAGCGCCGCGAACAGGATCGACAGCGTGCCTTGGATGAAGGTGTTGCGCACGATCGCGTTCATATCGTCCTGGGTCTTCGCCGTCAGACATAGCTTCCCGGCGTCCTGCGCCGCCTGGCAGATGCTGTGCTGCTTCCAGTATCCGAGCTTCGGATCGTCGGAGAAAATCTTCTGCCAGGACGCGCTCATGGTCACCGCGAGGTCCCAGACCAGCGGAATCGCCGGAATCCATGCCCACTTGGCCAGGCCCTTCTTCACCACGATCACCAGAACCACGGTCAGCGCCATCGCCGCGAGCAGCTGGTTGGCGATGCCGAACAGCGGGAACAGTGTGTTGATGCCGCCCAGCGGGTCGGTGACGCCCATCAGCAGGATCGAACCCCACGCTGCGACTACGACGCCCGAGCACAGCCACGCGCCGATCCGCCAGGACGGGTCACGGAACTTCTTCGCGGCACCGCCGAAGTTGCCAAGCGCGTCCGACAGCATGAAACGCGCGACGCGGGTTCCCGCGTCGATCGTGGTGAGGATGAACAGCGCCTCGAACATGATCGCGAAGTGGTACCAGAACGACTTCATGCTCGCGCCACCGAGAAACTGGTGAAACACCTCGGAGATGCCGACGGCCAGCGTCGGCGCACCGCCGGTGCGGGAGATGATGCTGGTCTCGCCGACATCGCTCGCGGCTCGGCTCAGTTCGGCCGGGGTCGCGGGCGGACCGCTCAGCCCGAGACTGTTGGTGTAGGCCGCGGCCTTCTCCGCCGTGCCGCCGGTGAGCCCGAGCGGTGCGTTCATCGCGAAATACAGGTGCTGGTCGATGATCGAGGCGGTGATAATGGCCATGACCGCGACGAACGACTCCATCAGCATGCCGCCGTAGCCGATCATCTTCGCGTGCGATTCCTTCTCCAGCAGCTTCGGTGTGGTGCCGGAGGAGACCAGCGCGTGGAAACCGCTCAGCGCGCCGCAAGCGATGGTGATGAACAGGAACGGGAACAGCGAGCCTGCGAAGGCGGGGCCGGTGCCGGAGGTCGCGAAATCCGAGACGGCGGGCGCCTTCAGCACCGGAAGCGTGACCAGGATGCCGACCGCGAGCAGGATAATGGTGCCCACCTTCATGAAGGTGGACAGGTAGTCACGCGGCGCGAGCAGCAGCCACACCGGAAGCACCGAGGCGACGAAGCCGTAGGCGATCAGCAGCCAGGAGATGGTCACCGGCGAGAGCGTGAACCAGTCGGTGCCCCACTCCGTTTCCGACACCCAGCCGCCGCCGAGGATGGCCAGGATCAGCAGCGCGAACCCGATGGCGGACACCTCGCCGACCTTGCCGGGCCGCAGGAAGCGCAGGTACACGCCCATGAACAGCGCGATCGGAATGGTCATGCCGATCGAGAAGACGCCCCACGGGCTGTGGGCGAGCGCGTTGACCACCACCAGCGCGAGCACCGCGAGCAGGATCATCATGATCACGAGTACGCCGACGATGGCCGACCAGCCGCCGATCACGCCGAGCTCGTCGCGGGCCATCTGCCCGAGACTGCGCCCGCGCCGCTTCATCGAGACCCACAGCACCAGGTAGTCCTGCACCGCACCGGCCAGCACGACGCCGACCACGATCCAGATCGTGCCCGGCAGGTAGCCCATCTGCGCGGCGAGTACCGGACCGACCAGCGGGCCTGCGCCCGCGATGGCGGCGAAGTGGTGCCCGTAGAGCACCCGCCGGTCCATCGGCATGTAATCCTTGCCGTTCTCCAGGATCTCGGCGGGCGTGGCCAGGTCGTCGCGCGGTTTGGTGATCTTGCGTTCGATGAACCTGGCGTAGAACCGGTACGCGATGATGTAGGTGCTGACCGCGGCGATCACGATCCACACGGCATTGACCGATTCGCCACGCGAGATGGCGAGCACCGCCCATGCGATGGCGCCGAGTACGGCGATCCCGGCGAAGATCGCCTTCTTGGCCGGAGTGATCGGTGACTTGTCGACCACACCGACCGGCGGCAGATCGGGATCGGTCCGCAGATATTCGATTGTCGCCATCTATTTACTCTCCTGTAAAACACGCAGGATCCTGCCGAAACATGTGACAACGTATCCGATCGGTGCCCGCCGTGTGCCGATTCCGCATTCAGGGCAAGCGTCGTGAAATATTGTTCATGTGTCGGCCGTCACGCCGATGTAGCCGGAAGTATGCTGCCATGCGGTTCGAGAAGCTCCGCATCCGCCCCCGAGGAGCGCTGTGTCGCGTCCCACCCCCGTCGCGCCAGTCCGTCGTCGGACGCTGCTCGGGTCGGCGCTGGCCGCGCCGCTGCTCGCGGGCGCCGGGTGCGGATCTCCCGACGACGCGCTGACTTTCTTCTTCCAGGCAAGGCCGGAGGAGGCGCGGGTGCGGCTGAAGATCATCGACGAATTCCGGAAACGGCACCCGGACATCAGGATTCGCGCCATCATGTCCGGCCCGGACCCATTGCAGCAGATGCTCACCTACTGCGCGGGCGGCAAGTGCCCGGACGTGATGATGGCGTGGGAGCTGCTGTATTCCGGCTTGGCCGAGCGTGGCGTACTGCTGGATCTGAACACGCTGCTCGACCGCGATCCGGCCTACGCCGCCGCCCTGCGGGCCGACAGCTACCCGGCGCTGTACAACACCTTCACCTACGCGGGCGGGCAGTACGCCTTGCCCGAACAGTGGTCGGGGGTGTTCCTCTATTACAACCGCGAGCTGCTCGCCGACGCCGGGGTCACCCCGCCCGCCCGCTGGTGCGACGCCTGGTCGTTCGACGAATTCCTCGCCGCCGCACGCGCGTTGACCGGTCGCGAGTCCTCCGGGCGGACCGGGTGGGGCTTCGCCGACGCCTGGGTGCCGTACTTCTCGGCAGCCTGCTTCGGCAGGAACAACGGTGCCGAGTGGTTCACTCCGTCGGTGCGCCCGACCAGGACGAATCTCGGTGATCCGAAGTTCGCCGAAGGTTTCCAGTTCTACGCCGACCTTGCGGTGCGCCACCGCGTGGCACCGAAAGTTGCTGATACACAGTCTGTTTCGGCACCGGACCTGTTCCGGCGCGGCCGGGCGGCGATGGTCATGGGCGGGCACTGGCTGTACTCCGAGTTCGCCGGGCACGACGATCTCGCCATCGACGTCACGGTGCTGCCGGTCGGCCCGCACGGCGGCCCCGGCGCCATCACCGACGTCGGCAGTACGGGCCTGTCCATCGCGGCAGGCAGTCCGCGTATCGAACAGGCCTGGGAGTTCGTCAAATTCGCGACCGGGCCGGTGGGGCAGGCGATTATCGCCGCGTCCGGCCTGTTCGTGCCGGTGTTGAAATCCGCCATGGGCGCATCAGGGTTCGCCGCCGCACACCGGGAGATCCGCAACCTCGAGGTGTTCACCGATGGCCCGGCCAACTCCCGCCCACTGCCGGTGACCCCGGCGTGGGGCAAGGTCTCGGCGCTGCTGGAGCGCGGCTCGAACCGGGTCCTGCGCGGCGCCGCCACCGCCGCCTCCCTGAGCGGCCGATTCGCCTCCGACGTCGACGCACTCCTGGATATGTCATGACGAGAGCGCAGTGGTCGCAAACCACCGGCAATGCCCTCCGTCATGCCCCGGCCGGCGCGCGATCCCGTTTGGCCAGGCGGCGCGAACGGGCTGGTTGGGCATTCATCGCGCCCAATATGGGGGCCGTCGCCGCCTTCTTGTTGTTTCCGTTGGGGTTCTCGCTCTATCTGAGTTTTCATTCGTGGGACTTGTTCAGCCCCATGCGGTTTGTCGGTGTGGACAACTATCACCGGTTGTTCGGTTCGGACCCGCTGTTTCTCATCGCGTTGCGCAACACAGCCGTTTTCACCGTGCTGACATTGGTGCCCACGGTGGCGATCGGGCTCGGGGTCGCCGCGGTTCTGAATCGAAAATCGCGCGGTATCGGGATATTTCGGACGATCGCGTTCCTGCCGTTGGTCGCCTCCACGGTCGCGATGGCGGTGGTGTGGCGGTTCATCTTCACCGAGGACGGGCTGCTGAACCTCGCGCTCGGCTGGGTCGGGATCGACGCGGTGCCGTGGCTGATCGATCCGGACTGGGCGCTGGTCTCGCTCAGCCTCGTCACCGTGTGGAAGAGCGTGCCGTTCGCGACGGTCATCCTGCTCGCCGCCATGCAGGGCGTGCCCGAGACGCTCTACGAGGCGGCGCAGATCGACGGCGCCGGAACGCTGCGGCGGTTCACCTCGATCACCCTGCCGCTGATCCGGGGGCCGCTGTCGTTCGTCTTCATCATCACGATCATCAACTCGGTGCAGGCATTCGACCAGGCCTATGCGCTGACCGGCGGCAACGGCGGGCCGGAGACGGGCACCTACCTGCTCGGGATCATGCTGTTCCAGAACGCCTTCGGCTTCTACGAGGTCGGCTACTCGTCCGCGCTGGCCTGGGTGATCTTCGCGATCCTGTTCCTGCTGACGCTGCTTCAGCTGCGGATGGCCCGGCGGGCGGAGGTCGAACAGTGAGTGCCTACGAGGGGGTGCGGCGCGCGCTGCCGGTCCGGCGCGATAGCGCAGTGCTCGCTCGCAGCCGGGTAGAGCGGGCGATCGTGCGGCGGATGGTGCGCGGCGCCGCGGTGTACGCCGCGCTCGTCGGCGTCGCGTGGTGTGCGCTCGCACCGATTCTGTGGGCGGTGTCCGGGTCGCTGAAGCAAGACGGCGAGATCGCCGACGCCGCGCTGCTTCCGGAGCATCCGCGGTGGTCGAACTACGGCAAGGTTTTCGACCTGCTGCCGCTGGGCCGGATGCTGCTCAACACCACGGTCTACGCGTTGTGTGTCACAGCGGGACAGGTCTTCTTCTGCTCGCTGGCCGGGTACGCGTTCGCGCGCTTGCATTTTCGCGGACGTGACGTGTTGTTCCTCGCTTACCTCGCCACGCTGATGGTGCCACTGACCGTGACGGTGATTCCGCAGTTCCTGCTGATGCGCGCATTCGGCTGGGTGGACACGCCGTGGGCGATGATCGTGCCCGGCCTGTTCGGCAGCGCCTTCGGCACCTACCTGATGCGCCAGTTCTTCCGCACGCTGCCGACGGAACTGGAGGAGGCGGCCATCCTCGACGGCTGCTCCACCTGGCAGGTCTACTGGCGGGTCCTGCTACCGCACACCCGTCCCGCCCTCATGGTGCTCGCCGTGCTCACCTGGATCACCGTGTGGAACGACTTCCTCTGGCCGCTGGTCATGATCCAGCGCAACGAGATCGCCACCGCCACACTGGGTCTGGTCCGGCTGCAAGGCCAGTACCACACCCAGTGGCCCATTCTCATGGCCGCCGCGGTCGTCATCCTGCTTCCGCTGCTGGTGATCTATGCGATCGCCCAGCGCGCGTTCATCCGCGGCATCGCCATGTCGGGACTCGGCGGTCGCTAGGAACCCGAGTAGGTGCCGAAGCTCCAGAGGTTGCCCTCCGGGTCACGGACGGTGAAGCCGCGCGAGCCGTAGTCCTCGTCGCGCAGGTCGCGGACCAGCTCGGCGCCCGCGGCGGTGGCGCGGGTGAACAGGGCGTCGGGGTCCTCGCAGACGATGTAGACGGAGTCGTGACCGGTCGGGCGGGTGCTGAACGGGCCGTCGTCCTTGCCCGCCGAGCCGAACATGATGCCGCCACCCAGCGGCCAGCGCAGTTCACCGTGTTCGACGATCGACGGGTCATCCGCGCGGGCGTAGAGCGCGGTCTGCTGGAAGCCGAATGCCTCCACAAGGAAGGTGGCCATGGCACGGGCGTCACGGAAGGCCAGGGTTGGCCATACGGCGGTTCGGGTGCTTGTTTCGGTAGTCATGTCGTTCATCGTCATCCCGCGAACCCGTCGGAGTCTTGGACGGATGGAATCTCCTCGGCCAGCCATTTCGTCGGGCTGGTCCCGGCAAATTCGGCGAAGTCGCGATCGAGATGAGCCTGGTCGTAGTAGCCGCAGGCGGCGGCAACCTGTGCGATCGTGACGAACGACGGAGCATGTTCCAGCATCCGGCGCGCCCGCTCGAACCGAGTGATCCTGGCCGCCAGTTTCGGGCTCACGCCGAATTCCTGGTTGAACCGGCGGGTGAGATGCTGCCTGCTCCACCCGATCTCCTCGGCCAGCGGGCCGACCGAGATGCCGCCGCCGGAACGGACCATGGTGCGCCATGCCCAGGTCAGCTCGGGGCCGACGATGCGGTTCTGGTCGGCGCGTGCCGAGAGCACCCGATCGCACGCAGCGAAGCGTTCCGGCCAGGTCGGCGCGTGCTGCACACGCTCCCATAGTTCCAGGCCAGCGGGTCCGTCCACGTCGGCGAATTCGACCGACGTGTCCCACAACGCCGCAGCGGGCATGCCGAACAGGGTGCGACAGCCCAGCGGTGTCAGCTCAACGGCCACACCTTCCTGATGTCCGTCGTGCGCGATGAGTGCAGTGCTCGCTTGGAGACCGCTCACAACGCAGCGGTAGTTCCGCGGGGACTGACGCGGATCGGTCTGCACGACGACATCGATGGTGGGACCGACCGCGACGATGAAAGTCATGTGCCGCGAGGGCAACCCGCGATGCACCGCCGCGGCGAACCCGGACATGCGATAGCCGACGTAGCGGTCGATGAACGCCGCGAGCATGGGTGCCGGACGTGCCGTCACCACCTCGGTGGTCGGCTCCATACCGGCCCACGCTACGCCGCACCTCGGCTACCGCAAGATGAACTCACCGAGGTCCTCCGACGCGACGGCGATCAGTTCGCGACGTTGACGTGCTTGCGGATCGCCGGTTCGTCGGAGGCCAGGTCGAGCAGGCAGGTGGCCAGGTCGTCGCGGGTGATGCGAATGCCGAACAGCACGTTGCGCTCGATCGCGGTGCGGTAGGAGCCCTTGGCCGGATTGTCGGTGAGCTGTGGCGCGCGGACGATTGTCCAGTCGAGCGCCGAATCGCGGACCGCCTGTTCGGCAGCGGCCATATCCGCCAGGCCGTGGCGCAGGAGCGGATGCAGGATCAGCGGTTTCACCACGAAGCGGGTGAACCAGTCATCGCCCCGTCCTGCGACTCCGGCGCTGTTGCTGATCAGGACGAGTCGCTGGGCGCCCGCTGTTTCCATCGCCTTCGTGATGGACAGTGCGGCGTCGGTGCAGACCGAAGTGGGTCCCTTCGCCCTCGATCCGATGGTGTCGAGCACGGCATTCGCACCGCGCAGCGCCTCGACGATGTCGGCCGGATTCATCACGTCGGCTGTGATCACGCGCAGCGCGGAATGGTCCCGCATCGTGTGCGTGCCGCGCACCACCGCCGTGACTTCGTGTCCGGCCGCCAGTGCCTGCCGAACGAGGCGGGTACCCGTATTACCGGTCGCTCCGAAGATTGTGAGTCGCATGGTCGGCCCTTCTGGTTGGTGAGTGTTTACTAACCTAGGATGGGTGAGTACTTACTAACCTGTCAACCAGGAGTTCGACATGGGAACACGCGATCGGATCCTCGACGCGGCGGCGGAGATCATGCGCAACCGTGGTGTGGTCCAAGCCACGACGAAGGAGATCGCCAAGGCCGCCGGGTTTTCCGAGGCGGCGCTGTACAAGCACTTCAGTGATAAGGAGGACATCATCCTCAACGTCCTCCGGCATCGGATGCCCAGTCCGGCGGGCGCCCCGCCCCGGCCAGGGGCGTCCACCGTGGAGGGAAATCTCGCGGCCATGGCCCGCGACGCGCTGAGCTTTTACCAGCAGTCGCTCCCGTTGCTCGGTGGCCTGCTCGCGCAGCCGCAACGTATGGCAGCCCACCGTGATTCGATGCGCCGCCACGGGGCGGGACCCGGTCACGCCATCGCGGGTATCGCCGAATACCTGCGTGCCGAGCGGGAACTCGGCCGCATCGCTTCCGACGTCGACGTAACCGCGGCGGCGTCCTTGCTCGACGGGACCTGCTTCCATCAAGCGTTTCTGCGGTACTACCAGTCCGGTCCGGACGCGACACCGGCATCGGATGAGCTCGCTCGCAGTTTGACGAGGACTCTGGTTCGTGGTCTCGGTTCGAGCTGACGCACGCCGGCGATCGCGGCCCTGGCTCCCGGTGGACGTCTCGTCGCCTACAGCTCCGGCGGTGGAACCATCCAGGCATACGACCTGCTTGTCGGCGCCAAATCGGTGATCGGCTTCCAGATGGCCCGCATCGCGCAGGGACGGCCCGCCGTGTACGAGCAGTGGCGTCAGGAGCTGTGGCAGTACTTCGCGTCGGGCCAGTTGCGCCCTGTCGTGCACGCGGAGTTCGCGTTGGAAGACGCGGCGGAGGCACACGCTGTTATCGAGGGCCGGGGCAACCTCGGCAAAGTCGTTCTGATCCCTGGATAGGGCCGTTTGTTTGCGGCTCCGGAACGGCGATCCGCGTGTGGGCGCGTGCGTCGGGTTGATACCGCGGTCGCTTCGCATCGGTACAGCGGTCGCTTCGGGCGGGCGCAGGGTGGAGCGGCCCGCATGCCGCGTAGACTCTCTTCCTCGTGAGTCTCACCCTCGGAATCGTCGGCCTGCCCAACGTCGGAAAGTCGACGCTGTTCAACGCGTTGACCAAGAACGACGTGCTCGCCGCGAACTACCCGTTCGCGACTATCGAGCCGAACGTCGGCGTGGTCCCGCTGCCTGATCCGCGGCTGAACCAGCTGGCCGAGATCTTCGGTTCCGAGCGCATCGTGCCCGCGACCGTGTCGTTCGTCGACATCGCCGGCATCGTGAAGGGCGCCTCGGAGGGTGCCGGCCTTGGCAACAAGTTCCTCGCCAACATTCGTGAGGCCGACGCCATCTGCCAGGTGGTGCGTGTGTTCGCCGACGATGACGTGGTGCACGTCGACGGCCGTGTGGACCCCTCCGCCGACATCGAGGTGATCGAGACCGAGCTCATTCTCGCCGATCTGCAGACCCTGGAGAAGGCGGTCGTGCGGCTGGAGAAGGAAGCCAAGGTCAAGAAGGACCGCAAGCCCGTCGCCGACGCCGCCAAGGCGGCGCAGGAGATCCTCGACAGCGGCACCACCTTGTTCGCCGCGGCCGACAAGGTGGATACCGAACTGTTGAAAGAACTTTCGCTGCTCACCACCAAGCCCTTCCTTTATGTCTTCAACGCCGACGAGTCGGTGCTTACCGACGAGGTGAAGGTTGCGCAGCTGAAAGCGTCTGTGGCTCCGGCTGATTCGGTGTTCCTCGATGCCAAGGTGGAAGCCGAGCTGCTCGAACTGGATGAGGAGTCGGCCATCGAACTGCTGGAATCCATCGGTCAAGCGGAGCCGGGCCTGCATGCCCTGGCCCGCGCGGGTTTCCACACCCTGGGCTTGCAGACCTACCTCACCGCGGGCCCGAAAGAGTCGCGCGCCTGGACCATTCACCAGGGCGACACCGCACCCAAGGCTGCCGGGGTCATCCACACCGACTTCGAACGGGGATTCATCAAGGCGGAGGTCGTGGCCTTCGACGACTTGGTTGCGGCGGGATCGATGGCCGCTGCCAAGGCAGCGGGCAAGGTCCGGATGGAGGGCAAGGACTACGTCATGCACGACGGCGACGTCGTCGAATTCCGCTTCAACGTGTAGTCGCGTTTCGGTTCGACCTCAGGGCCTTCTTACGAAGGCGTCGGGACGCCCGAACGTTCAGACGTCGGCGTTCGAGGTTGCTGGTTCGGGCGCGTCGCTGCCACTGGACCATGCCCCCGCTCTCTCTGTGGCGGCCTCGAACGCGTGCTGCAGTCGTTCGGACGCAAGGGGGCGTTCGGGGGCGGGTCGCGGAATGCCGAGGTGAATCTCGCGGAGGTCGTCGATGAGGTCGTCGACGAGGTCGGGGGACTCGGCCAGGATGCGAGCGCGCACGCTCAATGCGTGTGACGTGGCTCGATGATGCATGCCCCAGGTCCCGAGGGCCACCATCACCGGAACCGTCTGAATCCCTGCCTCGGTGAGTGAATACGCCGCCCGCTGCCCCCGCGTCGCATCGTCACGAGACAGCAGGCCATCCTCGACCAGATTTCGGAGGCGGTTGGCGAGGATGTTCGACGCGATGCCTTCGTCGTTGCGCGTCAGGAGCTCGCGGAAGTGTCGGCGACCGCCGAAAACGATGTCGCGAAGCACGATGAGGCTCCAGGCGTCGCCCAGCACCTCGACCGCCGCATTGATCGCGCACCCTGATCGGGGCTGTTCTCTCGCCATCCGACCTCCAAAGTGATTGCAGATAGAAATCACTCTACGCTAGGATGCGAGTGATTTCATTTTGCAACCACCTGTTTGGAGCCATTATGTCGCGTACGCGAGTCCACAACCTCTTCGTCTCCTCGGACGGGTATGCCGCCGGTGATCACGTGACGCTCGAAGCGCCGATCGGCGGAGCGGGGGCGCTCTTCGGCAAGTTCGACGGACGTGTCATCCACGGCATTCACGGAATCGACGAACCGGTGACCGTGGACCGCGCCATGTTCAGTATGTGGGGCCAGGGTGTCGGGGCGGAGATCATGGGTCGTCGCAAGTTCGGCCCGCAGGCGGGCGAATGGCCGGACGACGGCTGGACGGGATGGTGGGGAGATGCGCCGCCCTTCCGCACCCCGGTCTTTGTTCTGACCCATTTCCCGCACGAAGCACTCGAGTTCGGCAACGGCACCAGTTTCCACTTCGTGGATGCCTCGCCACAGGAGGCGCTTCGCTTGGCGCAAGATGCAGCCGCGGGGTTGGACGTCCGGATCGGCGGCGGGCCGTCCACCGTGCGTGAGTTCCTCCAGGCCGATCTCATTGATTTTCTGCACGTGTCGATCATTCCGATCGTGCTCGGTGCTGGTGTTCGGATCTGGGATCACCTCACTGGCTTGGAAGAGCGATTCAGTGTTGAGTCCATCAGCACATCCAGCGGTCTGACGCATCAGCTGTGGAACAGGAACCGCAGCGAGTGAGAGCGCGGTGGCTCGGGTCGGTGGCTTGGTCCCCATGCTCGAGCCGGAGTCCCGGTACGGCTGGGGTGGCCCCGTGACGCCGCCCGATATATAATCAGACATATAACAAACGGGAGGGGTAGTCATGGCAGTCACCAGCGTCGACCTGGATCCGCAGCTCATCGAGCGTGCCCGAGCGCTCACGGGCGAGCGATCGAACCGAGCCGTCCTCGACCTCGCGTTGCGCCGGCTTATCGCCTCGAAGCAGAAGGGCGCGATGATCGACGGTATCGCGGGACTGACCGACCTCGACAACGAGCTAGGCGCGCCAGTGGTCTCTCCGGGCGAGTCCCAGTCCTCGTGACCGACTACCTGGTCGACAACTCGGTCTGGGCGAGGCTGGCCACTGGGGACCCGGGTATCACTGCGCGCCTGCGGCGTATCGAGCGAGCACCGGCCGACCTGTTCGTCACCTGCCCGCCGCAGGTGCTCGAGTTCTGCCACAGTGCCTGGACGCCCGTAGAGCACGCGAACTACCGAGAGCAGATCTCCCTCGGATTCCCGCTCGAGCACGCACCCGACGAATCGCTTGTGCTCGATATCCAGGCAGCACTCTGGAACGAGGGGCTCGTCAGGGCGGCTGGCTCGCACGACATCCTCATCGCCGGGTATGCCATCGTGAACGATGCGACCGTGCTTGCCGCGGACCACGACTTCGAGCACATCGCGAGGGTGTCCGACCTGCAGTGCGAATACATCGCGCCTTCGCCGTGACGTTGGTTCGCGGCGGAACGCGGTCGAGTTCCGTTTTAATGTATAGCCCTTTTCCATTCCAGCCTGTGGTCCTTCATGAATCAAAGGATGCGTTGGCGACTCCCTTGTGTAGTGTATCGAAAAATACTTTTGCAACCCGCATTTGGCATGTGGGCGGCAACTATTTCACAAACGACACGCTGCGTTCTTTCAGACATTCAAATGCCTCTTGAGCTGCCCGATTTTCTGCAATTTGGCTATATGGATTTGAAATTGTCCCCTGTAGAAATAGTTCGTAATACAAGAGCCAGTCTTGATCTAGGTCATAGCTGACGGGTGAGGTCGCAAGCTTTGTGTTGACGTGGTTCGTCACAGCGTCAGCTGCTTCGGTTTGTCCAGTCTTGTGTAGAAGGACGAGGGGAATACAGTCGCCGGTTTCCATTACGCTATCTATCGAGCTATCTTTCAGGGGGACGCTCTCCTCGCGCATGATGTGAAGAACCCAAGACATTCCGTCGGAACGTCGGAAGCGGGCGTGGCGCCGCAGTAGGGAGTTCAATTCATCTGTATACTGGACACCAGTTGTGTTGCTTTCCCTTATGATATGACTTATCTCAGGTAGCAATCCGGGAGTATGAAACGCGATAGTAAATAGGCAAGGCAGAATTTCGTCCGCTCTACTCTCAAGGTCCTTTGTCCGCAGGACAGCGTCGACTGCGAATTTCAAAACGCTTCCGTCTGGCGTAACTTTTGCCAGTTCCATTGCTTCTTCTAGATATGGCTCCAGTCGAGAAAAATGTGTAGACTGTGGTATTTGAGGGAGCAGTGCACGCATCCAGCCTGGCCGATCAGGAATTGGAAGTTCTTCTACTTTAGTTTTTCCGCCGTTCAGCTTCAAGCCAAAGGATGATAGTGCCTCGGATAGATCCAGTATAAAGTTCTCTGCATCGCGCCGGTCCACCGCATAGAATTTGTAGTCATCGACAAATCGCGTATAATTATAGCCCTTTGTCTCTAAAATTTTGTCGACTGCCGTAAGAACGATGTCGGAGCCTATGGCTGATGTACCAGGCCCTACGTGAAGCCCTACAGTCTCGCCTCGATTGCAGTCGCGAAACCGCATATCCAATTCATTGTACCAAGTGCTGGGTGACCGGTTCTTTTTGGCAATGGAATGTCCTGCGATGGCCCAAGGTATGGAATGTGTATAGAATCCGGGATAGAAATTCGCAACGTCTGCGGATACGCGGTATTCTGCTCCGAATCGTGCCCACTTCATTCCGATTTTATTGTGAGCCCACTGTCTGCCGTAGTTCATAGCGATCAATCGACCATCGCCGTGGTAGGCGGGTCGAAACTGGCTCTTCTGATTGGTGGCCACGTATCGCAGGTTTGTCCAGTTGTCTGCGATAGTATTGACAAGCCGTGCATATGGTAGCGGGTGTGGTATAGAAAGCCTCCTGGCTACAAGATTGAATCTAGTGGCTTCGTAACTGACTGCATCGTAATCTTTTCTGATGCCTTTTGAAGTCGAACACTGCTGGATCAGTTCATTTGCTACATCGGCCGTGAAATCGGTAGAAACAATCGACGGCGGTAATTCATCGCGGCGTTTTGCGATCGAAGGAAAGTAGTTATGCTTCAGGAGGCCATCGCGAACCTGTGGTGCATTAGGTACATTGAACAACAGGTTGCCGAGTTTCACCATTAAAAATTCACAGTTCCTTTGGTAAATTTTGAGGATTAGGCATCTATTGCTTCAAAAATATGTGGTCGACCCCAGAATCCTTTACAGCTTGGGAACCGTCGACGGGTCGGTGTCGGCGAAGAGTTCTGGTGCCGTAGCCCGAATCTTACTGAATGACTTGGTTGTTCGTGCCGAGTCGACGCGATGGAGGATCGGGAGCGCAGACCGCCAGATCGCGACTGCGGCGTCGTGGTTGCCCATTCTCCAGCGGATGAGACCGGTCTCGGCTGCGGTTAGCGCGAACACCCGCGCATGAGTGTGGGGGTCCCAGATGGAAGTTCCAAGCTGGTAGTGGTTCTCGGCATCCCGGAGTTCGCTGAGGGCCTGAAACGTCTTGGCTGTCTGGTCGATTACGGTGGCCTTGTTCGGGCACCACATCGCCACCCACCGCGGTGGTGGCTCGTCCATCTCCGCGTGGATGTGTGGCTCGGCGCGGCGTAATGCTGCGTGAGCGGCGCGCGCGTCGCCGTTCTCCGCATGACATCGCGCCACGGCAACGGTGAACAGTGCCATCACGTCCGGGCCGATTTTGCTGCGTGCGCGACGCTCGGCCTGTTCGGCCAGCGCCACGCTGAATTTGTTCTGCTGGATGTCCGTGCCTTGCAGGGCAAGGATCCGGAACACGAACGCGTCGTGACCGGGCATCCCGCTGTCCTCGGCCAACCGCAGCGCCGCGAGAAAATATCGCTGCGCGATCCCGTCCTGGCCTGCGTCATGGGCTTTGAAGCCAGCGAGATAGGCGAGTTCTGCCGCAGCGCTGAAGGCGTGCATACGCGTGTTGCTGTCGGGGAACCGAGCGTTCAGCAAGGCAGCCACGTCCGTTCCCAGGAACTCGGCAACCGCGGTCCGGCCGATACCTCCCCCTCGCGACTCGTCGAGCTTAACGAACGCATCTGTCACTGCTTGGACGGCGCGAACCTCACGCATGTCGGCGCGGCGACCGGATTCGACACTGGCCAGTCGGGCGAGCTCACCGGCGCCGAGAAGACCGGTCGCGCTCAACGCCGCAGAGTAGGTGGCGTTGCGTAAGAAGCTGCGACGGTCCACGTCGGCTCTCCCGAGGATCGATATCGCGGTCACGGAATCAGCGAACTTTCCACACTCACGTTCGTACCACTCGATCACATCGGCTGGCGGAGTTCTCGCACCAGTTTCGTAGTGGCCCAGCGCGGCACGACTGTAGGGAACCTTGCTGGCGAGGCCGGACAGGGACAAGCCCGCGGCTTCCCGCGCTTCCCTCAGACGTGCGCCGAGTACCGCCGGTTGGTCGATCGAGTGGACGCCCCCGCTTCCCGTCATGGCGTCATCGTAGGCGGATGTAGACAGCTGTAGACGGAAAATCATGACTAAAAAGTCATGAACAAGACCAGGCTATGAATCGTCAACGCTCGACGCTGGCGCTGCGGTGCCCAAGCAGTTTTCTCCGGAGGTATAGATGGACATAGCCATATGGTCAAGTGCGGTAATCGCCGCGTGCGGGTTGGTTGTCGCGGCGCTAGGAACATGTAGATCTGTGCCTGCACGAGGGCCTAGCGTCTACGACATCAAGCGCAGGCTCGCGGACGAGTCCCGAACTGTGCGAGGTAGGTCAGCCAGCCGTTTCGGTCAGCACCCAATCTCGGTAGCCGGGATGGGCGACCACGATCGGAACAGCGAGAACCTGCGGGGTGTCGTAGGGGTGCTCGACATCGGCGCGAGCGATGATCTCCCGGACGTGCGAGCGCCGCGTATGCAGTGTGACCAGGGCTTCGGTGTCGTCCTCGATTGCATTGTCCCATCGGTAAATAGACCTGATCGATGGGTGGATGTTTCCGCACGCCGCGAGCCGATCGGTGACCAGCTTGCGTGTGAACTCCGCCAGCCATTCGGCATCGGCGGCGGTGATGCTGACGCTTACGAGTTCGTCGTCGACGGCCATGACTTCAACGCTCCCTCTATTCGTATCAACTCCGAGATCAGTTGCTCCACTTGGGATTTCTCCCGCGCGATCGCGCCCCAACCACGGACCACAATCCCCTCGTACGACAGCCCGGTCCACGAGCCGAGGGCGTGCGTGCCGTGAGGATGCAACGCGAAATAGATCGTGCCCTTCGATCGAGTCGCGCCCTCGGTGGCGGAGTACCAACCCATCAGCGATTCGTTGTCCCACAACCGCAGCTCGCCCCGCCACTCGTAGCTGCCATCCGCGACCGGCCGGGCTCGGGAGCCGTCGAGAAGCAGGTAGTCGCCCTCGTGTCGAACGGTCAGAGGGTGGACGTCGATGCGCTCCACACCGTCTTTCCAGGTTTGCCAGGCTGCCCACCAGTCACCGGCCAGATCCAGGGAGGTTTCCGCGACACCGGCCAACGCGGCAAGAGAGATTTGCAGTGCTGCGGCCAAACGTATCGCCACCGGCAGCGTCGGCGATTGCTCGTCAGCTTCATAACGCGCGATCTGGCGGACGCTCACCTCGGCGGCCTCAGCGAGATCGGGCTGCGACAACCCGAGGAGCTCGCGTCGCTGCTGGATGACCTTTCCGGTGCTGGCACTCATCTACTCGCCTCCATATCGAGCCCATGGTATCCAGTTGCGCCCAATCAGTCCGTGGGAAGACCTTTGGGTCGTGTGAGCGCTGTACGGGGGGTGGTATGAATTTTCCGAGGTCCGCCGGTGTGCCTTCCTTCGCCGACGAATGGCGCACTATGCACGCCGACTGCGCCGCTGAGACGCCACCCACTTCCCTCGAGGAAGCCCGCTTCGTACTCGACCTCCACGCTAGCGACGGCCCTCGATGTCTCCAGTACCTGGTCGCCGCGGCCTACAGCTTCGGCTACGACGACGAGTAGGTGCGGTGATTCCCCGATTCTCCTCCGTTGAAGGTGCCATTGTGCGCGCGAGTGTGCCAGGTTGGCGCGAAGTCATTGCCGCGTTCCGCGGGGAAAATGGTTATCGGCCCGGTGATCACTTGATTGCGCGCTGGGCGAAGGACCTTGCGCACCTACATCGTGTACGGCATATCGACATCGCGAGAACCGGCGACATCGACCGTCGCAGAGGCGAGCTCGTCACCCTGATCGACAATTGGGTGACCAGCCACGTCGCGTCGTCGGATGCTTTCGGTCGTGCCGTGGATGAGCTGGCGGCGGCGCATGTCGCTGCTGAAATCCTCATCCACACCCGTGACGCCGTGCCGCAGAACGTCATGCACGACGCATGGTTCACGGTCGGCATGCTCGCTGTCGCGTGGGTGGATCTGGTCGCTGAAGTAGTCGACGGTCAGCCGCCTGTCCCGTGGACTTTGAACCCCAACGCGTCGACCTGAGCTGTCGGAATCCGGGGCGGAGCGGTCGCTGCGAACCTGGCTTATCTCCCACAGTCGAACACGAATGCGCCTGCTGGTGAATTCCGATGTCGGGACCTTGTTCACGCTGACGAGACCGCGGGACTCGATGCCGCCCACGGGGCTGCTTGGGTTACGGCGGCCCAGTGGGCAGCGCATGGTCACCCGGGTAGCTGCACAGCGGATACGTGCACACCCAGTCCGTTCTCTCCCGGCGGCGAGCCCGGTAGCGGCGAGCTGTCGAGGTATCGGATCTCGTAGACCCGTTCGGTGAACTTCCAGCCGTCGGCTGTTCGTCGGTAGCGATCGTGGTAGATCGCATAGTTCAAATGCGAACTTCCGCTTTTCAACCGGCCGAGTTCACAGATGTGGGCGCGGCCGGTGGCGGTGTCGCCGTCGATTTCGATCGCGCCGGGATGGGTGTGCTGAACGAAATAGTCCCAGGCGTCTTGCATCAGCCGCATTTTGGTCTGGAGTTCGGTGCGGCCGGCGAGTTCGATACCTGCGTCGGGGATGCGTAGTACCGCGTCGTCGGTGAACAGTGATGCCAGGCGGTCGAAGTCGCGCATCATCACCGCGTCGGTGAATTCGCCGCGTAGCGCTTCGATCTCGACACGGTCGGCAAGTGACCGAAAGTCGTGTGGTGTCAGCATGATCGGCTCCTCAGGAATTGATGAGAGTGGTTTCGGCGGCGGCCTGCCGTAGCGGCGCGAGTGCGGCGCTCCACGCGACGACCTGATCCAGCAACGTGTTCAGGGCTGTGGCGTGGCGGTCGCCCGGTTGGAAGGCGGTGTAGTTCTCGAAATCGGTGAGCACCGAGATGACGACCTGGGCGCTCACATCGGCCATGCACAGGGCACTGCAAACCAGCCGCAGATGCTCCACCGCGCGGACGCCGCCACCCGCGCCGTAGGAGACGAATCCGACCGCCTTGTCGGCCCACTGCGCGAACAGGTGGTCGATGGCGTTCTTCAACACTCCGGGGGCCGAGTGGTTGTACTCAGGGGTCACCATCACAAACCCGTCGAACGGGGCGATCCGCTCGGCCCAGGCGCGGGTGTGCTCATGTACGGAAGGGCCGAACATCGGCGCCACCGGCTCGTCGAAGTGCGGTAGCGGGTGGTCGCGCAGGTCGATCAGTTCGAACTCGGCGTCGCCGCGCCGCGATGCCGTATCCAGAACCCACCGGGCGACCTGCTG